>JBAYVV010000018.1:0-38561 GCA_041674465.1 Sterolibacterium sp.
TGAAAGGCTGCCCGAGGTCTGGCTATAGCTGGGCTGCGGCGAAGAAGTGTCGTTGCGGCTGTGCGATACATTGGCTGTCAGGCTGGGCAGAAAGGCGCTCTGCGCAATGCCGACCTGGGCGGCCTGGGCGCGTGCATTGATCCAGGCCAGTCGTGTTTGCGGATTGTTGCAGAGCGCCTGCTCAACGACATCGGTCAGCGTCAGCGCGCTGACAATCGGAACTTTCTGGCAGGGCAGCCGCAGCGGACGGTTTTGGCTGTCTGCAGGGCCAGCCGCAGCAAGTCCCAATGTGTCGAAGGGATCGGCCGCAGTCGCGTCAGCGGCCCAGCACACCCACATAATGCTGATAACATACGCACACAGCGCATGGACCGCAACGGCATTTCTTGTCAAACTATTGGGCATCGAACAGAACGAAAAAGATCAATGGATTCAGCGAATAGCATATCACCTATAATCGGGACTACTTTCAGTCGATCCATCTTAATATCGTAACAAATTATATTTGGAGGCCATTCCAGCCGGGATGGAACCGTCCTGATCCAGGATACGACAATGGAATTATTACTCTGGCGTCATGCCGAAGCAGTCGATGGCGACGTAGGCCGCCCCGACCAAGAACGTCGCCTGACCGCGCGCGGCGAGAAGCAGGCGCGCCACATTGCCGGCTGGCTGCGGCAGCATTATCAGAAGCCACTGCAGATTCTGGTCAGTCCGGCCGTGCGCTGCCAGCAGACTGCGCACACCCTGGCGTTGCCGTTCGACATCGAGGCACGGCTCGGTACTTCCGCCACGGCGGAAGATCTGCTCGACGCCGCCAACTGGCCCAATGGCAAAGGCTCACGCGATGGCGGCGTATTGCTGATCGGTCACCAACCGACGCTGGGGCAACTAGCCGCCCTGCTGCTCTCCGGCCGGGAAGACGACTGGTCCTTCAAGAAGGGGGCACTGTGGTGGTTCTCCAGTCGCAATCGCGAGGGCGAATCGCAGGCTGTGCTCAAGGCGGTGATCAGCCCCGAGCTTTTCTAGTGCCCGCCTTTGTTTCTGGGGTGCTAGTGCCCGCCTTTGATTCTAGGGTATCAGTCGGGTTAAAATCACACCTAGTTCATTTTCATAATTGGAAAAAGAATGAAAGCATTGATTTGCGGTGTCAGCGGCCAGGATGGCTGCTACTTGGCACGACTGTTGCTCGAACAAGGATACGAAGTCATCGGCACTTCGCGCGATGCCATGGTGGCCTCATTTTCCACTTTGGAGCGCCTCGGCATCCGCGATCAGATCGACACCGTGTCAATGGCGGTCAACGACTTTCGCAGCGTTCTGAGTACGCTCGAGCGTCACCAGCCCGATGAAATCTACAATCTGTCCGGTCAGAGTTCCGTCGGCCTATCTTTTGATCAGCCACTGGAGACCATGGAAAGTATCGCAGGTGGTACCTTGAACCTGCTCGAAGCCATTCGTACCGTGGGTCGATCAATTCGTTTTTACAGTGCTGGATCGAGCGAGTGTTATGGGGATACGCCAAGTCCTGCTACTGAGGAAACGCCCTTCCACCCCCGCAGCCCTTACGCTGTTGCCAAGGCCTCAGCGCATTGGCTCGTACGCAATTATCGGGAAGCCTACAATCTCTTCGCCTGCACCGGCATCCTCTTCAACCACGAATCGCCGTTGCGGCAAAGCCGCTTTGTGACACAGAAGATTGTCTCCGCCGCCAGTCAGATCGCCTCAGGCAAAGTGCAGAAATTGAAGTTAGGCAACATCCATATCCAACGTGACTGGGGCTGGGCGCCTGATTATGCCGAAGCCATGTGGCGCATGCTTTGCGTTGACAAGGCTGATGACTACGTCATTGCGACTGGCCGCACTGAATCGCTCGAATATTTCATCAGCAAGGTTTTCGAAAATTTCTCATTGGACTGGCAAGAGTACGTCATCACAGACAGAAGCCTGTTCCGGCCTGCCGACATCCTTTGTAGTCGGGCAGACCCGACCCGGGCGAAGCAGGAATTGGGTTGGCAACCCAAGATGGACATAGACGAGGTCATCGCCCGCATGTGCGATGCCGCACGTGCAACAAGCCCGGTAAGCATCGAAACAAAATCATCCAGGGTGAAGAGCAACCAGGCCTGATTCACCGGATTCCGACAGCCAGCCGTTGATTCGGTTGATTTCCGCTTCGTTCAAAGAACCTGCCAATCCCTGTAAACGCACGCGGGCCATCAGATACAGATAGCGGGCCTGGGCCAGATCGCGCCGCACATTCATGCGCTGCTGCTGGGCGTTGAGGATGTCGATCTGAGTTCGGGTGCCGGCCTGATAGCCTTTTTGATTCGAGAACACTGCCTGATCCGAGGATCGCTCTGCCTGTTCGAGCGCCTTGACCTTGAACACGCCTTCGGCAACGTTCTGGAACTCCTTGCGGATCTGCATATCGATCTCGCGCCGCTTGGCCTCGTATTGCTGCTGGTACTTGTCGAGATTGGCGAGTGCCTGACGCACACTGGCATTGCTATAGCCACCAGCAAAAATCGGAATATTGACCTGCACGCCGACCGTGGTCGTCAGGTAGAGTTGGTGTATGGTGGTGTCATTGGCACTGTTGTTGCGGCTGCGCTGCGCGACCAGATCCACTGTCGGCATATGACCAGCCTTGGCCTTCTCGACTTCCTGCCGGGATGATTCGATATTGGCGCGCATCGCACGCAAGTCGGCATTGATTTCTTCTCCACGCGAGATCCATTCTTCCGGATCAGCCGGCATCGGCGCAACCAGTTCCATCCGAGCCGGATTCAGCAGCGCCAGGTTCTCCACCGGCTGGTTGATGATCACCTGCAACTGCCGCCGGGTATAGCCGACGTTTTGACGTGCTTCGAGTTCCTGCGCCAAAACCATGTCATGACGTGCCTGCGCATCGTCGATGTCGGTGCGCGTTCCCTGCCCTGAAGCAAACATGCGCTTTGCTCCCTGCAACTGGGCGCCATACGCTTCCTTCTGCGCCAGCACCAGCGCCAGTTGATCCTGCGCCATCAAAGCCTCGAAGTACGAACCACTCAAGCGGACCAGCAAGTCCTGCAGGCTTTTGTCCAAAGCGGCTTCGGCACTGACCACCTGCGATTGCGCCTGCTGATACTGGGCAAAAGTGTACTTGCGATAGAGCGGCTGGCGCAGGACAAGGGTGTAACTGGAACTCATGTAGTCATAGCTGTTGCTGACCACCGTTCCCAAGAAACCGGGAACGGTGCTGTTGGCATCGTTCATGTTGCGCGACAGATTGCCCGAAAGATTCGGCAGCAGTTGCGCAAAAGCCATCGGCACAGCTTCGCGGTTGGCTGCTGCTTCGGCACGTGAAGCCTGATAGGTGGCATCCTGCCGCAGCGCCAATTGATAGCTTTGCGCCAGATTCAAGGCGTAGGTTGGTGATGTCAGCATCAGCGCCAGTGCGGTTGCGCTGGCGAAGCACCGCGAATGTCTATTCCAGTGCATCATGGACTCACTCCTCTTTCATCGAAGCCGCCATGCGCTTGATCAGTGGATGCAACAGATACGTCAGAACCGTGCGCTCCCCCGTCTTGATTACCACCTCGGCCGGCATGCCAGCCTGCATTTGCCGGTTGCCGAGTTCCTTCATGCCTTCAGTTGTAATCAAAATACGCGCCAGGTAGTAGACCACGCCATTCGGTTCGCTGATCAGATCGGAGGAAACCGATTCGAGCTTGCCAATCACCACCAGTGCGGGCGAATGAGCGAAGGACGAAAAGCGCACATCAACCTCCAGTCCGGCATGCACTTTATCGATCAGATGCGGCGGTATCCTGGCCTCAAGCAGCAAGGCCTCGTTCTTCGGTACGATATCCATGAGCTTTTGTCCGGGTCCCACCACTGCGCCCACCGTCTGGACCGCAAGACCCAGTACCTGGCCTTCAGAAGGTGCCCGGATCACGGTACGCCCCAACTCCTGCGTCGCCGCCTTGTATTTCTCGGCGTCAGCCTGCACCTCACGCCGTACGTCGGAAAGTTGGCTATCGACCTCCTTGCGATATTCCTGGTTACGTTGAATCGCGCGCAGTTTCATTTCGGCGATGCTGCGCCGTCCGCGCTGAATATTGCCCTGCAGGTCGGCAATGGAGCCCATCGATTCTGCCGCCGCACGTTCGAGTTCCAATTGCTTGTTGCGCGGTGCGTAGCCCTCCCTGACCAGATCGCGCACACCCTTGAGTTCTTCCTGGATGTATTCAAGCTGACTGGTGCGCGCCTTCAATACGCCCTCGGCGCCAAGGATCGAAGCTTCCTGTCCCTGGATCGACTCCAGAATGGCATCCTGGTCGGCCTTCAAGGCCATGCGCCTCGACTGAAATAACTGAATCTGATTGTTGATGGTCTGGCGAATATAGGCATCGCTTTCCGCCTGCAACAAATCCGGATGGAATGTGATTTTGCCCTGGCCACTTTGCTCGGCCAGCAAGCGCCCTTCCATGGCGCGCAGCGTCAGATAATGCTGACGCACCGACTCATAACTGGCAAGAGACACCGCGTCGTCGATAACAACCAGGGGGTCACCTTGTTTGACCGATTGCCCCTCTTTGACCATCACCTGTTTGACGATGCCGCCGGTGAGGTGTTGCACCGTTTTGCGCTTGGTATCAATCGTCACCATGCCTTGCGTCGGCACGCCCTCATCGAGCGGCGCAAAACCAGCCCAGAGGAGAAAACCGCCGAAACCGAGACCCAGTACCCACAGACCGACACGCGCCGGTTGGGATGTGTCGGTGGGCAGAACCAGTTCGCCTTCCAATGCTGGCACCAGTGCAGTTCCTGGCTGGGCGGGTGCTGTCAGATTCTGAGTCGCCATGATCGTATTCCTGGTGGGGATGTTAAGCGGGTTGCGGAGCGGAGCTGACAGCGGTACTGCCATCACCGGGTGGTGCTGGTTTTGGTTGCAGGCCGGCAACGACTTCCTGGCGCGGGCCATAGCGTTGAATCACGCCATCAATCAGCAACAGGATGCGATCCGCGCAGCCGATGATGTTCATGCGGTGGGTAATCAGAAAGACAGTTTTCCCCTGCTGCTTCAGATCCTGGACGGCCTTGACCAAGGCTATTTCACCTACGTCGTCGAGATTGGAGTTGGGCTCGTCGAGCACGATCAAACTGGGGTCGCCGTACATCGCACGCGCCAAACCAATACGCTGGCGCTGCCCCCCAGAAAGTAAATTGCCGGCCTCGCCCATGGAAGTGTCATAGCCACGCGGGAAGCGCAGGATCATGTCATGCACGCCCGCCCGTCCCGCCGCCTGGATCACCTTTTCCGGATCAATGACACCGAAGCGGGCGATGTTCTCGGCAATCGTTCCTTCGAAGAGTTCGATATCCTGCGGTAGATAGCCGACGAAGGGGCCAAGTTCTTCGCGGTTCCAGCTCTGGATCGGCTCGCCGTCGAGCAGCACGCGCCCTTCCACGTAGGGCCAGATGCCGACGAGCGCCCGCGCAAGGGTGGATTTCCCGGAGCCGGAGGGCCCGATGATTGCGATTACTTCCCCGGCAGGAAAATCCACGCTGATCCCCTTGAGTATCGGTTGGGCACGTCCGGGGGCGGTGGCAACCAAATTTTCCAGGCGCAATTGACCTTGCGGCATATCGTGCACCAATCCTGCATCTCGCTCCGGATGCTGGCTCAGCAACGCCTCCAGGCGCAAGAATGCCTTGCGCGCCGCCAGAGTCGATTTCCAGGTGGCTACCATCAGGTCGATCGGCGCCGTGGCCCGCCCCATCAGCATGTTGGCAGCGATCATGGTGCCGGTACTGGCCAGGTCGCCTTCAATCAACAACAGTGCGCCCGCACCCAAGGTCAGGGATTGTTGCGAATACCTAAGAAATTTGCTGAACGCCTGAACCCGTGAAGCCAGATCCTGGGCGCTCTGATTAACCCCGAGATAGCGCTGATGACGAATCTGCCACAATCGGCGCAAGTCGCCGAGCATGCCCATCGATTCGATGACTTCGGAATTTTTGAGCTTGCTATGCACATAAGTATTGACATGCATGCTCGCCTCCATCGCCTTGTCGAGCGGTTCATGCGTCAGACGATGACTGATGTAGGCAAGTCCGATCAGCAACAACGAGAAAAAAACCGAAAGCAGCCCCAGCAACGGGTGCAACATGTACAAAACAAACATGTAAATTGGGGTCCACGGCGCATCCATCATGGCAAACAACCCCTGGCCGGTCATGAATTGGCGCAGGTTGGTCAAGTCGGAAAATGCCTGTGTCGGGTTGTGGCCGAGTTGCTTCAATTGCGATTCGAAGCTCGCATTGAAGATGCGTGTATTGAGTTGCTGATCCAGTTTGACCCCGGTCCGCACCAAAAGACGCGAGCGCGCCCACTCGGCAAATGCCATCGAGGAGAAGAAGAACAGCATCACCAGAGTCAAAGCCGCCAGCGTGAATTCGCTGCGGCTCAGCATCACCCGGTCGAATACCTGCATCATGTAAAGCGTCGGCGTCATCATGAGGATATTCACCACGATCGTGAAAATCACGCAGACGGCGAATTCGCGCCGGAACAGCCAGAGCGTTGCCGACAATTCGCTGCGTTGAAAGAATGCAGGTCTTTTCATGGCCTTGATCAGTTCCTCGAGATATTCGTGGCGAATGGTGCGCTCACCCGGCAGCGGGAGCGGGTTTTACCGCAACGGCAGGTGCCACAGCAGTCTGTGCTGCCTGAACTCCGCGCTGGAGAGCGGCAAGAACTTCATCGCGCGGGCCATAGGCTTTGACTTGGCCTTCCTGCAAAATCAGCAAGAGATCGACTGCCGCGAGCACGCTGGTGCGATGGGTGATCACAATAATTGTGGTACCCATGGCTTTCAGCGCCAGCAGTGTTTGCACCAGTGCCTGCTCGCCTGCCTCGTCGAGACTGGAGTTGGGTTCATCGAGTACGAGAAAACGCGGGTTGCCGTAAATGGCGCGCGCCAGACCCACACGCTGACGTTGCCCGCCGGACAGGAAGCATCCTTCGTCACCAATCGCACTATCGTAGCCGTGGGGCAGGGATGTGATGGTTTCATGCAAGCCGACTGCGCGCGCCGCAGCTTCGACCTTGGTCATGTCGACATGGCTGAAACGTGCGATGTTCTCGGCCAGCGTGCCATCGAAAAGCTCCACGTCCTGTGGCAAGTATCCGATATGCGGGCCCAACTCAGCCTTGTTCCAGGGAAAAATATCCACGCCATCCAGCCTGACCTTGCCATTGGCTGTGGGCCAAACACCGACCAGCAAACGCGCCAGCGTGGTCTTGCCGGAAGCAGAAGGTCCAACGATCGCGACCGCCTGCCCCGGCGGCACCACGAACGAGACGCCGCGAATGATCGCCGACGAAGAACCCGGTGCGCCGGCAACCACCCCCTCGACAGTTAGCATGCCTTTGGGTGGTGGCAAAGCCATTCCAGGCTGCTTGGGTGGTACGGTCTGCAACAATTTGTCCAGCCGGCCATAAGCATCGCGCGCATTCACTACCTGCTTCCACATCCCGATCAACTGCACGATTGGCGCCAGGACGCGCCCACCGATCACCGAAGCCACGATCATCATCCCGCCACCACCGGCAAATTCTCCGAGAACAGTGAGCCAGCAGCCCGCACCGAGCAGTAGCGAGGACAGGGTCATTTGCACAAATTTGGAGGATGCCGCATAACCGCCGGCATGATCGGAAGCCAGCGCCTGCATGTAGAGAAATTCTTTCTGCCGGTTCATCCAGCGGGTATGGATATTTCGTTGCATGCCCATGGCCTCGATCACCTGAGCATTGCGGAGACTGTTGTTGGCATAGTTTTGCGCACCGATTGCCGCGCGATTGGCAGAGGTCAGCGGCGGCTGCGTATCGCGCTCGGTGAAATACGCCAGGCACACCGACACCAGGGCACCGACCAGCGACATGAAACCCATCTTCATGTTGATCATGAAGAGCACGATGATGTAGAGCAGAGCCAGGGGAACGTCCATGAAAGCGGTCACCGCTGGACTGGCAATGAATTCGCGCAGGCTGCGCAGGTCACCGAGCACCTGGGTGGTCGCACCGGGAATGCGCCTCAAATTGGCTTCGAAGACCACATTGAAAACGCGTTCGCTCATCAGTGCATCGAACTTGAGACCCGCCTGCTGCAAGATTCCGGTGCGCACCCATTCCAGAAGTTCCATCACTACATATACGCCGATCACGAACACCGTCAGCATCGCAAGCGTCATGTGGTTGCGGCTGTTCACCACACGGTCATAAACTTCCAACATGTAGATCGTCGGCATCATCACCAGAATATTGGTGAAGAAGCTGTAGATCAGCGTGCGCTGGAAGAACGGCTTCAATGCCAGCAAGGCATTGCGCAATTCAGAGTGTTGATTGGCTGGATTCATTCTCGCACTTGCAGATTGACGATCAGATGGTTAGGCAATTTTGAGTTCCTTTGCCGGAGTCTCAGGTAAGAACCGCAGGTTGAGTCCAAATCTGCGTACTGGTAACTGGGAGTCTGGGTGGAGCGATCTACCTTGACTCCAAGCGCTTCAGGTCGCGATAAAAGTTTTCGTGGGAGCCGACCGTCAGAAGCTTGATACTGTGCTCATCCATGACTCGGTATGAAAGCAGACATAGCTGATTGGTCATCCGGAATTTATAGACGCGGATACCGGCAAGGTCGCCGACTTTGACCTCACCAATCTCTGCGCTACCGGCAACCGCCCGAACGGCTTCGTCAAGATCAGCCTTCTGCTTTTGGTGCAACTTCTTGGCCGCCCGCTCAAACGTCGGGGTAACAAGAATACGCATCAGCCGAATCGATACTCGCCGGTGGGCTCTTCCTGGTCCGCAATCAGAATGTCGCGAATCATAGCAAAGGGTAAGTCTGGGTTCTCTTCAGCGATCTTGCCAATCCTTGACCAATACTCAATCTGCTTGGGCAACGAACGATGCTCGACAATGGCATAACGCTTCGCCTGATCAACCAGGGATTCTGAAAGTTTCACATTGACGGACATGGTGGCGGCCTCCTAAACACAGGGCGCAGTTTAGTCCATAACAGCCCCTAACGGAACCTTCCCCTATCCGGAGTTTATCGCTTAGGCGTCTTTGTCGAAGGATTCGCATGCGTCCGCAACGAAACGGAAATGCTTTGACCCGGGCTACCGCTGATATTGACATGGGTAGTGGAAGTGACGCGCGATGAGAGCTTTTTTAGCTGGCGGTAATCATCGTGATGGCCAATATGAAACATGCAGAAGATGGCGCCGTCGCTGTCGCGCAGCTTCTTGTAGAAAGCGCGGTAACGGCTGCCGATGCGGATACTCCAGACATTCTCGAAGCCATTTTTCAATTCGGGACGAAGAGCATTGTCGGCGCTACGCTCCGAGAAATGCACCAGGGCTTCCTCGACGCGCTGCTGCAGATCGGGAGCCAGCGTGTCGTAGGCTTGCTGGAACGAGGGAAGGATTTCAATCCTTCTTGATTCCATGACTCACCCGACTGCCAAAATGCACCTTGATCTGTGCCGCGCCATTCAAGACGATGCGAACTTGCATGCCCGCCTTCTGATTAACCAGTTCGGCGCGACGCAACTCAAAGCGCAGACGCGCATCGCGCAAGGTCTCAAGTTCGGTTGCCATATCCGATTGCAGACGCTTGACCAGCGCTGGCATCTTGCCTGTGATAGGACTTCCCGGTACCGGGCCTGCCACCAGATAGGGATGCAACGCAGCCAGACGCTGCGCTTCAACCTGGCGCAACTGCTCCGCCTGCTGCGCCAGTGCCTGCTCATCAGCCAGCGACGTCACCAGTCGCCGAGATTCGCTCTCGAGCCTTTCCTTCAGTTGCTGGACATAAGCAGCGTAGGACTCGACCTTGGATGACACTGAGCCCGCCGTTTCGGGCAGGGCCTTGAGTTGCGTGCCAACAAGATCAAAAACCTCCTTGATCAGTCCGTCAAAGCGGTTGGTGACAACAGGCAAATTGCCATCCGAAGGCGGCTGGCCGGATAAGGGAGGTTCTTTCATCTCGCTCATGCGAGGCAAGATCGTATTCGGGTTGCGATGCTTTCGGCATCGAGACCATGATACTTGAGCACCTCATCATTGCGCCCGCAAGCAGGGATTTCCGTGAGTCCCAGCGAAAGCACCGTATCCAGGACCACCTTACCCAGCAGGGTGCTACGCACCAGTTGCCCCTGTCCGCCGGCAATGTAGTGATTGTCCAGCGTAACCAGATGCCGGACGCTGGCGATGGCGCCTGCCAGCCAATCAGCATCCACGGCATTCAACCACGGCAGGCTAATGACCCTGACTCCGATTCTTTCGCCGGCCAACAGCTTCGCCGCTCTGAGAGCCTGCGGCAGCATCACCGGCCCATAAGCGATAACGACCACATCGCTGCCTTCATGCACCACTTGTCCGCAACCATATTCAGGCAAAGGCAGCGAAGCAATCTCATCCGGGCACTCACAGGGAATCGACACCAGGCGCAGATAGCAGCTACCTTCCGCCTTGTCTACACACCAGTCCAGTGCTGCAGCCACTTGCACCGGTGTTGCCGGCTCGATCAAGGTCATGCCGGGCATCGCCGACATGGAAGCAATATCGCGCACCGCCTGATGAGAATGTCCGGGTCCCGCCGGCAAGAGACCCGACAAAGTGCCCACATAGATCGTTTTCCGCCCCTCGGTACAAGCGTTATAAATCTGCTCATGCGGACGGGTGGTCAGGAAACAGGCAAACGAGTGAACGACCGGCAACAGACCGGATAGCGACATGGCCGCCGCCTGCGACACCATATCCTGCTCGGCAATACCGCATTCAACGAACCTCGCCGGAAATTTGTCACGGAAAGGAATCAAACCGGTATCCAGAATCAGATCGGCATCCAGCGCCACAATCTCCGGCCGCCTGCCTGCAGCAGCAATCAACGCTGCGCTATATGCCGGCACCAGGCGTTGATGGGTTGCGGGAACCGACAAGGGCTCGACAACAACTTCGAGCGGTGCAGGCAGCTTTACACCGACACTCGCCGCAGCATGACCAATCGTCTCGAGCAATTCGGCAACGGCTTTTTTGTAGTCGTCCGGTGACGGTGCACCACTGTGGTAGCGATAGAACTCGTCCTCGGGCTTCATCGCCGTGTGCGCCATGAAGGACACGCCCGAACCTTTGACCGTATCGGCAATCAGCACCTTGGGGCGGTGTGTCACTTCTTTCAGTTCGAGGAAAGTCTGCGCCAGCGCTGCAAGATCATTGCCATCACAACGCCGCGCCTCCCAGCCGAAAGCCCGGAATTTTGCCTCCAGGTCGCCCAGGTCGCTAACCCGCGCCACATGCGTATCGGACTGCACCTTGTTGTGATCCACCACCACGGTAATCTCGTGCATGCCGGCATTCGCCGCCGAAACCAGCGATTCCCAGATCTGCCCTTCCTGAAGTTCGCCATCGCCGGTCATCACGAAAACACGGCGCCCGTGGTCGCCTTTCAGGCGATCGGCATAAACAAAACCCTTGGCTTTGGAAATTCCCATCCCCAGCGAACCGGTGTTGGCAATACAGCCGGGCGTTCCCACATCCGGATGACCCGGCAATCCATTGAGACGACGCAAGGCGTGAATTTTCTCAAAGGGCAATATGCCGAGGGCGGTATGCACCGAATACAGTGCCGGACTATCGTGGCCCTTGGATGAAAAGTAGCGGTCACGCGGAAACTCCAGTTCGTTAAGGTACAGCCAGGTCAGCACGTCCATGCTGGAGAAGCTGCTGCCCAAATGCCCGGATCCGGCGCGAGACACCATGTAAAGGGCATTGAAGCGCGCCAGCGCCCCGAAAAGCCGTGTCCGCGCCAACGGCGAACCACCGGCCTGACGAGCCCGTTCAAAAGCCTCCTGGGGAAAATAATAAAGCCGGGTTCCTGCCGTGGTCTCCTGAACAGCTTCGGACTGACTGTAAGTGATCTGCTCGCCCATTTCCAAACAACTCCTTCTATGATTCTTTCCACGGCACAACGCCGACCGTTGGCAGTTTAACCTCATCCCGTTCCAGCAGGCGCTCGGCTTTCCACCAATCAAACTCCTCGTTAACGTCAAAGCCTTCCTCACCTTCGGTCAGGAAGGGCAGCACCACGCTGCCGGCAATCGTATGGTCGTCCCTGACCACACGCGACCAGGCAATTTCCAGGCTGGCATTCTGCACATACACTTCAGGCAAGGCCGCGTACTGGCTGCTATGCCACGGCTGTTCCGCCGGGGTCAGCGGCAGCAAGGGCAACATCCGTCCCTGCCGGATCACCCACATCTTGCCGGGATGCTGCTTGCATTTTTCCACCGCCCGCAGGGAATCCGCCCCCGCTGCACCAATGAACTGGCTCCAGGCCCGGTGTATGGTGTCGGCACGCCGAAAGGGGCTGGTGGGTCGCAAAATGCTGAATGCCTCAAAATCTCTCCCGGCTTCACGAAGCTTCTGCAACATCCATTCCACCCACTCGATATCGGGCGACTTGTCTCCCGATATCTCGGAAGCGCGCAGAAACGGCACCTCGGCACCGTAATGGCGCGCCACCTCCGCGTACAGGGGACTGTCGGTCGCGCAAATCACGGCATCGAACACACCGCTGTCAATGGCGGCACGGATAGAGTAAGCCAGCACAGGATGCCCGCCAAGCGGACGGATATTTTTGTGGGGGATCCGCTTCGACCCGGAACGCGCCGGAATGAAAGCTACAACACTGGGCTTCATCACAAGTTCCTTCAAATCAGATCGGCACGGGTCAGGAATGAGATATTCTTCAATTCCGAATACACATCCAGCGCCTCCACCCCCGGTTCGCGGGACCCGTTACCCGAGGCACTGAACCCGCCGAAGGGCATGTGCGGTTCGCTGCCGAAAGTACCCAGATTCACGTTTGCCACCCCAGCACGAACGCGCTGCGCAAACCACATCGCGCGATCCACGCTGCGGGTGTGAATCGCCGCCGTCAGACCATATTCTGTTGCGTTGGCCAGCGCTAGAGCTTGCGGCAAATCATCCACGACATGCAGCGTCGCCACCGGCCCGAACACTTCCTTGCAACTCAATTCGGCGGAGAGTGCCAAGCCCTCAATCAGGGTCGGTTCGACATAGTACCCACCCGCCAGGGACGGATCGGTTGGCACGCCACCGCCGCAAAGCACGGTTCCTTTTTCCTGACGGGCTCGCTCGACGGCGGCCAGAATCATTTCATGCTGATGCCGGTTAATCACCGGCCCCAGATCGCAACCGGCCGCCACACCAAGCTTCAGCGATTTCGCCTTAGCCACCAGCTTGTCACGAAACGCCGTATAAACACTCTTGAATACGATGATCCGGCTGCCTGCAGCACAGCGCTGTCCCGCATTGCTGAAAGCCGACAGCGAGGCCCAATGGACTGCCTGATCGAGATCGGCATCGTCACAAACCACGAATGGATTTTTCCCGCCCAACTCCAGCGACACACGCGCCAAACGTCTGCCCGCCATTTCCGCGATCCAGCGCCCCACGCCAGTGGAACCCGTAAAACTGATCACTGCCACGCGGGAATCCCTGACCAGTGCCGCCCCGGCCGGATCACCACGCCCCTGCACCACGTTCAGCACGCCGTCGGGCAGACCCGCCTCCTTGGCCAGTTGAGCAAATAATATAGCGATACTCGGTGCATCTTCGGCCGCCTTGATTACAACGGTGTTACCGCAGATCAGCGCGGGAAATGTTTTCCAGGCGATATTCGCGATCGGCGTATTGGCCGGCACGATCAACGCTGCCACGCCACGCGGTTGGCGCACCGTATGGCTATACTTGCCTGGGGTGCTGGAAGTCAACGAACGGGCGTAGAGGCGCATGCCCTCTCCGGCAAAGTATTCACCTTGCATGATGGCCGCCCCGGTTTCACCTTTCGCATCCTGAGGCGGCTTCCCGGTCTCCAAGGCGATGCAGTCGGCCAACTCATCGCTGCGGCGCTTCATCGCTGCCACGACTTCGGTGAGGATCTGGCCACGTTTCACCGGCGTCAATCCCGACCAGCCATCGAAAGCGGCGGATGCGGCTGCCACCGCTGCCGCTGCATCATCCACCGACGAATCGGCAAACCGCATCAGCAATTTGCCTGAATGGGGATCGAACTTGTCCAGCCAGCCATTCCCACCCGGATCAGATGCAGCACCATTAATCCAGTTAGGGGCGCGTTTTACATCAACACTCATCTTCTCTCCTGAATTTTTCAAGCATCTTCTGTCCGCGCTGGTAAATCACGGTCAGAATTACTCCCTCAATACACAAGAATGTCAGCCAGCCTGCAACCACACCAGCCTTGATGAAAGCCAAGGTTCCAAGCACCGAAAACGCTATCAGGCCAGCGACCGCGTAACGAAAATGCCAGCCCATGTTTCGCGCCGCGACCTGACCCACCGAGGCCGGTGATCTTAACGCAAATAAAGCACGCCCGACCAGTGCCAGAGGCAATAAAACCAACGCCTCCGACACTAGGGATTCCTCCCCAGAAGTTGCCCGCAGCAACATTCCGCTCATCAACCATGAAAGTAACAGCGCAACGATAACGGCCAGCGAAATTTCAGCGAATAGACGCCGCGACAATGTCGCTGCTGTCTTTTCCTTGGCGAGATGATAAACCCGGCCACCCCATGCCATCAGGAACGGCCAACCAAACCAGGTATCGAACAGGGACGATGCTTTGAGTGCCAAGGCCATCGCCCCAGCCGCAACTGGGGAAACAAGTGCAAGACACAGCCAAGGCAACATGGCGTCGGTGCCATACTTGACCAAACTCCCAAGTGCAATCGGTGCGCCGTAACCGATAAACCCATGCGCCAGGCTAGTATCGAAACCAGCCAGTTTGGGCATCCCGCCGAACACCAGAAGGACAGCAATTGATAGGCCCAGACCCAAAAGTTGAGCCAATAATATCGCCTCAATAGGCGACTCCATTCGAAGAGTGAAATTCAAAACAAACAAAGCCACTGCAATCACACGCACCAAGCTGGACGCCGCAAAAGGTAGAGGAGTCCGCTTCGCACGCAGATCCGTCACCAGCATCATCTGGAGGTTGGTCGCAAGCATCAGCGAACCCAAAACCGCCCAATGCACGCCAGGAACCATGCCGAGCAAACCTGATACGGGTGACGAATCCAACAGAAGTGCAGCCAGCGATCCGGCTATAAATCCCGCAACGCAAGTCATCAAAAGCGCAGTCCAGAATCCTTTTCCGCGATCTTCTTGACCATAGTCGGCCACATACTGGAGATAGGAAAACTTCACGCCCAATTGCGATAACCCGCAAAGCACAACGATCAATGCCTCGATGCTCCCCAGTACTCCGATCTCCTCGGGATGCAACAGCGAGACCAGGAGCGGAATCAGCACAACCGGCTCAACGGCGAGAATGGAGTAAGCCCAGAAATAGCGCGTGCCGTCGCGAATCAGTTCGCGCCGGTATTGATCCAACATTATTTGACGATGATCATCTGGCCGGTCAAGAGGTGGAAACTGGTGACTGAAACCTGCCTCAGAAAATCGTCGGTGGCTTGCTTCGCGCCGGGACAACTTGTGAAACCGTAGTCATCCAGCAGGATGATGCCTCTAGGCGCAAGCAGTTCGAATGCAATGGGGAGCGTGTCGGCCGTCGGTTGATAGACGTCCATGTCAATATGGGCAAGACTGATCCCCCCCTGCGCCCCCTTGGCATACTCGGCGAAGGTTTCTGAGGCATCGCCTGCGACCAGGCTTACCCGCGGATCGTCGATGTATGCCGATACAGCCTCACCGCCACCTGTATTCTTGAACATGCCCACCTTGTGAATTTGACCATCGTGATCGGTAATCACGACATGACCCTTGAAGGTGTCAAACCCCACCAGCTTCTTTTTCCCGCCAAGCGTGCCGAGAACTTCCGCAATGAATTTCAGGGACCCACCCCGATAGACACCCAATTCGACGATATCCCCATCCACAGCCAAACTGTTTCTTACGGCCTGGAAAAGGGTGTAGAGCCGGTCATAGTGGAGCAGAGTCACCCCCTCATCTATGTACCGGCCTGCTATCTCAGAAAATACATCGATATCCTTCGAGATATCCAGCTTTTTTACTGCACGGTTACAGTAAATGTTAAGCAGTTTCTGGTTTTGCAGGCCAAATTCGTCCATGCTCAATAAAGGGAAATTGTCCAGCAAGTACTGGGTAAAGCGTTGCTTGACGTACTGTTTTACCTGTGCCGACTGCGAATATTTGTAGACAAGCTTTGCCATATCGCCACATTCTTCAACCCTGGACACCGAGGCGACCAGAGAATCAAATATCTCTACCCCTTTGGTATCGATCTCCTTCAATTTGAATTGGTATTTCATTTCGATAATTCTTCAGATCGCCGTCCAACCGCCATCCACGGACAGGGTCGAGCCGGTCATGTAGCTTGACGCCGGGCCGGCGAGGAACAGCACCGCACCGTCATACTCATCCCTGCGCGCCATGCGCCCCACAGGAATCCGGCCGCAGTAGGCTGCTAGAAATGCATCCTCCTGGTTGTTGAACACGCCGGCGATCACCAGCGTATTGACCCGCACATTCTGCCTCGCCCAATACACCGCCAAATAACGCGTCAGATTGAGCAGTGCCGACTTGGAGACCGAGTAGGCCACTGGTTTGTAGAAGGTTTCTCCGCGCTGGCGCCTGTAGTCGTATATGCTCTGGTCAGGGGAAACAACGCCATAGATCGAGGATACATTGATGATCGAACCCTTGCTTGCCTTGGCCATTGCCGCGCCAAAGACCTTGCAGCAGAGATAGACGCCTTTGACGTTAACGTTCATCACCCTATCCCAGGAGTCATCGGGATAATCCTCAAACTGCCCGTTTTCGGACAGCGGCGCATCAGGCGGCGAATCGATGGCTGCATTGTTAATCAGCACCGTTGGGGTACCGAAATGTTTTTCAATATTTGCCAAAGCAACATCAAGAGAATCGCGCCGGGTGACATCGCTGGCCTGAAAATGAAAATGCTTTGGAAAGTTCTTTGTCAGCATCTCACTGGCGGCTGAAGGCTTCAAGTCCAAGCCAACGACTCTCGCACCTCGATCAAGAAAGGCGCGGCAATACTGGGTGCCTAGCTGGCCGGCGGCTCCGGTGATTACCACAATTTCATCGCCGACATCAAACAGATGGTCTTTATTATTCATTGTATTCAGGTCGCCTTTTCCATCAAGACAACAAAGATAATTCTGCTGGCAATTTTTCTGGCACCACGCCAAGTCGGACGATAATATCAGCGCGCAAGCGTTGATAGGTCGCAAGCAGCATTGTCGTAAAGCGGTTGGCCAGGTTCAGGTCTTCCGCAAAGCTGACCGGGTCCGTCATGTATTCGTGAATGAGCCGGTTTCTAAGCTTGCGCGCCTCCAGCCATACTTCTGTACTTTCCAGTACGCCAAGCTGTTCGGCGCGATTCAATATCTCGATCTGGCTACCAGTCCGTTCTTCCAGAGCGACGAGCCATCGAGGCAGCAATTTATCAGCAACCGTATCCTGCATTCGGCCGAAGCGCGAAACGAAGGCTTCGAGTTGCTCCCCGTCCTCGATCTTATGTTCAAGAGCGTTGACCCACTGTACCGTAATAGCGTGAGAAAACAAGCGCTGCTGGCTAATCTGGAGATGCTTTCCTTCCCGGTACACGATACCCAGCGTCCACAACAACCGTTCCATCGCAGAAAGAGATTTCTGAACAGCCATCACAGCGAAACTCCTGTTCGCCGGGCTTCAAGATGAACCGGAGACGGAGATGTTTCTGGGTCGATCACCAAGACATCGATCGGTTGATCACCCAGTCTGCGCTGAAGTCGCGCTACGCAGGTGAGCGACTTGCGCTGGCGCTCGGGTTCCGGAGATGGCAAATCGACCAGTAAGTCAATATCTCCCCCACGCTTGGAGTCGTCAAGCCTGGAGCCGAACAAGAGAACCCGTGCGCTATCCCCGAAGACCTCGCTGACGGTGGCCTTGATGATCAGTCTTGATTCATTGCTGATGCGCATGAATTTCTTCTTCTCAACACGATGTTCCGTGTTTGGCGTGGAAGATCAGATCACACACTTCACGCACTGCGCCGGTGCCACCCAAGGCGCGGGTACGGTACAGCACATGCGGGAAAATTTCAGGATAGGCGTCGGAGACGGCAATCGGCAAACCCACTGCCTTGAAGGCCGGGATATCGTTGATATCGTTACCCACGAAAGCGGCGAGCGCCGGGTCGATGCCCTTCTCCCGGCAATAATCAATGATGGTTGCCGCCTTGTCCTCGATGCCGGCACGGCATTCGGTTTTGAGTTTCTTTGCGCGTACCGACACCACCGGATTGACTTCGGTGGAAAGAATCAGGACCTCAACACCATTGGCACGCAAGCGCGAGAGACCAATGCCATCACTGCGCCAGCAACGCACCGATTCAATTCCTTCCTGAGTCACGTAGACGGAGTTATCGGTAAACACGCCGTCGAAATCGAACGCAACCAGGCGGATGCTGGCGAACAGTCCACCGAGTCGCCCCACGCCCTGCGGTCGGGTGTAGGGCGCCGACATCAGGCCAGATCTCCCAGCTCGACGTTCTGGTCTTCCTTGAGCGCCGTGACCAGGCGTTTGCCAACAACTTGGTCATACATATAAGGTGGCAAGCCATCGGCTGGGCACTTATAGGCAAGATCCTGCTCGGTAATGATGTGCCCTGCGGGAAGATCGCGCGCGGCAACAATCTTCTTGGCCATCTTGAACAACGGTGCGTCTTCGGTTGGATAGCGACGCTTGACCCCGTCGCCGAAGGCAAGGCGCGCACGCTTCAGATCTCGAATCATCTTCTCCAGGCCGTGCGGCTCCAGCGAGAATGAGTGGTCGGTCCCTTTCAAGGCACGGTTCAAGGTGAAGTGTTTTTCGACGATACGGGCCCCCAGCATGAATCCAGCCAACGACATGGCGATGCCGCTGTCGTGCGCGGAAAATCCGATGACGATATCGGGGAAAGCCTCTCGCAAGGTCTGGATTACTTTCAGATTCAGTTCTTCGAAAGTCGGTGGATAACCCGAAGTACATTGCATGATGCAGAGTTGCGTATTAATCGGCATGATCGCATCGTAAGCCCGGCGCACTTCATCCAGGGTGGCACCACCGGTGCTCATCACCATCGGCTTGCCAAGCTTCGCAACATACTTTAGCAGCGGGATGTTGGTCACATCACCAGAGGCCATCTTGTAAGCCGGCATATCGAGCTCAGCGAGAAAGTCGGCGCTGGGGAAGTCGAAGGCAGTGGACGTGAAGGTGATCTCCAACTCCTTGGCGTACTTCTGCAGAGCAACGTACTCATCGCGACCAAATTCAAGGAACTCACGGTGCGCGCCGTAGGTGGCAGCGTAGGCGTTCTCGCTGTTGTATGGTGCGTCGTAAATGTCCTTGGTGAACAAAGCACGGTTATTGCGTTTCTGCAGCTTGACGCAGTCGGCACCGGCAGCCTTGGCCGCCTTGAACAGTTTCTTGCATTGGTCAAGACTGCCTTGGTGGTTATGGCCAATTTCGGCGATCACATAACAATCACTTTCGTCCGATATTTCGACACCATCAATGACTAACTTTCTCATCATCTCACCTTTTCCATATCTAAATAAGCTTGCGTGGGGTTTTATCTCCTGGCTTCCGGTAGATATTCTATTTCAACACCGCCGACAATTCCGCCATTTCGTCAGTGTTTAATGTGCCTTGTGCCAACCGCAAATTTGAATACAAGGAAACCACTTTTGCCACAGAGGCTGCCAGTGTTGCTTCGCTGCTTGCTTTCCTGGACAGCGCGTCCTTCAATTCGACCTCCGAGTTAATTCCCGTGTTGACGCCTATATTTACCTGCCGCAATGTCAACTCGCTTGCCTCCAGCCCATCCACTCCTGCTCTCAGCGAAGAGACTCCCGCCCTGATCTGAGACAGACTGCGCCGTCTATCATTTGCCACCAGCATTCTGGCATTCCTCAGGTCCATCTCGGCTTTGTCCATCAGTGCCGCACCTTCTCGAACCGATGATGTAATAGCGCCACCAGCATAGATAGGGATGTTCAACTGCAATCCGACCGCCCGGGTTTTCGAGTAACGGCCGATGGTGATATCCGAAGCGCTGGATCCTTCAGAAATGCTGGCGACCAAGTCGAGCGTGGGCGAATGATCGCTGGTTCGCTTCTTCATTTCCCACTGGGCGGCCTCGAGACGTAGTTTGCGTGCCATCACTTCAGGGTGTTGTTCAACGTCCAGTTCCACCACACCTTGCAGCTTCCTTTCGATCACCGTTGCGGTAATCGCTCCAACCTTCTTGATATCTCCGAGTTCACTTTTTCCAAACGTCCATTCAATTCCGGTTAATCTGCTCAACTCCCCGGTTGCGGAAATCAATGAGGAGGAGATTTCAAGTGTATGTGCTTGGGCTTGGGCATAATTAGCTTCTGCGGTCTTCAAGTCGACCAAGCTGGCTCGCTCTGCCTGTACCATGCGCTGAACCAACCTCAGGCGCAACCCTAGAGAGGCTTCATTGACGCTTACGGACGCCATTTCAAATTCGAGGCGTAGCTTTTCCATAAAGGCCGTGACGGCCCGGTCTATGGCCTGCTGAATGGCAGACTCATAGGTGGCCTCGGCTGCGTTGATCACAGACTGCCCCTGCAAATAACCCATCCATGAGCGCGGCCGGATCAAAGCTTGGCTTACGCTAAGGCTTTTAGTATTCGAATCGTACTTGTTTGTATCATCCGGAGTGCGCGCACCAGTCGGGGAAAAATTATGGCTGGTTGTCGTATTCTGCGACTGGGATGCCTGAAATGAGAGGCGCGGCAACAGATCGGCTCTTGCCTTCGGCAAAACCTCAGCATCAACGCGCAGTTGCGCAGAAGCACCCAGCAAAACCGGGTCATTCTGCAATGCTGCAGTTATCGTCGCACTCAGCGACTTAATTGGCGACAAATTCAGCGGCGTATTCTGCGCCAGACCCAACGGGGATATCAAGCAGACATACACGAAGGCAAAGATGCGCTGGACAGTCCCGTATATCCTCATCAATGTCAGGACAGCCGACCTACAGCCGCTCGAAATGAAAGTTGTGAATCGGCGAATTAGGCGCCACATTGGGTGACCGATGCTCGCCGGTCTTTCTTAAGCCGGATGATTCCAGCATGGCCATAGCAGTTCTGATCAATTCCACATCGGATGAATTCATCTCAAGGGAGATTCTGCGCAAAGTCGGATTGGAAAATAGCCGTTGCGCGCCTCGCAGCACCGGGAGTTCAAAACCGTCAACATCGATCTTCATTGCTGTTGGGCAAACTACACCGAGTTGTTCAATTGCAATATCAGCGGGAATCGACAACATACCTTGGCGAAACTGCGGTTTGAACGTATTACCGCTATCATCCAAGGGACGATCCAACGCATTCTGCGCGCCGCCGGATTCAGACGAGCTAAGAAATAGATCGGCGCACTTGAACTCGTCGCCCAATGCCATACAAAGGGTGGTGACCTTGTCATCAAGGTGGTTCATCTCGATGTTCTTGCATAACGTCCAGTAATTTGCCGCTCCCGGTTCGATGGCAACTACTCGCGCGCCAGTTACCATGGCCGCATAGACCGAATAAATGCCGACATTCGCGCCGACATCCCAAAGCACATCGGTAGGCTGCAAAGCACGCAGCCATTCGATAGTCTCCGGCTCCTTGATGAACAAGGTCTTATAGCGCCAACCCGCTTTCTTTGTTGGTGCGTAAAATCTGGCCGTCAACCCCTCCTGGGCCACATGAGCCACACGATCCAAACCTTGCGGATAACAGACAAACGCCGACACCATTTCCATTATTGTTCCTTCATGGCTTTTGTAAATAACACTTTGAAAGGGTCAACGATATAGCTCATGACACTGCGGCGACCGCCTTTCAGGAGCGCTTGCACCGGCATCCCCAATATCGGTTCCATGCCGATCTCTTTCGCCACATCGCCAGTAAATTCAATGTTGGCGATGTAATAGGCTTGCCCGGTCTTTTCGTCAGGGGTCGAGTCACTCGCAATGGAAGCTAGACGGCCATCTACCCTTGGTGTTGATTTCGAAGGCAGAGTGACGAAATGGATTTCCGCAGGTGTACCGGCGCGCAAGTTCTCTATTTCAGACGGTGAAACTCTAGCGTTCACAAAGTATTTTCTTGCCGTGGGAACGATTTCCATGACAATCATGCCTGGAGTAATCACTTCGCCCGCAGATTTGATTCTAAGATTGACTACTTGGCCATCTATCGGAGCCCTAATGGTCAACGCATCAAGCTTAACTAGTGCGGCAACACCTACCTGGTCAATACCCTTCAGTTTTGGCGCCGTATCAGCAAGTTTACCCTTCAGATCGTTTTCCCGACCGGCTAAATACATGCGTCGCTTGTTTTCCGTTTGCACTACGAGTCCCAACAGGCGCTCCTGATCAGAGAACATACTGGTTCTGGTCCGATTCAGATCCTCCAGACGAATTAGCTGATCTTCCACGGTGCTGCGAGCAACTAACCGCTCTTCTAGCATGGTTTCCATTGCTTTGGTCTGCCGGGAGAGAATCGCGATCTGACTATCGATTTTCCTCAACCCCTCGCGGTTGTACGCAAGCTGCGCTTGTGCCACCCGGATATCGTCCGCGAACTGATTCATCTGCCCCTGATGCGACAATAAGCGTTGCCGCAGTGCTGCACCTGCATCGGCATATGACTGCTTAACCACTTCAAGCGGCAGGAGACGTGATGTCGCCTTAGGAAACGGCAACTCCATCGACCCGCGCAACTCAGCCAAAGCGGCTTCGTATTGGAGATTGAGCGCTAACCGCTGATTCTCAACTCCAATCACGTCAGCCAAAGACTCCGAATCGTCGAGCACCATTAAGGATTGCCCTATTTTGACCAGATCACCTTCCCTTACTTCGACTCTGGTCACGCGGGCAGCCGCATTATGCTGTATCGGCACATTCGGATTCGAACTGGCAATGGTACCTTCCGCATGGGATCCATAATCCAGATCGGTAAACATCGCCCAAACAGCAAATCCGGCGAACAGCACCACAAAAGCGGTCGTGGTTGCGGAACGCGTTGTGTCCATAATACGAAGTTTCACGCCGCTTCCTTCATGCCCATTTTCATCAGCACATCGTCGCGCAAGCCGTAACCTTTTACCTGGCCCCATTTCAACCAGATGATCTTGGTTGCAGCCCTGAGGATGTAGGCGGAGTGTGTGGAAAGAAGAACCGCCACCCCGGCGGCCTGTCTTTTTTGAAGTGTATTCAACACCATCACCTCATGCTCAAAATCGAGACCGCTGGTTGGCTCGTCAAGCACCAGTAACTGCGCATTTCCATAAAGTGCTCGGGCCACCGCCAGTAATTTGATCTGTCCGCCGGAAAACTGCAGTGCGTCCGGTTCGACCATGGTTTGGTAGCCATCTTTTAGGGCCGAGATGTCCTCTTGCAACCCCAACTCCATGCACAAATTCGATACACTTTCCAAATCCGGCTCGACAGCGAACAAGGTAATATTCTCAATAATGGTCCCATGAAACAGCCGTATTTCCTGCGGCAGATAACCTATGAAGGCACTGTCGCGTTCAAAGCGCCAGTGTTTCAATTCGCGGTTGTCCAATTCCAAGGTGCCGATATAGTCTGGAATCAACCCGGCCACAGCCCGCAACAGCGTACTTTTCCCCGCACCGCTCGCTCCCGCTGCCACCACCATCTCGCCGGGATCCACATCCATTTGGATATTATTGAGTATCTTGCGATCCTCATCGCGGTTAAGGATGGTCAGGGAGCGTACCCTGACGTTGGCGGAAGTGATGTCCTGAATGGCACGTTCGTCCTTCTTGTAACGCATCAGGCTTTCTGAAATATCAGACCACGCCGTCATGGCTTTGCTCAGGGATTTGAAGGATGACGTGACTTGAAACAAGGGCTGCATGGCGCGTGTCGCCACGATGTTCACCGCGAACATGACGCCCGTTCCTATATCGCGGCGTATTACCAAATAGCAAGCCAAGCCCAGAACCAGTGTCTGAATGATCATCATGACGACTTTGTTCATGGTTTGGATACGACTGAGTTGTGCCTGGGACTGACTCATTTTCGACTCGACCAGTTCCTCATGTTTCAAATAGCGTCCCAGCACCTGCCCAACGCCCCCCAACACCAGCAAATCGCTCGCGTTGCTGATTAGCTCTGCCTCGTCCTTGCGCAATCTGAATTTATGAAGGAAATAATCGGCCATCGGGGCTTTGAGCGACCATTCCGGAATCAAAGCCAGGGCAATGGTCACCAGGGAAAATATCGCGCAAACTGTGCCGATCAGCGGATGGAAGAGAAACAGTGCCGTGAAATAGATCGGGACAAAAATCAGATCAAATAGAGAAGAGAACGCATTCCCCGTGACAAAATTCTTAAGCTCGTCGAGACGCGACAAACGCTGCTGAACGTTTTTTCCAAACGCTGCCTGACGGATGGAGACTTCCATCAGCGTTGGGCGGATGGCATCCTCGATCGAGCGACCCATCTGATCCTGTACCAGATGCCGCGCCCAGTCGAACCCTCCATAACACAACAGAACGAACACGGTAATCGCCGTAATCGATATCAGCGAATCCACCGACTGGCTGGATAAAACCCTGTCGTACAGATTGAGCATGTATAGCGGTTGCGACAGAGCCATCAGGCTCATCACCAGACTCAACGCCGCCATGGTGCCGAGTTTGCCACCCCATAGCAAAAGCAGTGAGCGTTTTTGCACGGTCAGGCGGCGTTGTTGTATGCGAAGGCGGGATCTTCCGATTCCAATTCATCAGCCAAGCCGTACGCCTCCGCCTCAACCAGGCGGATATGGCGTTCCAGTTGCGCTTTCATGATGGCGATCGCCTTGTCGCGTTCTTCCCCTTCGGTAGCCCGCTGGATCACGCCATGCGCATGCAGAAACATCCGCAGTAAAGAGCCGCGAAACAGCCGGGGCGCATATTGCTGGCGTATGGGCTTGTATGCATACTGGCAGATTCCCTCGATCTCGGTGATCATATTGTTCGTCCAGCCTTCGGCGGACAACTTGAGCACCAGGTCATTGCAGAAGCGTGCGACCGATTCGCGCACTATTTCATTGCTCCAGTTCACAAGAAAATGTTCGCGCGTATAGATCGGAAACTGTTCGGCAAGCTTGGTCGCAAGCTCTTTACGATCAAAATCCAGCGCCGGAATGTCAAGTTGGTCGATCTCCGTTGGCACAGCCCCGTCGATGCGCGCACCGTCGCCCAGGTTGTAACACTTGCCACCCACCTCGGCAAGCTTGCGGATTTGCGCCTGCAACGTATCACGCTGCTGGATCAGTTGCATGTCGGTAAATACGGTTGTTCCCTTGTTGCCGCGGATCGGGATGGTCAGTTTGCGCGGACGGATACCCTGCCAAGCGTTTACTGCCCTGTTGGACTCAGCCGGGTTCGTTGCACCAAGGTCGACACCAAGAAGATAAATTTCCTTGGCCGCCAAGCGTCGCGAAAAGGCAAATGCGGTGTTGGTAACTTGCGGCCCCTCGTTGAACAGCACTTGCTCATAGTTGTCGGCAAACACGCCTAAAGGCGAGAGCGCCGGACGCAGGAAATAGATCGCCCCCCCCTTGAAGAATTTATCGACGCCCGGCCAAATGGTGGTGGTGAGCACTGCGTAAATATCCGACATGTCATGCCCTTCCGCAGCCAATTCCTCGTGGCGGGTCAGGATGGATTGGGCGCGCTCCAGGTTGCAATGGAAATCCGGCTTGATTCCATGGGTCAGCAGCACGCGCAAGCTGGAACCGCTGGAGATAATGATGAAGCGGTCACGAATTTCCTTCAGCTTGTCGATATGCGCCTCCAGCGACGGCCCGCTGCCGATGATCAGGACCGGCGCACGCATTTTTTCCTTGGCATTGACCAAAATGCGCTTGGTTCCTTCGCGCAGGTTGCGGAAGGAATTTTTCATCATGTTGTATTCATCGGTGAGGAAGCCGATGAAACTGGCCAGGTTGGCCGATTTCGGGTCCATCAGCATCTGCTGGACGCCTTTCAGAACTGTCGAAGGTCCGTGCAGGAATACATGCAGGCCATCCAGTCCGAGCAAAGAGTTGCCCATGATATTGCCTTTGACTGCCTCATGCAGCATCACCGGATTGGCTTCCACGGTGATCTTGATGCTGGTGCCCACCTCCTTGGCAGCTGCCCAAAGTTCTTTCCAGTCGATGAGCGATGTGGAATGCACGAAACCGTCTTTGTTCTCATCGACCAGCAACAATATCTTGGGTTTGTATTGTTTGAGCAGGGGCAATATCTGATAACCCGCCCCCACGCCATAGATGAACAGGTAGTAGGCCTGTCCACGAAATTCTTCGGGAACGGTAATCCCGGCTTCCTTGATTGCCTTGCTTGCCTCGCATAGATAACGCTGATAATGAAAGTCTTCCGGGCGATCGTCGTATTTGCTGGTCGGCCAAGTACCACCGAATTTCGGCTCGGGCTCCGTGAATTCCTGCTCGACAAGCACCGGTTTGCCGACGACGATCCGACTTGGCGTCTTGAGGAAATTTTGCACCTGCTTTTCCAGTTCAAGCCTGGCGTCACCCTTGTAAGTCATCACGCCGTCTGCGCGGCGGATATTCACCGCGCCACTTTCTTCCACGATTAGTTCGGATTTGCAGACATGATCATGGATAAGCTTATGCAAGGCAGGCACTTCGGCCTTGAGGAAATCCATGTTTTGCGCAAAGCGCTGGGTCATTTCATTCATGACGGACATCAACCAGTGAATTTGACAACTATTTATAAAAGAAGGGGGCCGAAGCCCCCTTCCAAACGGACGCTATCTAGTGATGTTAGCTAGACATCTGCCAATTACAGCAACGTGATGGACAGGCCGCTTCCAGTCGAATTGATCTGGAAGGCAGCCGTTATTGCGGCAAAGTCCTTGTTGCTTATAACGATACGGACAAAGTCTGCCGTAGTAATGTTTGCTCCGGAGATACCCGTATGACCAGCAGAGCCATCCAACACCTCGATGATAGTATCCCCAGCCGCAGTATAGATGGCAAGCTGCCGAACCGCCGTATGACCGCTAAGCCCTGCAGCCGTTGTTACGAAAGCGGTCAGACTTGCGTCAGCAATCTGGGCAGTATCATAAGCGGTACCGGTAACCCAAGCCGCAGTCAAATAGTTGTTGGCAGTCGCAGTATTGGCCCCGCCGAACAAAATCATATCACCTGCAGCCGCACCCAAAACAGTGTCTTGACCAGCAACGGTATCTACCGACATGTGCACCTTGTTGACTGCCGTGTTGCCGAAGGTGATCACGTCGGCACCCAGACCGCCATCAACCGTCATCGCGCCCAGACCGAGTTCGATGTTGTCGACACCATCCACGCCGACATAGTTGCCTGAATGGGCGCCAAAAACTGCAGACGCCACCGAACCTGTGTCATTCACGCCGCTCAGATCGATGGTGACCATCGAACCGGACATCAGACCTGTGGTAGTGACGTGGTAGGTGACATTCGAGGTATCGATCGCAGCAGCGCTGAACTTGAACTGGCCCGTGCCACCAACGTTTATCGTGACAGACTGCTCGCTGGCGGTAGCCCCACCCGCAACATCCGAGATCGCAAAACCGGAAATACCCACATCCGTTGCAGTCCCGCTACCAATCAGCGTCACATTCAAGGACAGTGAAATGGCCGAATGCACTGTAGCGGTGTTGGCAATCAGGTTGGTGATATTGACATCACCGGCAGCGCTGATGTTGATGTTATCCATTGCCAGTGCACCAGAACCAGCCGTGGCACCTGCCTGACCCAACAGGATAGTCTGGGCGGTAATTGAGCCACCATCCCCGACGCTCAGATTCAAAGTGTCAGCACCACTCAACTGCAGCACCGAACCGCTCATATCAACCGCAGCAGATGCGCCCACAGTGATAGTCATTGTGGAGGAGGCAGCGTTCAACGAAGCTGTTGCACCTGTCAAACCAAATGTACCGGTCGCACCCACGTTAAGCGTGAAGTTCGTGACGCTGTCGGCTGACAAGTCGTCGCCAATGGTCATGGTCTTGCCTGCCGCAACGGTCAGCGTCAGGGTCTGGGCCGTATTGACATCGACAACACCATCCACAACCAGGTTGGCACTCGCGGCGTTCAGCGTCACTGCCGTAAAGTCGTTCAGCTCAACAGCGGCCGCGGAGTACTTGGCGGTGCTGTTGGTGACAATAGTCAGGCTGCCCGAGTTGCCGGACATGGTAATGGTACCGATGCCCATGCCCGAGGCCGTGGCAGCAGCGGTTTGCAATGTACCCTCAACACCGTTACCCAGGTTCAGGGTCACGTCGGAGGCTACTGCAGCGGTCCCGAAGTTAACCTGCAGCGCGTTGGCGGTCGAGTCGCTGGAATTGACGTTGATCGTAGACATGCTGGTCTGTGACTTGTCAACGAGCAACGCAGTGGCAAGCAGCAGGTTCAGCGTGCTCACGCCACTGACATCGCGGAGGTCTGCCGTCACAGCGGCGCTGTTAACGAATATGTTCAGCGTCTCGACGTTGCTGATGATCGGGCGGACATAGCCACCGCTCTGAATGCTATCGATCGTATCCGCGCCCGGGCCGCCATCGATGGTATCGTTGGTGTTAAGGCTAGCCGTCATGATGAAAGTATCGGCGCCCGCACCACCTACGATGCTGGCGTCAACGGAATCCAGCCGCAGAGTCAGCGCCCCGGTCATGCCACTGGCGTCAATCTTCGTGGTGTCCGCGAAGGCATCGGCCGATAGGCCTCCCGCCACTGCAGAAGCCATGTTCAGGCTAATGTTGCCCTCTCCCAGCAGAACCAGCTTCTCAAAGCCGGAGAAGTTCGTCGCCGATGAATGCCCCCAACTGGAGATTGCGTCCAAGGTCAGCGTGTCAACCGCAGTGGTGCCGGAATCATCGGCAATGATGATATCCGTGCCACTGGCGTTGTTGAGGTTGACCCTAAAGGACTGAGCGGATGCAGTGTTTGTGCCGATGTTCAGTGTCAGATCGGCGCTGTAGCCCTCGATCACATTGACGGTCCCGCTATTGGCCAGATCAGACAAACCAAAGTTGGTGATGCCCTTTACGTTGAGAGTGGAAACACCACTGACATTGGTCATGAAGAACGTCGCCGAGGCGTTGCGCGCTTCCAGTGTGATCGTCTCAATACCGTTGATAACCGGTGTGTAGCCTGTATTATTGGCCGTCAGGTTGTCGATCTTTGCGATCAGAACGTCGGTGCCTAGGCCACCATGCACTTCGTCGCTACTCGTCAGCGTACCGATCGCGGCATTGAATGTATCGTTGCCATTGGTGCCTGTAAGCGCGTCGGCGCCAGCAACCAAGTTGAAGGTAGTGCTTGCCGCCGTCGATGCTGCCGTGGCATAGGCCGCCTCTGCTGCCGTCACACTGCTCGCCGCGGTGGTAACGCCGGTCAGAATCGCAGCAGCCAGCGTAGTATCGTTCGAACGCAAGGTCTCGGCAAAGTACTGACCGACTGTAACCTTGTTGTTGAACAACGATTGCGAACTCAACGCAAGAGCATCAAGGGTTGCATCGTAACCGGTTGCGGTTGGGTCGCTAGTGTAGCCCACGACTGCATCCAGGAATGAAGTCAGTACTGTACCCAAAGGCTTCGTAGCTAGCTCGCCGGACCAATAGGCCAAGCCATCAGTATCCGCCGTGCGGCCGAGCAAATTGGTGTAGAACTGTCCTGCGATCTGCTCGTTGGAATACCAGAGCGGATAGTAGGTACGCGCCGGGGTGGTGTCATACATAGCCTTGGCAACATCGGCCGTAGACGTGCCGGAGTCAAGCTGCTGAACCCAATAGCCTAGGCCATCGGAGTCAGGGGCGCGGTTAAAAAGCGCCGCGTAGAGCTGTGTAACTGTAGTACGCATTGCAGCTGTAATAGCCATATTTTGTTACTCCTTGTGAGTGAAGCCAAAAGTTGTAATCGATATATATATATAGATTGCGCAGGGGGTTATAACTCCCCTGTATGTCATTCTAGGTGCCCTCGAATAAAAGTATTGTGACGGTTGTCACAAATTGTGAGGGTTAGCCGTGATTCTGTGCTTCAAAATTATCTTGATTACTTAGATAGATAGTTGAGATAGTTCGTGTTTATTGTTAATTGAGTCCCTCCATTCCGGTTGAAAAGCCTGTCTTCCAGGCCGCGTAGTAAAGAGCGCTCGCGATAATACCATAGATTTTTGTACGACCTTTTGCAGAGGGTCACAGTACCGCGTTGAGCGTCCTTATGTGCCCAATCTTGCCGTAATCAAGCAACAGTCGATCAGCCGTGACCAAAGTCGCACCACAATGGCGTGATGTCGCGGCAATCAAGCGATCCGCAGGATCAGAATGGATTGCACCGGGAAGTCGCGTGCTTGCGACGGCAACTTCTGGAGAAATCGGTTCCAGACGGATTCCTGGCAACGACAGTGCGGCTTGAACCCATGCGCCAACATCGCGATCCAAGGTCAGTCTTGCTTTGCCGACTAGCATTGCAACTTCCCAGGGTGAAATGGCCGATACCAGAACCGCCTCTTTGACCAGCGAGCGTTGGATCGCCTTTCGCGCTTTGGGACCAAGTCGCGAACTACCGCTGAGCAGCCAAACCCATGCATGAGTATCCAGCAATACCAAACTCATTTAGCAGAGTCCCATTCAGTATCAATAGGAGCAATGAGATCGGCTTCATTCAGGACACTTCCCGCCATGGCGCCGAACAGCGGTGTTTCCGCAGGCATTGGGACTAGCTTGGCGACAGGTTTCCCGCGCTTGGTAATGATCAGCGGTTCTCGGTGAGTTGCGACAGCATCAAGGAGTTGCAGGCACTTTGCCTTGAATTCACCGGCGCCTATGGTTGATTCCATGATGATTATCCTATGGTCACGAGACATGGTCACATTATAGCAGGACTGCGATAGATGCAGGGTATCCGGAGTGCTTGTCAGGCCACAAGGCGTTTGACACATCTACGTTTCGTATATACACTTGATCGATGGAGTTCACTTGGTCAGAAGCGAAGCGCAGTCTGAACTTGAAGAATCATGGGCTGGATTTCATCGACGCACCCAGAGTCTTCGAGGGTGTTACTTTCACCTACGAGGATGATCGTTTTTTCTACGGTGAACAACGCTTCCTGACATTGGGTCTCCTGGCTGGCATCCCCGTCTCAATCGTTCATACGGAGCAAGAAAATGAAATCCGCATCATCTCCTTCCGCAAAGCAACCCATCGCGAAACGCAAATCTACTTCGATGAAATCAAAAACTGATTGGGCTCGTCTTGAGTCGAAGCAGATCACTCCAAATGCCTCTGAGGATCATCCTGAAGCTGAGGTTCGCCACATTGTCCGAGGTATCGTGCGGCGCGGCCTCAAGCCGTTACCCGCGAAGGAATCGATTTCGTTGCGTGTTGATCAAGACGTTCTGGAATGGTTCAAGGCACAGGGACCTGGCTATCAAACACGCATCAACTCGGTCCTGCGTGCATTTCGGGATGCGTCGGCCTAACGATCATGGTCGAGCCCCCGCTCACGACACTTCAACGATCTTTTCTCCAGAAGATAAGGCTGATTCAATTTTCGGCAACATAGGTGCGAACCAGGTGATCAGCGCCTTCCAGCGCAGAACGTGTCGCCAGAGGGTGAGGGCGTCGTATTCGTCACCACCGGCCATGGGGATGATGTGAGCACGCTTCATGGTCGCTACCGGGGTTTTCCGAGGCACGCGAGTAAGTGTGTGTCTTGTTTGACCAAGGGACGCCTGTTCCACTACGGAAAGCTCTTTAGTTATACAGTTCGAGTCAGTGCTCGATACACTCTATGCGCTCTTTAAGCTTGTCGACCAAAGTGCTAATATTTGCTCATGATTGATTGGTCTTCTTGCCCAGATGTCGAGCGCGACTCTGAACGCGTCAGCGGTGCCTGGGTTTTCCGAGGCACACGGGTTCCTGTTGCTGCGCTCTTTGAGAACCTCGAAGAAGATGCCTCTGTCCATCAGTTCGTCGAGTGGTTTCCCGGTGTCTCCTTGTCTCAGGCTCGTCATGTACTGGAACACGCTGCCAGATCTACTTTGTTGGCCGCATAAGTGCGTGTCTTGTTTGACCAAGGGACGCCTGTTCCACTACGGAAAGCTCTTACGGGTCACAGCGTCTCCACAGCTTATGAACTGGGTTGGGCTACGCTGAAGAATGGTGAGTTGTTGAACTCAGCCGAAGCGCAGGGATTCGAGGTATTTGTTACCACCGACACCAATCTCCGCTACCAACAAAATCTTGCGGCCCGGCGAATTTCTGTCGTTGTTCTCTCTACGACAAGTTGGACACGCATACAGGTTGTTGTAGATCATATCGCTTCCGCCATAAATTCAGCGTCCGTCGGCAGCTTTGCAGAGGTTTCCGTTCCGTAGAACCATTCAGAGCTTTGATTTCTTTTCTTGGATTTTTTTCTGTCAAATTGCCATCAATCAGGAAAGGAAATGCTCACTTGGGTTGTCAGCAGACTGAATTAGGACTATATTCAGTTCTAATCAATTTCGAAGGGCTACCCATGAAACTTTCCAGCCAGATCAAACCCATCAGCTATTTCAAGGCCAATGCGGCTGAGATTGTTCGGGAGCTTGCGGTGCAACGAGAACCGATGGTGATCACCCAGAACGGAGAGGCAACAGCCGTGATCCAGGATATTGGGTCCTATGAAGAAACCCAGGAGTCCCTGGCGCTTCTCAAGATCCTGGCACTTGGCAATCGTCAGATCGAGACAGGTCGTGTCGTCCCAGCTGCAACGGTCATCAAGCGTTTGCGTAAGAAGCAAGTCGCAGTCTGATGAAACGCTTTGAGGTATTCCTGACCGAGGATGCCGAGCGCGACCTGGAGGACATCTTCGATTACATCGCTGAGAAAGATTCGGTGGCACGTGCAAATTATGTACTCGACCGCATCGAGAAGTCCATTGCCAGCCTGACGACGTACCCAGAGCGCGGTTCGATTCCAAAGGAACTTCTGGACTTGGGCATTCATGAGTATCGGCAGGTCTTCTTCAAACCGTATCGCCTGATCTATCGCACGATCGAAAAACGTGTCTACATCTATCTGATTGTCGATGGTCGCCGAGACATGCAGTTTCTGCTGTCTTGTCGTCTTCTGGGTGCGAAGTAGCTAGATGATACGACGGTGACTAGATTGGACCATGGCGAGTATAGTTTCGAGTACGACGCATTAGCACAGTGGGTGCGTACGTCAGTCCCATGGGCTACTCCTCATGTTTCCAAGGATCAATGATCATCAACCCTTCAATGCCGCCAAAATCCTTCTTGTTTCGGGTAGCCAGCGTCAGTTCGTTTGATCTGGCAACTGCCGCGATCTGCGCATCTTCTATAGTGATCGGTTTCCCGAGCAGTGATCGCCGGGATACGATCACCGCATAATGCCCAGCTGCCTGTCCGTCGAACGGGAGGCAATGCCCTTCGAAGTCTTCACTGAACATGGCTTCCGCAGTATCAGCAAGCGCCTGCTTGCGTTTTCCCGAAGGAAGCAGAGCAATTCCCAATTCGATTTCAGCCCGTGTAATAGCACTTATCCAGAGACTGGCGGCTGGCTGACGGTCGAGCCAGTTCATCACCTGCGCACTCGGTTGCGGGCGCATCAACTCCGATAAAACATTGGTATCAAGCAGGATCACCGACGCTTGCCAAATTTAGGTGCGACGCGTGGCAGCGAACGAGGAGCAAGTTCGATCTCCAATCCGCCAAAGGCAGCGAATCGTTTCGCTATGCGCGTGCCGAGTCCGCCTTTCGGCTTCACGCGGGACAAGGCAAGTCGCAATATCTGTCGCACTTCCTCTTCCATGGACTGACCATGCTGCGCTGCTTGCAAGCGAAGATTGGTCTTGATGCTTTCTTCGAGATTGCGGATTGTCAGGCTTGCCATGTGATGACTTCACTCATTGCTATCAATGACTGCATTGTATGCAGAATCTAATGCAAAATCAAACTGCCGGATTGCGGATCAGGTGTTATCGCTCTGGCGGGGAACCCTGAAACAACACCCGCCAGCCGTTGGCTTGCATTTGCCTCCAGCTAGTAGGGGTAGGCAAGGTTTGACGGGACACATAGACTTGTCCTGGTTGCGGTTTGCCTTGCAGCACCTGGTCTTTGAGTGCGCGCCTCCACGCTGCCAATTTCTTGTCGTCTACCCTGGCGACCATTGCAGCTGAAGTTGGCACGCCATGGCGTGCCGCCAGGACGGAAAAGGCGATCCAGTCATCGCTTGATGTAGTGTCATCCAGGACGATCAAATGAGTCGCACTCTGCATGGCTTGCTTCCATACGGGATCCGAAAGCGTCAATTGGTAGGGTTGGGGATTCCCCAGCAGTTCACGGAATTCGCGCAGCTTGTCGGAGAGGTCGTAGATTTGCAAACCGAGAGCGGAGATCAGGAGCAGGACCGCCACACGTTGCGGCAGATGCCGCCAAACCTGCACCAACGCCCACAGAATCAAAAGATAGGTCGCCGGCCAGATGAACCGGCCGCTGGCGCGATAGATGCTCAGGAATTGGAAAACGTCTGGTGAGAGCGGCAAATTCCAAACCACTAGACTGCCAAAGGTCAGCTTGGTGGAGAAGCTGTACAGCGCCAGCAATCCGACGACCGTGATGAGCGGAAACCATGTGCGTCCAAAAATGCCAAGGGTGCATTTGCGAACCACGAAGAAACCAGCCAGCAACACCAGCAGAATCATTCCCGCGCCGAGATAGGCAAAGCCTTCGTACTGGTCAGGATGTGCATGGCCCAGCGCGGGTAGCACCTTCGACCATTCGCCCTTGCCTGTGGGGTCGCGCTGAAAATCGAGCAGAAATTGGCGCCAGTTCATCGGGTCGAACCAGGTCAGCAAGTTGGCTGAATAGTTCGGATATCCGACTGCGGCCAGGGTTTTGTCATCGCCATAGAAATAGCCCGCGGCATACATCACGAATAGCGCCAACGCTGAGTTCCACAGGCACCACGCAGCCGCCCGCTGCAGGCCCAGACTTCGTTCGAACCAAACCAAACGGATCAAACTGGCAATGAAAACCGCAACATTCATCACAAAGAAATAAGGATGAACCAACAGTGCCGAAGCCAGCAGCAGGCTCCAGCCCAGGCACCAGGTACGATCCGGGCTTGACCGCTGATACAGCAGAAAACTGGCCAGGATCAACCACTGCGCCATCAGCGATTCGTGGCCGTAACCACGCAGCAACAGGCAGGGTGCAATGGCGAAGAATGCGGCACCGGTCAGTGCCGGCATTGCTGGCATGCCTTGCCCACGCAGAAACGCTGCGGCGAAAACCGCATTGAGCATCAGGCAACCCGCCATCCACAAGCCGAAATAATTGAAATCAATCGGCAGGAAATCGGAAAATATCTTGAGCGGCAGAGCAACAAGCGGAATGCTGTCGGTGTAGGTAATGGTGGTGCTGAACGGGTAGCCGAAATTGTCAATCACACCCATCGGCCAGTGCCAGGCCGAGGAACGAAAGAAGGCCCAACCCAGGTAGTGCTGCGCCGAATCGCCATGGATCATCCAGCCGAATTCGCGAGGATCCAGGATGCCGGTACCGAAGGTCAGGCAAAACAGGCTGAGGCCTATAAGAGCAGCTAGAGGCAAAACAAACTTATGCTGTGTCCCCGTTTGCATAGGCTCAGGCAAGGCGCTCTATGCTTCTGCAAGAACTGCACGAAGTCCCAGATGGCGGACAAACGGGTCGAAGTCTTTGTCACTGTACAGCAAGGGCAAATCATTCTCGATGCAATGCGTCGCTATCAGGGTGTCAATTGTCTTTCGAACCGTAACCCCCAGACCTCGCAGAATACGGAAGTTCTTTGCTGTCTGAAGCGCGACATCTTTTCCTGCCAGATCAAGGACCACCAAGGAGGCCATGATTTTCCTGGCCAGGTTGAACTCCCGATCATTTGCAAACCCTTGCAACACTTCGGTCAAGATGAGATCCCCCGTTGCTATCGGCTCAGCGCCCAACAGGGCATCAAGCTTTTCAGCTTGAGGCGTTGAGGTCCCCCGAAAGTAGTCGATCCATACACTGGAGTCGACCAGGATCATTGGTCGCTCCTCATGACATCCAGGTCACCTTGCCAGTTGAGCTTGCCACGATATCGACGGATCTCCTCCTGTTGCCTCAGGCGCAGTATGGTCCGCAAGCCAAGCTCAACTGCTTCGCGCTTGGTCTTGACTCCAGTTGCACGGAGCGTGTCTTTCATCAGCTTGTCATCGATTACGATATTGGTTCGCATGATGTGTATCCTCAGTTAATGATTTACACATTATAGTGATCAAACCTCGCTTCAACCATTCTATCTTTGCAAACAGGTTCATACTTATCCGGGTAACATACTGACTTTGCCGTGATAATCTGCAAATAGCGCATAGGTTGCGTGCTTGGCATGGGTGGCACGGGTTGCAAGGGTGGCAACAAGCTGGAAAGGAAAGCTAACATGCAAATCTACGAGAAAGATGTCAATGCCTGGGCAAATGAGCAAGCGAAGTTTTTGCGTGCTGGTCAGTTTAATTTGTTGGACATTGAGCATATCGCCGAGGAGATCGAAGACGTGGGGAAAAGCGAGCAGCGCGAACTTGCCAACCGCATGACCGTGCTGCTAGCACATTTGCTCAAGTGGCAGTATCAACCCGAGCGGCGTGGAGCGAGTTGGGGAAAAACCATAAAAGCTCAGCGCAAGGAGATCAATTACGCGCTTGAAGAATCTCCAAGTCTTGTTCCAAAACTTGGTGAGCCTCGCTGGCTGGATATGGTATGGGCCAGAGCAGTCGCCCAAGCGGTTAACGAAACCAACCTGGACTGTTTTCCGGATGCATGCCCCTGGTCGATGCAGAAAGAGGCACTTTCTGAAGCGTGGATGCCAACTGAGTAAGCTACGTGCTGTTGTTGGGGTCTTCTGACACTCAGACGAAACCGAAACCCGGCAGCTTGGCTGCCTTTACATCGAAGGTGGCCGTTGTGGAGCAGCCCAATCTTTTGTTTTGCGCCCCAATAAGGCAATCGGCAAAATCGGCAGCGGACTCTTTCCAGATGAAAAGAGCTTCTTCAACTGCAGGTTCATCCTGGAATTGAACATCGGCCGCATCCAGCAATCCAGAGATAACTTCAATGATTTCGACTTTCTGCAAGCCATAGCAACTTCGCAGAACCCATTCGGTTTCCAGGAGAACTAACTGACTGACGAATACACGGCGTCCAGCAGCAATTTCACGCCGAATTAACCTGCGTGCCTTTTCAAACTGGAGTTCATCATCTCGAACCAGAAACCGGATGAGTACATTGGTATCGATGCCAAGCATCAGGGCGCCATTTTTCCAATCGGAACCGACTTACGGCCCTTCTTGTGCAGCAAACCCGCAAGTTCGCTTATGCTCTTGCTTTTCACGCGCATCACTACAGTGGCATCGGGCATTAAGGTAAACGTCATCCGGTCTCCCGGTTTCATCCCAAGAACATCCCGAATTTCTTTGGGAATGGTTGTTTGACCCTTGCTGGTTAGTGTGGCATCAGTCGGCATGGCGCTCTCCTTTATTCCTTACCAATCATAGTTTAGTAAGAAACTAAAGAAATGGCAACGATTCATTGCGTTACGAAGGTACGGGCAAAGAATCGATGATATTCAGCAAGCGCCTGGACAGTTGTGGCCATTGCCGCGACTTCAGCCAGGCTGCTGTCTTGACAGTCTTGCAGGCAATCGCCGCTGGATCTGCCAGTAGTTCGTGAATGCCATCGGCTATATCTCGAGGTCTGGTGCCAGGCAGAACGTGAACTGCCTCGACCACATCGTCGAAGATAAATAATGGCGTGACGGCAACGGGCCGTCCGCTGGCGAGGCCGATGCGCACGGCAGCGCTGGAGGACTCCTGGGTGCTCTGATAGGGATAGACGATCAGGTCAGCCAACTGCAGCAGGGTCAGGGATTGCCCATCGGGCAGGAAATCGGTGATCAGCGTGACGCGTTTAGTAAGCTGCAGTTTTTCGATAAGTGCCGTGCACTCATCGCGCACAAGCTCGGAAATTGGCTGCGGGTAGAGTGCATTGACCAGCAGCAGGTGCAGCGAATCATCCGCTGCGGCAAGTTGGGCGAAAGCCTGGATCAGTTGCTGCAAACCTTTATGCGGCAGGAGGTAACCGTAGGACGCAATGATGCGCTTGCCCTGCAAGCCGAGCCTATTGCGTTCTCCTTCAATGTCATGGCTGGGCGTCAACAGCACGCCCTGCGGGAAAAGCACAATGTTATTCACCAGCCAGAATTTCTTCAGGCGGTTCAGGTCAAGCACGCTATGCACGTAGAGCCGGTCGGCCTTCGCCAGGTAAGCGCCGATGCTGCCCAGAGAAACCGGCTGATTGAGGTTGATCACGTCGCCTGTGGCGTGGAAGAA
>JBAYVV010000019.1:0-38318 GCA_041674465.1 Sterolibacterium sp.
ATCTTTGGTTACAAGGCTCCAGCAGCCCCGGCTCTGACCTTAAGCGGCCAGTGCGAAACGCTCATCGTTGGCGTTTATGGATTTGCTTCATTAACGTCGATCGCCTGACGGGTTGCCTGCGCACCTTTGTTCGCCCTGTCGAAGCCATGGCACCCCCACCTAAAAGCACTCCGATGCTCTTAGGTGGAGGTGAGGGGAATCGAACCCCTGTCCAGAACGCCTCCAGATTGCCGGAGTTACAACCATGCGTCGATTATGGGGGCGACCAGACTAATTTACAAGGACATTGGGCGCATTATTGTGTGCTGCAAGTCTTTTGCACGAGAATCACTGGAAGGTTCATGACCAAAGGAAAATTTGCCATTCTGCCAGCGCTGATTTTTGTTGTTTCACGCTAACCCGAGGTACGCTGCAAATAATGACAATGCCAACCGATCATTTCGAGGATGCCGCACTCGTCTGGTTTCGCCGTGACTTGCGCAGCTACGACCAAGCCGCCTTGAATCATGCCTTGACGCATTACCGGCGGGTGTATTGCACTTTTGTTTTCGACACCAGGATTCTCGATCTGCTGCCGCGTTGCGACCGGCGTGTCGATTTCATTCGACGCGCACTGCAAGAGCTGCAAGCCGCATTGCGCGATATGGGTGGGGATCTGATCGTTTGTCATGGCGATCCTGTGCTGGAAGTGCCGCGTATTGCGGCCGAACTCGGCGTGTCCGCCGTGTGCGTCAACCGCGATTACGACCCGGATGCGATTGCACGCGACGCAGAAGTCAGGCGATGTCTCGGCGACATCGAATTTCTGGATTTCAAGGATCAGGTGATTTTTGATCATGACGAGGTGATGACACAGGGTGGCACGTCTTACTCGGTATTTACACCCTACAAGAATGCCTGGCTGAGAAGGCTGGCACTGACCGGAGTGCATACCTGGCCGGTCAGGGAACATGCCGCGCATCTTGCCCGGCCCCTTATTGCATGTGAGTTGCCGACGCTCAAACGCCTGGGTTTCCAAGACACCGACCTTGACGAACTCTCCATTCCCACCGGCATGAGCGGAGCGCAGCGCATGTTTCACGACTTCATCGAACGTCTTGACGCTTATGGGGATACCCGCGATTTTCCCGCGATCAACGGCACCTCCTGTCTTTCGCCGCACTTGCGCTTCGGCACCATTTCGATCCGCGAACTGGTGGCCTATGCGCAAACCCAGGCGGGGAAAGGCGCTCAGATCTGGCTGTCGGAATTGATCTGGCGCGATTTTTACCACGCCATTCTCTGGCATCACCCCGGCGTAGTAACGCAGAGCTTTAAACCGAAGTACGACGCCCTGAAGTGGGATACCGCGGAGGGTAGTTTTACCGCCTGGCAGACCGGTCACACCGGCTATCCGCTGGTCGATGCCGCGATGCGCCAGTTGAGCATGACCGGCTTCATGCACAATCGCCTGCGCATGGTCGCGGCCTCCTTCCTCGTCAAGGACCTCGGGCTGGACTGGCGCAAGGGCGAGGACTGGTTCGCGGAAAAACTCCTGGATTACGATCTGGCCGCCAACAACGGCGGCTGGCAGTGGGTCGCGTCCACCGGCTGCGATGCGCAGCCCTGGTTCCGCATCCTCAATCCGATCACCCAGTCGGAAAAGTTCGATCCACAAGGACGTTTCATTCGCCAGTTCGTGCCGGAACTGGTTGCGGTTCCACAGAAGTTTATCCATGCCCCGTGGACGATGAGTGCGACCGAACAAGCCGCTTGCGGCGTCGAGATTGGCCGGCATTATTCGCGGCCTCTGGTTGACCACGGACTTGCCCGGCAGCGCACCCTGGCGCGGTATCGAGACGCCCTCGGGACGACAGCATGACGCTGCGGAAAGTGCCTGGTTGGGCTTGTGCTAGACTAAAAAACCCTCGCATCAGCACTGAACAGGAGATTTTTGATGATGAAACTTTACTACGGTCCGGGCGCCTGTTCCTTCGTTCCCCATGCGGCACTCGAAGCGATCAAGCTTGCCACGGGCGAAGATTTCGAGGCGCAAGCCGTCAAGCTGCACAAGGGCGAGCAGCGCACGCCCGAATATCTCGCGCTCAACCCGCTCGGACTGGTGCCGCTTCTGGTAGTCGACGGCAAGCCGCTGAGCCAGATTCTCGCGATCTGCGACTATCTTGATCGGCGTTACCCTGCGGTCGGCCTGCTGCCCTCGGCGCCATGGCAACGTGCGGAGGCGATGTCCACCTTTGCCTGGATGAACAATACCGTGCATCCGACCTTCACCCATATTTTCCGTCCGCAGAATTATGCCGACAGCGAGGCCGCCCACGCAGAAATCAAAAAGGCAGCGCAAGCGAAGTTTCGCGAGCATCTGGAGCGCATTCAGGGGATGACGGCGAAGGCGGCCCCCTTCCTGCTGGGTGACAAGCTGTCCTTCATCGATGCCTATGCGCTGGTATTCCTGCGCTGGGCCGGTCTTGCCGAAATCGATCCGGCAGGCTATCCGGCGTATCGGGATTACGTGGCTCGTGTCGCCCAGGCGCCCGCCATTGCGGCGGCCATGGCGCGTGAAGGCATTGCCCTGGACACTTACAAGAAGAAATAAGTGCAGCGTTTTACAGCGGCACGGCGCCCACCACCGTGATGCCGGCCCAGCCGACGCTGGCCTGGACCGGGGTGAGCTTGCCGAGCAGGGAGAGTTCCTCGACCGGGTGCGGCAAGATGTTGAGCGTTGCTTCCGCTTCGTGCCAGGCGGAGGCGACCTTGCCCTGGATGTCGGGCAGAACCCAGCGCAATTCCGGGCCGGCCTGAGGCTTGGTCAGATCGGGCCAGCCGACGGTGCCGATGGTCCGGTTGGTCAAAAATCCCAGCGGACTGCCGGGCTTGCCGGTGAGTTCCAAACGCGCCTCGATCAGGCGCCGTTCCTTGACGCTGAGGCTGGCGCCAAGACGCGTTCCGGCCTTGAGCGGCGCAGCCGCAAGCTGATCGAGCGGTAACGACCGGGTCATGTAGGTGGTGCCGAGTTTCTTGGGCCAGCCCTGCAGCAGCCCGCGCACCAGTGAGATGTCCTGATCGACCCAGATGAAGGGGCAGAAGTTGGCCAGACTGCCGTCCGGACGCTCGATTTCAACGATGACGATGGTTTCGCGATACTGGGCATAGACCGGATCGATCAGCTCGCTGCCGTCGGTGGTGGCCTGCCAGTCGGCAAAATGGAGACAGCCGTTGCCGGTCAGGCGCCCCAATGCCGCAGGCAGGAAATCGGGTCCATGCGCCGTTTCGCAACGCAGCGCTACGTTCATCAGCCAGCCGGCGTAGTGCCAGGGCGGCGGGGGTACGATCGCCGCGCGTCCGCTGGCGGTGAATGGGGCGGTAAAGCTCCTGAGTCGATGATCCATGCTGCCCTCCGTTTTCTACCTCCAAAGAGGTATCTCCAAATAGCCATTTCGATCAAATGGCGACACACTCTGCGAGAGGATAATAACAGGCAGTAATTTGTGCCGTAGCCGCAATCCACTTGAATCATCAGGGAGTTCAATCATGCTGTATCACCGTTTCAAAAAATTTATGCGTATGGGATGGGTCCTCGCAATCATTGCCTTCGCAACCTCTCCGGCGCTGGCCCAGAAATCCGGCAAGCCTGCTACCAAAAAAGCTGCCTTCGACGCCACGGCTTGTTACCAGTGTCATGCGCCGATCAAGGCGTTCCACGCCGATGGCAAGCACAAGAGCGTCGGTTGCAACAGTTGCCATGACGGCCTGGACAAACACCTCGGTGACGCCAAGGCGCGTCCGGCCACCAAGGTCGATCCGGCCGCCTGCGGCGCCTGTCACGCCAAGCAGTTCGAGACCTTGTACAAGATGAACTGGAACAAGACCGCCCGTTCCGAGAAGTCTCAAGCCACCGGCCCCTCGCCGAATCCGGCCTGGGAAAAACTGATGATTCCGCACGGCTTCACCAAGGAGCACAACGTGCCGCGATCGCATGCCTTCATGCTGATGGATCAATACGTCGTGGACCGCGCTTTCGGCAGCCGTTTCGTACCCAAGGACGGCTGGCAATATCTGACCCAGCCCGGTGGCAACTTCAAAGTGAACGACATGGTCAAGGATCAGTATCCTGACAATGCCGATCAAAAGCCGTTCAAGCCGGGAACCGCGGCAGCGGCCAACCCGGTCTGCCTGTCCTGCAAGACTCAGGACCACATCCTTGACTGGGCTTACATGGGCGACCCGGCCCCGACAGCCAAGTGGAGCCGCAGCTCAAAAGTGGTCGAGTTGGCGCGCAGCGTCAATCATGCGCTGAACTGCTTCTTCTGCCACGATCCCCACTCGGCCGGTCCGCGCATCGTGCGCGATGCGCTGATCCAGGCGCTGACGCGGCCGGAGAAGGACACGCTGTGGCATAACGACAAGGACGGCGCGAAGATTGATGTCAAGGATCTCGGCGTGCGCGGCCACACGCGCAAGATCGCGCTGCTGGATCGCTATGACACCAAGCTGCAGTGCGGCCAGTGCCATGTCGAATACAACTGCAACCCGGGTACCGAACTGGGCACCGGCAAGCCGATTGGCATGGCCGACCAGCGCACCAACCACTTCCCCTTCAAGGATGTGAGCCAGATCGCCAAGCATTATTCGGATCTCAAGTTCCGCGACTTCAAGCATGCCATTACCGGCGCCATGCTGTGGAAGGGACAGCATCCTGACGTGGAGAACTACTATGGCTCCAAGCACCAGAAGGCTGGCGTCGAGTGCCATCAGTGCCACATGCCCAAGGTCACGGACAAGAAGACCGGCAAGACCTACACTTCTCATTGGCAGACCAGCCCAAGGAACTACGTCAAGGAGACTTGCCTGACTTGCCACGGTGACTGGAGTGAGCGCCAGGCGGTGTATGCCATGGATTCACTCAGCGCACGTTACCAGGGCAAGGCCCGCAAGGCCGAATTCTGGCTGACCCGCATGGTGGACAAGTTCGAGGAAGCGAAGGGTGCCGGCGTCGAGGACTCGGTACTCAACCCGATCCGCGAGAAGCACTACGAAGCCCAGATCAATTGGGAATGGTGGACGGCTTCCAACGGTGCGGCCTTCCATAATCCGGAAGCGGCGGTCGACTCGCTCAACAAGTCCATGACCATCTCGCAGGAGGCCATCAAGATGCTCGAAGATGCGACGGCCGCCAAGCGTGGGCTGGCCGCGAAGTGATCCGCCATTGAGTGATCATGCGTAATATGAAAGGCGGCCCGAGTGGCCGCCTTTTTTATCGGGAACCCTGGATGATGAATTTTTCTGGCAGGTGGAAGCGGCCGGCGGTGCTGGCGGGTGTCCTTGTGGTGATCTGCACGGCCTTGCTGTCTGTTTATTTGAATGACCCCGGCCCCGGGGCGACCGGCGAGACGGAGGCCATGCTGCAACGTTTGGGCAGTTATTTCGAGAAGCAGCCGCGTGATGCCAGGGAACTGGTATTCAGCGCACGCCGCCTGACTGAAGCCGAGCGATTCGCCGAGGCAGCGCAGGCCTATGAAAAGGCGCTGGCGCTGCCTTCGAAAGTGGTGAAAGACCCGGCGGTCTGGTGCGAATATGCCGATGCGCTGGGTATGACACAGGAGGGCAAACTGGCCGGCAAGCCGCGCGAATTCATCGATCGGGCACTGGCTCTGAATCCGGAACATCCCAAGGCGCTGGAGCTGGCGGGCAGTGCCGAATATGAGTTGGGCAACTACCATGCGGCACTGGGTTTCTGGCGTCCGCTGCTGTCGTTACTCAAGCCCGGCACACAGATGCATGGCGAACTGGCGGCCGCGATAGCACGCACCGAAAGGCTGGCCGCGAAGTCCGGGCAGATTCGTCAATAAGGCTCAGCTGTCGTGGCCGGGCAGTGCCAGGGCAGCCGCTGTTACCGACAGTATTTCCGCGCAGGAGGCTTCCAGCTTCAGCTCGAACAGATGGTCGGCGCGGGTGATGCCGCGGTTGACGGCGGCGATTGGCTTGCCGAGGGCTTGCGCCTGCTGGCAGAAGCGAAAGCCCGAATACACCATGAGCGAGGAGCCGACCACCAGCAGTGCGGCGGCTTCCCCGAGCGCGGCCATGGCGGCGGTGACGCGCGGGCGCGGAATGTTGTCGCCGAAAAACACCACGTCCGGTTTCAGCACGCCGCCACAATTCCTGCAGCCGGGAATGACAAAGTCCGAAAGATCCTTAACTGCAAAGTCGGCGTCGCCATCCGGCGCCAGCGGCGCGGTCAGGCCGCAGAAGCGTGGATTGTGGCTCTCCAGACGTTGCTGCAGGGCGGCGCGAGTGCTTTGCTCACCGCAGGCCATGCAAACCACCTGGCCGATGTTGCCGTGGATCTCGATGAGCCTGTCCTGACCAGCCTCCTGATGCAAGCCATCGACATTCTGGGTGACCAGGCAGCTGACATAGCCTGCCTTCTCCAGGTCGGCCAGTATCCGGTGCACGGCGTTCGGCGCGGCACGCTGGAAGTTCGGCCAAGCGACCATGCTGCGCGCCCAGTAGCGCTGGCGTACCGCCGGCGCGGCCAGGAATTCCTGGTGCGTGACGGGTTGCCGCCGCCGCCATTGGCCCGCTTCGTCACGATAATCGGGTATCCCCGAGTCAGTGCTGCAACCGGCGCCGGTCAGCACCAATACTGGCCGATGCTGGGTAATGAAACCACTCAGGAAAGTTCTTTCAATCACTGGTTTTCTTGCGCTTGCAAGCAGAAAAATTGTCGAGGATCAAGAGAACGCGATTTTCCTTTTGCGGCGGTGCAGTAATTGTGGATATTTTGTTATTATCACCTCAACACCAGCTTGGTTTGGCTGATTGGTTACATCCGAGGCATTCGTGAGGCCACCACCCCGGCTCCATTATCAGGTATTGCTTCGGTTCTGGATTTGGCCCACCCCAATAATTCGGCGCAGTCGAGCAAGCACACTACACTCAAGGAGCTTTGAACATGCTGCAATCACACGCAGGCGGTAGCGCCGTTGCTGAGGCCAAAACCAAATCCCAAACAAGCCATGGTGGTCATGCTGATGACAAGCAGGATGATCCCCACATCGTGACGGTGGACGGCAACGAGGCTGCGGCCTATGTCGCCCATCTGGTCAATGAAGTGATTGCCATTTACCCGATCACGCCCTCCTCGCCGATGGGCGAGTTCTGTGATCAGTGGTCGGCGAATGGGGTCAAGAACATCTGGGGCACCGTGCCTGCGGTCATTGAAATGCAGCACGAAGGCGGTGCCGCCGGTGCGATCCACGGCGCCTTGCAAACCGGGGCCTTGTCGACCACCTTCACCTCATCGCAAGGCTTGCTGTTGATGATTCCCAACATGTTCAAGATCGCCGGGGAACTGACGTCGACGGTATTCCATATTGCCGCACGCACCGTGGCGACCCACGCGCTGTCAATTTTTGGCGACCATTCCGACGTCATGGCGGCACGCTCCACAGGCTGGGTCATGCTGTGTTCCAACTCGGTGCAGGAGGCTCAGGATTTTGCGCTGATCGCCCAGGCCGCCTCCTTGCGCGGACGCTTGCCGGTGATGCATTTCTTTGACGGCTTTCGCACTTCCCATGAGGTCGCCAAGATCGAGCAGGTCAGCCACCCGGTGGTGCGCAGCATGATTTCCGACGAACTGGTGCAGGAGCACCGGGCGCGCGCTTTGTCGCCGGACAAGCCGGTCGTGCGCGGCACTTCGCAGAATCCGGATGTGTTCTTCCAGATGCGCGAAACCATCAATCCCTACTACACGGCGATGCCGGGCATCATGCAGGAGGAGATGGACAAGTTCGCAACTCTCACAGGACGCCAGTATCGCCTCTACGAGTACCACGGTGCAGCCGATGCCGATCGCGTCATCGTGATCATGGGCTCGGGCGCTACCGCGACCGAGGAAGTGGTCGAGCATCTGAATGCGCGTGGCGAAAAACTTGGTGTGCTGAAGGTGCGCCTGTTCCGTCCGTTTGCTCCCGAAACTCTGCTCGCTGCCTTGCCGGCCACGGTCAAGAAGATTGCCGTGCTCGACCGCAACAAGGAACCCGGTGCCGATGGCGAGCCGCTCTACAAGGACGTCCTGGTCGCCATCGCCGAATCGTTCAGCACGGGCAAATCGCGTTTTTCCGGCATGCCGCGCGTGGTTGGCGGGCGCTATGGCCTGTCTTCCAAGGAATTCACACCGGGCATGATCAAGGCCGTCTTCGACGAACTGGCCAAGCCCGAACCCAAGAATCAATTCACCATCGGCATCAACGATGACTTGTCTCACACCAGCCTGGCATGGGACGACAGCTTCACCATCGATGCTGCACAGGGCGTGGTGCGCGCCATGTTCTACGGCCTCGGTTCGGACGGCACGGTTTCTGCCAACAAGAATTCGATCAAGATCATCGGTGAGGAAACAGATCAGTACTGCCAGGGCTACTTCGTGTATGACTCGAAGAAAGCCGGCGCAATGACCATTTCCCACTTGCGCTTCGGCCACCAGCCGATCCGCTCTTCCTACCTGATCGGCAACAACCAGGCTGACTTTGTCGCCTGCCACCTGCCGGTGTTCCTTGAGCGCTACGACATCCTCGATGTGGCGGCCAAGGGGGCGGTCTTCCTGCTCAATTCAACGGCAACGCCCGACAAGGTCTGGGATACCCTGCCGCGCCGCATGCAGCAGCAGATCATCGACAAGCAGATCAAGTTCTACACCATCGATGCCTATGCCGTGGCCCACAAGGCCGGTATGGGCAACCGCACCAACACCGTGATGCAAACCTGCTTCTTCGCGATTTCCAATGTCATTCCGCGTCAGGATGCCATCGATTCGATCAAGGCCGCAGTGCATAAGACTTATGGCAAGTCCGGGCAGGAAGTCATCGAGAAGAACTACAGAGCCATCGACGAGGCCTTGGCCAACCTGCACCAGATCATTATTCCTGAGAAAGCGACCAGCACTTCCGAAAAACTTGCGGCAGTGGCCGAGGATGTGCCGGCGTTCGTCTGCCAGGTGACCGGAGAGATCATCGGTTGTCGCGGCGACGCCATTCCGGTTTCATTCTTCCCGAAAGACGGTACCTTCCCAACCGGTACCACCCAGTTCGAAAAGCGCAATCTGGCGCTGGAAATTCCGGTGTGGGATGAGGAACTCTGCATCCATTGCGGCAAGTGCCCGTTCGTCTGCCCCCACGCAGCGATCCGCTCCAAGGCCTTCCCCGCCAATCTGACCGAATCCGCCCCGGCGACTTTCAAGCATGTCCCGATCAAGGGCAAGGAAATGGAAGCCGGATATCATATTTCCTACCAGGTGTCGCCGGAGGATTGCACCGGTTGCAACCTGTGTTCGGAAATCTGTCCTGCTGCCGACAAGAAGGATCCGAGCCGCAAGGCCCTGATGATGATGCCGGTCGGTCCCCTCAAGCAGCAGGAAAAGGAAAACTGGGATTTCTTCCTCAAGCTGCCCGAATACGACCGCGAGAAAATCAAGCTCAGCACCATGAAGGGCGCCATGCTGATGCAGCCGCTGTTCGAGTTTTCCGGCGCCTGCGTGGGCTGCGGCGAGACCCCCTATATCAAGCTGGCCACCCAGCTCTTCGGCGACCGCATGGTGGTGGCCAACGCCACCGGCTGCTCGTCGATCTATGGCGGCAACCTGCCCTCAACGCCCTGGACCACCAACGCCGAAGGACGCGGCCCGGCCTGGTCGAATTCGCTGTTTGAAGATAATGCCGAGTTCGGCCTGGGCTTCCGCGTCAGCATCGACAAGCAGCAGGAATATGCACGCGAGCTGGTCTTGCGGCTGGCCAGTGTGATCGGCGAGACTTTGTGCCACGATCTTCTGACCGCGGACCAATCCGGCGAAGCCGGGATTCAGCAGCAGCGTGAGCGGATTCTCGAACTGCGGCGCATTCTTGCGGGACTCTCCCTGCCGCAGGCGCGTGAACTGGAAAGCCTGGCCGACACGCTGGCGAAGAAAAGCGTCTGGATCATCGGCGGTGATGGCTGGGCTTATGACATCGGCTTCTCCGGCCTGGATCATGTAATCGCTTCGGGTCGCAACGTAAACATTCTGGTGCTGGATACCGAGGTGTATTCGAATACCGGCGGCCAGGCATCCAAATCCACGCCGTTCGGCGCCGTCGCCAAGTTTGCCGCGAATGGCAAGACCACGGGCAAGAAGGACTTGGCGCAGATTGCCATGACCTACGGCAATGTGTACGTTGCCCGGGTCGCGTTCGGTGCCAAGGATGTGCATACGCTCAAGGTGTTCCTGGAAGCCGAAGCCTACGATGGTCCGTCGCTGATCATCGCTTACAGCCCGTGTCGTGAGCAGGGCTTCGATCTTTCCAACAACATCAACCAGCAGCAGCTCGCCGTGGATTCGGGTCACTGGCCGCTGTTCCGCTTTGATCCGCGTCTGGCTGAGCAGGGCAAGAACCCCATGCAGATGGACTCGAAGAAACCGTCGATTGCCTACCAGGAGTTTGCCTCGACCGAGACGCGCTTCCGCGCGGTGCTCAACAGCAAGGACTCAGTTGAAAAACTGGCGGTGATCCAGAAGCAGGTCGACGACCGCTATGCGCATTACGAGCAACTGGCCGGCGGGGACGCCGGAGCGGGCAAGGAAGAGTAGTCGCTAAACCAACTTCGGGAAGGGCTTGCGGCTTTCGGGGGCGCAGCCCACGCATCATGAAAGTTAGTGCATGCCCTTCCTCGGCCGCAGCGGCAAGGGAATCACGCCGATATCTTCTTCCAGCAGTGAACGCACTTCCTCCACCGAGGCGGTGCCGTGGATGTTGCGCGCAGGGATTTCCTCGTAGTGAATTTTGCGGGCTTCTTCGGGGAAACTTGTACCCACATTGTCGCTGTTGTTGAGCAGCTGCTCGAAGGCAGCCAGGACTCTGGCCTCGTCGCTGGGCTTAGCGTTGGCCGGCGCGGCAGCTTTTTCCGCGACAGCCCGCCGCACATGCGATCCGGCTGGCAGCTTGGTGATGCAGACGTCATTGCAATGCGGGCAGATCACTTGCTGGGCGACTGCCTGGCGCTGAAATTCCTCGAACGAAGCGAACCAGCCTTCAAAGCTGTGGCTGTTGCTGCAGCTCAAGTTAAGCACAATCATGTGCGCCAGGCTCCTTATTTGTCCGCTTTTTTGCAGCCGCTAAAGACGTTGGCAGGACCGTCCTCGAGCGTTGCTTCACTGCCGTTGAGGGTCAGCGCGGCAATGCCATTGCTGTAGCGATTGCCGGAACCGGCCGCCTTGTCCAGACGGACTTCCCGCTCCGGAAAGATGACCCAGGCCGCGCTGCCATTGTCCAGCATGCGTAAATAAAAACGCTTGCTGTTGGCGCATTGGTAATCGCTGGCGTTGGTCGGTGTGCGCGGCCGCTCCCGGATGTCTTCCTTGCCGAACGGCCAGAGGCTGATGTTGCTGCAGGCGCTCAGGAGCAGCGCCAGGCAGAGCGAAACTGTGGTGTTTCTGGCCAAGCGGGAAAATGGACTTGTCATCGATCTGATCCTAAGGCGTTTTGCTGAAGTCGGGCTTGCGTTTTTCCTGGAACGCGGAGATGCCTTCGCGGGCTCCGGCGGTACAGGCGCTTTCGCCGAAGGCACTATAACCAATTTCCAGTGCTGCGGCGAAACTTGGTGCAGCCGCTGCTGCGCAGATGGCCTTTTCCATGATGCCGATGACTTCGGCGCTAAGCGGCTGGCCATTGCCGGCCTTGGCTTCGATGGCCGGTAGCGGCGCCAGTTCGATCGCGCCGTCGGGAATGCCGCGCAGCCCGCTGGCAAGGGTCGCGACGCGTGCCGCGGCTGTTGCGATGAGGCCGGCATAATCATCGGCCAGTCCATCCACCACGCCCAGTTCATGCGCACGTGCCGCCTTGAGGCGGTCTGCCTGGCGCAGCATGCCGTGAAACACGCCGGCGGCTTGCGGCCAGCGGCGATAGGGCACGACCATCGCGCCGATGCCCGGCACGATACCCAGCGTGATTTCGGGCAACTGCATCCAGGCGTTCTTGAGGGCGACGATGCCGTGGCAGCGCATTGCCAGTTCAAAACCGCCGCCCAGCGCCATGCCGTTCAGGGCGGCCACCACGGGTTTTTGCATCTTGTCGAGGTGCACCAGCAGGCGCGAGCAGTCGCGTGAGTACTGCGCAGCGGCCGGGGCATCGCCGAGCATGCGCGGGAAGCGGCCAATGTCGGCGCCGGCGCAGAACGCTTTCGTGCCATAACCGACGATGACGAAACCTTTGACCTTGGAATCCTTCTCGAACTTCCTGATCACCGAGAGAATCTCGTCGGTCATATAGTCATGCAGGGCGTTCAAGGCCTCGGGGCGGCGCAATGTGATCACCTTGACCACATCGACGTCATCGACCAGCAGGTGGCGCAGGAAATCCTGGTAGGCCGCGAAGGGGCGCTTGGGCATCGGCATGCCCGGACGCTCCTTGCCCAGGCGCAGCAGTGCGTTGCCGGTCACTTTTTCACCGAGGTCGCGCATCAGATCGAGCGGCCCCTTCTTCAGGGCGAGTGCCTGACGGCAGCCCAGGTCGAGGTCGGCCGGCTCGCCGATGTGGCGATCGACGATGTCCACGCCTTGCGAGAAGAGTATTCCCAGCATGCGCTCACGCACGGCCTGGGTGGTTTTCGCATCCACCTCGACGCGCTTGCCCGGCGCCACCGTGACCCAGGTGTTGACCGAGCGGAAGATGGGCGCCGGGCGATAGTGCTCGCCTTCCAGTTCGGCTTGCAGGGTATTGGTTTCGGTAATGATCGGATTGCCGTGGGCGAGGTTGAGGACGAAGAACGGCCCGGCATGGACGAACTCGCTACTGACGCTATCCACTTCGCTTGCTGTGGCCTTGTCGAGCAGCATCGCAGCTTCGTTGCACCAGTTGTCGAAAATGCGGTCGAGCATGAAGCAGGCGACGTCGGCCGTGATCAGCGGAATCTTGCCGGTAACGCAGAACACCCAGCGCAGGTATTCGATCACGGCCGGATCGGTCTGCTGCCAGCGGATCACTTCGACCACCGGGTTGCGCCAGGCCGGCGCGAAGAAATGGGTCACGGTGGCGCGCTGCTTGTGCTTGAGCTGCGAAAAAATTTCGGCAGCCGGCAGGGAACTGGTGTTTGAAGTGATCAAGGCGTCGGGACTCACGATGGCTTCGATCTGCGCGAAAATCTTGCGTTTCAGGCCGATGTTCTCGGTCGCCGCTTCGAGCACCCAGTCGGCGTCGGCGATATCCGAATAATTCAGGGTGCCGATGATATTGCGGGTGATCTTCCCCGCTTCATCCTCGCTGAGCTTGCCCTTGGCGACGGCTTTTTTGGCGTAGTCGTGGCAACGCTGCACGGCGCGGTCGACGGCTTCCTGCGCCACGTCGACGAGGTAGAGCTTGATCTCGGGCAGCGCGCTCTTGAGGTAGTAGCCGATGTCCGGACCGATGGTGCCGGCGCCGATGATGGCGACGACGCGGGGCAAGGGACGGGAGGGAACGGCGAGCAGCGGATTGGCGTATGGCTTGGCCATGAATGAATCTCCTGACAATGGTTATAACAATGGTTGAATCAAAGAATCTGGTCGAGGGCGCGCGACAGGCTGCCGACCGTGCGCTCGATGTCCTTGAGTTTGTCGAGACCGAACAGTCCGACCCGGAAGGTCTGGAAGTCGCTCGGCTCATCGCACTGCAAAGGCACGCCGGCTGCGGTCTGCAAACCGACTTCAGCGAATTTTTTGCCGGTGCGGATGCCATCGTCCTGGGTGTAGCTGACCACCACCCCGGGCGCCTCGAATCCTGCTGCCGCGACGCTCTTGAAACCGCGCTCGGCCAGCAGTGTGCGCACTCGCCGGCCCAGTTCCAGCTGCTGGCTGCGGGCTTTCTCGAAACCATACTGCTCGGTCTCACGCATCGTCGCGTGAAAATTCCTCAGTCCATCGGTCGGCGGCGTCGCATGGTAGGCATGTCCGCCATTTTCGTAGGCTTCCATGATCTGCAGCCATTTCTTCAAGTCGCAGGCAAAACTGGTGCTGGTCGTGGCGTCTATTTTTTCCCGTGCCTGGGCACCCAGCATCACCAGTGCGCAGCAGGGCGATCCGCTCCAGCCTTTTTGCGGCGCGCTGATGAGGACGTCAACCTGATTCGCGGCCATGTCCACCCAGACGGCGCCAGAGGCGATGCAATCGAGCACGAACAAGCCGCCGACCTCATGGGTAGCTTCGCCCAGCGCGCGCACGTAGGCATCCGGCAGCATGATGCCGGATGCGGTTTCGACATGCGGTGCAAACACCACATCAGGCCGGCTGGCCCTGATCAGCGCAACGGCTTCCTCGATCGGTGCCGGGGTAAAGGCTGACTGTGGCGCTTCGGCGATGCGGCGCGCCTTCAACACCGTCAATGCCGAAGGAATATTGCCGGTCTCGAGAATCTGGCTCCAGCGGAAGCTGAACCAGCCGTTGCGGATCACCAAACACTTCTTGCCCGTGGCGAACTGGCGCGCCACCGCTTCCATGCCGAAAGTGCCGCTGCCCGGCACTACTACGACCGATTTGGCCTGATAGACTTTTTTCAGGGTGGCGGAGATGTCCTTCATCACCCCCTGAAAAGCCTTGGACATGTGATTGAGCGCGCGGTCGGTATACACCACCGAATACTCAAGCAAGCCATCTGGATCTACTGCGGGGAGCAAGCTGGGCACAATCGCCTCCTGGATAATGGGTTCAACTGGGGGAAAGGTTCGGAAAGGTTCGGAAATTGAGGCATGCGCTGGGCGAGATGCGCCGCGCGACTACTTTTTCTTTGGCGGCGGCTCCAGGATGTTCTTGACCAGGGTGAAGAAGCGCGCGTAATACTCCTCGTCCGAGATCGTTTCTCCGCCCACCTTGACGAGATTTTCCGCGGTCTTGCCCCAGGGCATCGACAGCGAGCCCAGCGAGGAAATGCCGAGGCTGGTGGTTTGGCTGCTCTTCTTCAATTCGTACTTGGTCTGCACCGCATTGGCAAAAACGATCGAGCCGGATGGCAGACTCTTGCAGATGATATTGAGGTCAATGCTGACACTGCTGTCCTTGTCGGGCTGGAAATCCTTCTGTCCGTGTATCTCGGTGGCATCGCTCGAGCTGATGCGGTAGGCCTGGCTGAGCATGGCGAGCTGCGCGGCTTCGCAGGCTTTTTCCGCTGTCACGGAGAGATTGCGCCGGAACGGCGAATTTTCCTTGAACGCCTCGTCGCGATACACCGGGCGCTCGCCGCAAGCGGCAACGATCATCACGGCCAAGGCGAGCGCGGCAGCAGAATATCTATTCATGGTGGGTTTTCCCTCATCCTTCGGGAATTTGTTAAACGTCCATGGTGAACCTTGGCAATTATACCAACCGTGGAGTTCCGGACCGCGTTGACCGAGGTCAACGCGGGGTCGGCGCTGTGGTCCGTTCCGCTCTTAGGGCACGTGATATGATCGATGCCAGGAGAAAAATCGATCAAAGCTTCATTTCGTAAGTGAAAGAATCCGTTGACCTGGTTGAACAAGATACTGCGTAGTGAAACCCCCGATCGACCCGCCGCCGCGGCAGAGCATGCTCGGCCGCAAAGCAAAGTCGTCGTCGCGGATCCGCAGCAGATCAGGCTGCGCCTCTCCCAGGCTGTCAATGCTACCAATGCTACCAATGCTACCAATCCGGATGAGGCAGAGCGCCTGACGCAGGCGCTGGGCGAGGCCTTGGCGCAAACACGGCAAGCGCCCTTGCCTGAGGATTCGGCATGGGTGCGCAGTCACGCCATCATGCTGCTCAGCGACAAGCCGAGCGCCTTGTCCTGGCTGGCAGAATTGAACGAAGAGGAATGTCTGGCGGCAGTGGCACTGCAGGCCCGCCTCGCCGAAGTGCGTCTCAGCGCAGCGCGCCGCCTGGATTCCGGCGTCTGGCTGGAGCGGGTGGCGCAGGCCAGTCGCGACAAGGACAAGGGGGTCTATCGGCATTGCGCGACAGTGCTGCAGCAGCGGCAAATGGACAGTGCCAGTGCAGCGCGCGCAGTCGTCCTGGAAGCTGAACTGGAAACGCTGTTGGCGGAAGACCCGGTTGCGGCGACACGCCTGGTCGATCTCGAAAGGGAGTTTCAGCAACTTGCCGGAAACGAGTCGCCACGCTGCAAGGAACTCATGACACAGTTCAGGACCCGAGCGCAGGAACAAGCACGCCACATGCAGATGCTGCACGCCCGCCACATGGCGGTAGCAGCCCTGGCGGCAGATATGGAGCAGCCCGCCGGATTGTCTGCAGAGCACTTGGTGCAGTTGCGCCAGCGTTGGTGCGAATTGACCGAGAACCCTGCCGCTGCCCCGGAATGGCTGGTGAAGCACAAGGAAGCGTTGACACTGAAGCAATTGCTCGTGCAGATTGAAGCGCGTCTGACTTCTGCGGAAGAAGATCTGCAGCGCTTGAATGGCTGCGCGGATTTCCTCGCAAACCACGAACAGGGACAGTTGCTCGGCGAGGCGGATATCGCCGCCTGGGAAGCCTTGGCCAAGCCGGAAAATCAGCAACTGTGGAGGCCATTGCAGGCACGCTGGGAGGCCTGCCTGAAGCGGCAGGCCAAGCCGGTTGCCGCAGTCGCTGAGCCGGTGGCGCCGGTGCAAACGCGCCTGGTTCGCGACCCTGCGGCTTCGGCACAACTCATCGACCGCCTGAGTGAGGCCATCGAGCAAGGCCATCTGGCGGATGCAAGCAAGCTCGATGCAGATATTGCCAAGCTGGAGTCTGCCGCCGGCCTGCCGCATGGCCAGGCGCAGCGGCTGCTCCGGGTTCGCGCCGATCTGCTCAAGCTGCGCGGCTGGGCGCGCTGGGGCAGCGACCAGGCGCGCCAGCAACTGATCGTCCAGGCCGAGCAGCTAAGCCAGGGACACGATGACGTCGCCGCCCTGGCGCAGGCGATCGCCAAGCTGCGCCAGGAATGGAAAGGTCTGGATAGCCACGCTGCGTCGAACAAGGCGCTGTGGCAGCGGTTCGATACCCTCGTCGAAAAAGCCTATGCCCCGGTCGCGGCGCACCGCGCCGAGTTGGCAGCCAAGTTGCAGGTTGCGCGTCAGGCCCGGGAGGCCTTGTGCCTCAAGTGGGAGGAATGGCAGGCGCAGGTGGCCTGGGAGCATGCCGACATGAGGGTGGTCCAGACCATGCGCCAGGAAATCTGCGATGCCTGGCGTGCCCTTGGCGCACCTGGCGCACGCGAACGACGTGGTTTGCAGAAGCGTTTCGAGAAGCTGCTGGCTGGCCTTGACACGCACATCGAAACGGCGCGGCGCGCGGAAATCGAGCGCTGCGAAGCATTGATCGTCGCGGCCCAGGCCTTGACTCAGGAGAGCCGCTTGCGTCAGGCGATCGAGGGCATCAAAAAGCTGCAACAGCGCTGGCGTGAAGAAGCGGGAAACATCCGGCTTGGCCGAGCGGAGCAGGAAAAACTCTGGAAGCGCTTTCGCGCTGCCTGCGATGCGGTCTTCGCCCGGCGCGAAGAAGAAAAAGTCCAGCAGACTGCACAACGCGCGCAGCAAAGGGAAACGGCGCAGTTGAAGCTCGCGGAATTGCAGGGAGCGCTCAACAACCAGGATGAAGCCCAGGTACGGCAGCGCATTGCCGATTTTCGCGGCGCCTGGCGCGCAGCCAGCACAGGCAACATGCCGGCTTCGGCCAATCAAGCCCTGCAAAGTGCCGAAGCGCATCTCGAGTCTCTCCAGGTCAGCAAGCGCGAGGCGCCCCTGCGTTTGCTTATGCAGAAAACAGCCCTGATCGAGCAGGTTGAAAGCGAAGCGGCGGGCGGTGCCAGCGCGGAAGCGATTGCCGAGCTGATGCGTACTGTCCAGTCGCAATGGCAAGCCCTGCCGCGCTCGCCGGCCAAGTTCGAGCAGCCTCTGACGCGTCGTTTGGCCGCTGCGTCCCGTGCCACGGCAAGCGGCCTGGCGGAGGGATGCAAATTGCGCACGAGCCTGCTGCTCGATCTCGAACTGGCGCTCGGACTGAGTGCTGACGCTGCTTCCGAGGTGTCGCGCCGCAACCGGCATCTGCAACTGCTTCAGCAAAAATTCCAAAGGGGGCAGTCCCCGTCGGACGACCTGGATCGACTGGTGGCGGATTGGCTTGCCACGGCCGCAGTTTCCGATGCGCAACAGCAGCAGCGCATGACCCTCATCCTGCAGGCAATGAGGAGCAAATCAAAGACGGGTGTCTTGTAGCGACTACGGGTTTCTGGGTAGTCCGCGCTACCTTTTTCAGGGTATATCCGTACATTTTCATTAGGCCTATATTGAGAGCCGATTAAATGTTTCTGGCCGCGTTGCAGGCCGCGCATTTGGCCATTTAATCTGTTGCACCGTGCGGGCTGAATCAAACATGAACACCTCGACTCCCTGTCGAATTCTGCTGGTTGAAGACGATCCAAGCGATGCCCACTTGGTGCGCCAGATACTGCGTTCCGTGCGTGACGTGCGATTCGAAATTACCTGGGTCGGCAATCTCGCCGAAGCGCGTCAGCAGTTGCTGGACAACCCGCCGGAATTGATCTTGCTGGATTTGTCATTGCCCGACTCGAGCGGCCTGGCGACGGTCATTGCCGGACGACAGGCGGCGGGTGCCTTGCCGCTGATCGTGCTGACCGGCCACGACGATACCGGATTCGCACTGCAGACCCTGGAAGCCGGGGCGCAGGATTACCTGCTGAAGGGCAGCTTCGACGGTGACAGTCTTGCCCGTGCAATCCGTTATGCGCTGAGCCGGGCCAAGCTGGAACAGCGCCTGCATCTGGCATCGCGCGTCTTTGAGACGACTGGCGAGGCGATCATGGTGACCGACGGCAATGCCAATATCATTGCCGTGAATCCGGCCTTTTGCCGCATCACGGGGTACAGCGAGGCGGAAGTGCTCGGCAGAAATCCGCGCTTTCTCAATTCGGATCGTCACGACAAGGCTTTTCACGCGGAAATGTGGCGCAGGCTGCTGACGGACGGCGAATGGGCCGGTGAGGTCTGGAACCGGCGCAAGAATGGCGATGTATTTCCAGAGTGGCAAACCATCAGCCGAGTGGTCGATGCAGCGGGGCAGGTGAGCCAATACATCGCGGTATTTGCCGACCTCAGCGAAATCCGCCAGGCCCAGGACAAGGCTGAACGACTTTCATGGCGCGATGCGCTGACCGGTCTGGCGAATCGTGCGCTGTTCCTGCGCCAACTGGATCAGACTCTGGTGTCGTCGCAGCGCGACGGAAGTTACGCAAGCGTTCTGCTGCTCGATCTGGATCGATTCAAAGACATCAACGAGGCGCGCGGCCTGGGGCTTGGCGATGCCCTGCTCAAGACCGTTGCGGAACGCCTCAATCGGCTGCTTGAGCCCGATGACCTGCTGGCACGGCTCGATTCGGACGAATTTGCGCTGCTGCTGCCGCGTCATGCCGCAGCGCGTGACACGGCCGGGCGCGATGCGCTGGCGCTCGCGGAAAAATTTCGCACAGCGCTACGCGAAGACATTCACCTGGATGAAGAACTGTTCCACCTGGATGCCAGCATCGGCATTGCCCTCTTTCCCGACTCGATGCAGGAAGGCGCATCCGATGTTCTGCGCCAAGCCGACATGGCGATGCACCAGGCCAAGGCTGCCGGTGGCGGTTGCGTCCTGTTCTTCGAAACGGACATGGGCGAAAAGGTGAGAGAGCGCTACCAACTCGAGCGCGAATTGCGCGAGGCGGTGGAACAGAACCAGTTGTGTCTCTATCTGCAGCCGCAGGTGGAGCGAGGCGGCCGCCAAGTCGGCGCGGAAGCGCTGGTGCGCTGGCAACATCCCGAGCGCGGCCTGGTCCCGCCCGGCGTGTTCATCCCTCTGGCGGAAACCAGCGACCTCATTGTTGCCGTCGATCGCTGGATGCTGGGCGAAGTCTGCCGGCTGCTGGCGCGGCTCGATGGTCAGGGATGCAGCTTGCGCGTGTCGGTGAACGTGAGTCCGCGCCATTTCCAGAAAGACGATTTTGTCGCTGAAGTGAAGCGCCTGCTGGCTCTGAGTGGCGCCGATCCCAACCATCTGGTGCTGGAAGTCACCGAAGGCCTGGTGATCGGCGACTTTGCCGACGTCGTTGGCAAGATGATGGCGCTGACCTTGCTGGGTATTCATTTCTCCATGGACGATTTTGGCACGGGCTATTCCAGTCTGGCCTACCTCAAGCGCCTGCCGATCCAGGAACTCAAGATCGATAAAAGCTTCATCCAGGATGCGCCCACCGATCCCAACGATGCGGCCCTGGTGGAAGCCATCCTCGCCGTTGCCGATCATCTGCATTTGCGCGTGGTTGCGGAAGGTGTGGAGACCGCTTCCCAGGCTGAATTTCTCGACGCGCGCGGCAAGGTCATCCACCAAGGCTATTTGTATGGCCGGCCGGAACCCGTGGAAGCATGGCTGCGGCGTTTGCCGGAGGAAACTGCCATGCCATCCTTGAATCTGGGCGAGGGAGTCGGGAATCAGACCGTCGTGTCCCTGGCAGGCAGAAAGCACCGTGATAAATAAACAGGAGCCCTTCAACATTCTGCTCGTCGAAGACGAACCGGCGGATGCTCACTTGGTGCGCCAGGCAATCAAGGAAGGCGAGGTCGACTGCAGCTTGCAGCATGTCGTGGACGGCATCAAGGCCCTGGAGTTCCTGCAGCGGCAGGTCGAGGCAGAACAGTGCCCTGGCTTGCCGGATCTGATCCTGCTCGATCTCAACATGCCGCGCATGAACGGCCGCGAATTCCTGGCGGCAGTCAAGGCGGACGCCAGGTTCGTTGCCATCCCGGTGGTTGTGCTGAGCACGTCGCAGGTGGAGCGGGATGTTGCTCAGGCTTTTCAACTCGGGGCCGCTGGCTACCTTACCAAGCCGGCTGACATGGACGAGTTTTTTTCTTCCATACACCAGCTCTGTCGTTACTGGTTTGCGCTGGCGCGCCTGCCGAAGACTGTCTGAATCATGAAGCGGGTCTTGCGCGCCTTGATGATCGGCTTATGGTTCGGCCTGTTCAGCGTGGGTTGGGCGCCAAGTTGGGCCGATGCGGGCAAGGAAATCAGAACCTATCGACTGCTGATCCTCGATTCCCAGTTGGGCAATCCCTACGATGAAATTCGTGGTGCTTTGCTCAAGACGCTCGAAGAATACGGCTATGTGCCAGGGAAAAATCTGCGGATCAATCTACAGGTCTCTGGCAACGACGTGAAAAAGGGCGAGGCGGTTCTGCGGCAGGAACTCGGTCAAGGCCACTACGATGTGGTTCTTGTCGGGGGAACCGCCGCCACCATCTCTGCGAAGAATGTGCTGCACGGCGACCGGCGCCAGGCGGTGGTGTTCGCCGCGCCGACCGATCCGGTCGGCATCGGCGTGATCAAGGATTTCACCAGCAAGCCTGTCGCCAATTTCACCGGCATCTGCTATCCGGTGCCGGTCACGGCGCGACTGCGCTTCATCCGTCAGCTCATGCCGCAGGCACGCAGTTTCGGTTTTGTTTATGCCGACATGCCGCAGTCCCACAGCTATGTCCAGTGGCTCAAGGAGCAGCTTGAGAAAAATCCGGAATTCGGAAATATCCAGGTTGTCTTCCGGAAAGTGCCGCTGGTCACCGGCGAGCATGGCGACCAGCAGATGGCTGAGGCAGCGGAAAAGCATGTCAGGGAACTGGATGCCAGCGTCGATGCCTTTATCAAGCCGGTCGACCAGATGGGCACGCGCCGGAATTTTTCAGAGATGGTGTACCGGGCCGCCAGCAAACCGCTGATCGGCTTGGTCAAGGACGATGTGATGGCACGCTGGGGAGCCACAGCAGTGGTTTATGCGGCGCATGCCTCGATCGGCAAGCAGGCGGCGCGCATGATCCGGGACCTGTTCGAGGGCAAAGCAGTCGCCGAGATCCTGCCCGAATGGCCCAGGGAATACGGTTTCGCGGTCGATCTGGCGAAGGCGCGGCAGTTTGGCCTCAACGTGCCGGTGGAAGTTCTGCAGATGGCCGGTGAAAACATCATCAAGTAGAAAGCCATGAAGCTGAACAGAAAAATCATCCTGCTTACCATCAGCATCCTGCTGGTGTCCCTGTTCATCAGTTCCGCGGTAAATATCGTGAATTTCCGCAAGAATTACACTGAGGCCCTGATCACCGGCAGCTACGGCCTGGGACAAAGCCTGAACAGTGTGCTGACGGAAATGCTCAACCTCGGCCTGCCGCTGGAAAGCCTGACGGGCATGAACAAGAAACTCCGGCAGGTGATTGAGAACAATCTCTACATCAGCTATGTCGGCATCGCCGACATGACTGGCAAGGGAATTTTCCACACCACGCCGGGCCGGGTCGGCTACGTCGCCACGGACGAAGCCATGCGCCGCAGCCTGGCTACCTCTGTACCGATCACGCAGACCTACCTGCGCGACGACGGCCACGAATACTTCGATGTCACAATCCCGGTGTTCGATGCTCGCAAGGAACATGCCGGGGTGATCCGGCTGGGTTTTCGTACCGAGGTCGTGGATGACAAGGTCAAGCAGGCGGTCGCCGAAGTCGCGTTGAATTTTGTCATCACCTTCATCGTGATTGCGGTGCTGATCAATATCCTGCTGGCGCGGCTGATTTCAACGCCGCTGGTCGCCTTGTCGGCGCAGGCTGGGAGAATTGCCGCGGGAGATTTCGCGAGTGAGGTCCATATCAATCGCCAGGATGAGATTGGCCAACTTTCCGATGCTCTGAACCGTATGTCGCGCACCATCCTCAGTCAACTTGAAGCGCTGCAGCACGCGCGCAGCGAACTGGAACAGCAGGTCGAAGCAAGAACCCATGAATTGGCCCTGACCAATCGCCAATTGGAGCAGCGTAATCTCGAGATGCAGGCGAAGACCGAAGCCTTGCTGCGCTCCAATGCCGACCTCGATCAGTTTGCCTATAGCGTTTCGCACGACATGCGCCAGCCCCTGCGCATGATCAGCGGTCACCTGCAATTGCTGCAAAAGGGATTGCAGGAACAACTCGACGAAAACAACCGCGAAAACCTGACCTACGCTCTGGATGGCGCCCGGCGCATGGATCAGATGATTGTCTCGCTGCTCGAATACTCGCGTGTCGGCCGGAAAACCGAGGGGAAGGAGTGGATGGAGAGTCGCACTTCGCTCGATGAGGCGCTCGACTTTCTCGCGCCGGCGATCGAGGAGGCGCAAGCCAGCATCGAGATCGGCGGCGTTTGGCCGCGCGTGTACGCCAGCCGCGACGAAATGACGCGACTGTTGCAGAATCTGGTCGGCAATGCGGCGCACTACCACGAGCCGGCCACACCACCGCGCATCGAAGTGAACTCCCTGGTCACCGAAAATGTTTGGCGCGTCAGCGTGCGCGATCACGGCATCGGCATTGACCCATCCCAGATCGACCGGCTGTTCCATTTCTTCAGCCGGCTGCAGTCGCGCGAGCGTTTCGCCGGAACCGGCATGGGCCTGGCCCTGTGCCGCCGCATCGTCGAGCATCATGGCGGGCGCATCTGGGCGGAATCGGCGGGAGCAGGGCAGGGCAGCGAGTTCGTTTTCGAAATCCCCGTGAACGTCGACAAGGAACAAGCAGCATGAAACATCATCAGTTACTGAGCGGCGTCACCATCGCCGTGATGTTTATCTGGTCGGCGAGCATAGTCAGCATCCTGGCCTGGGATTGGCATGACGTGCACAAACATGCCGAAGTACTGGCGAAAATGGAGGCGCGCATCCATTTCAACAAGGATCTGTCCTTCCGCAGATGGGCGACGAGTCATGGCGGCGCGTATGTGCCGATCGACGCACGCACGCCGCCCAATCCGGGACTGGCGCATCTTCCCGAACGCGATATCCAGACACCTTCCGGCAGAAAGCTCACGCTGATGAACCCAGCCTACATCATGCGCCAGGCGATGACGGATTATGCTGACATGTTCGGCGTGCAGGGAAAACTCACCAGCCTCAGGCTGATCAATCCTGACAATGCCGCCGATGCCTGGGAAACCTCCGCCTTGCTGCAGTTCGAGCAAGGCGTCCAGGAAGTCTCGGAATTCACCGAAGTCAGGGGCAAGCCGGTGCTACGGCTGATGGGGGCGATCAAAGCCGAGGCAGGCTGCCTCAAATGCCATGCATTTCAGGGCTACAAAGTCGGCGATGTACGCGGTGGGGTGGGTGTCATCGTGCCGATGCAAGCCTATCTGGAGGATGCCAGGAGCGACTTCAGGAAAAATCTCCTGCCGCTGGGCGTGATCTGGGTGTTCGGACTGTCCATGCTGATCTTGTTATTCCTGCAGTTGCGCCGCCGTCTGCTCGAACAACAGCTGGCCGAAACCGAGCTGCAGAAGAGAAATCTGACGATCACCCGCGCCAATGCCGACCTCACCCGCTTCGCCGAAGTCTCCGCGCATCATCTGATGGAACCGACACGCCGCCTCACCAGTTATGCCCAGCGTTTGCGCTCCCGCCTGTTGAATCAGCCCGGGCTGAGCGAGGATGAGGAAGCGCGGCATGCCCTGGAAACGCTGGAGCACGATGCTGGCCACCTGCGCAGCCTGGTGCGCGACATTCAGCTTTACCTGGCGGCTGGTGTGCCGCGTGGCGAAGTCGGCCTGGAAGACACCAATGCTGTCGTGTCAGCGGTCGAGAAGCGTCTGGCGGATCAGATCAAGGAACTCGGTGTGCGCCTTGAGATTCAAACCCTGCCGCAGGCCTGGCTGGATCGTCCGCGCCTGACCGACCTGTTTGCCATACTGCTGGAAAATGCATTGCACCACGGCCGGCCGATCGACCCGAAGCTTGCCCAGGTCATTCGCATCGAAGGCGAGCGCATCGGTGGCGTGAGCCGTTATAGCGTCAGCGACAACGGTCCGGGGATTGGCAGCGAGTACCTCGAGCGGGTCTTTGAAATTTTTGAAAGACTTGCCCCTGCCAGCATCCGCGTTAATGACGATTCGGGCACGGGCATCGGTCTGTCGATCGCCCGCCGGATTATCGAGAGTCGTCACGGTAAAATCTGGATTGAAAACTCTTCCCAGGGTGGCGCCAGGGTGGTCTTCGAACTTCCCGATGGAGAAAACTCATGATTCATGACAACACAGCACCATTCGATATCCTGCTCGTTGAAGACGAGCCGGCGGATGCGCATCTGGTTCGCTCGGCGCTCCAGGAAGGGCGGGTCTATTGCAAGTTGCACCATGTCGTCGATGGCATCGAGGCGCTGGCCTTTTTGCGCCATCAAAGCGAGCAATACCAAAGCGTGCCGCGGCCGGACATGATTTTGCTGGATCTCAACATGCCGCGCATGAACGGCCGCGAGTTCCTCGCGGTGATCAAGGCCGACGAGGCGCTCAAGGCCATCCCGGTGGTGGTGCTGACCACCTCGGATGTCGAACGCGACATCGTTGCCTCCTACCATCTGGGTGCGGCCGGCTACATCACCAAGCCGGTCGATATGGAACAATTCATCGACGCCATCCGGCAGGTGGGCAATTACTGGTTCGTGCTTACCCGCCTGCCCAAGAAGGATTGAGCGGAGATGCCTGACACCCCGAATTGCCGGGCGCATTGCCGTGTATTGCTGGTCGAGGATGAGGCATCTGACGCCAATCTGGTGAAGCGGGCTTTGCACATGGCGAGCGGTACGCGTTACGAAGTCGTCTGGGTTACCGATCTGAGTCAGGCCAAGCAGCAGCTGAGGGAAAGACAGCACGATGTCGTGCTGGCGGATCTGAGCTTGCCGGATTCGACCGGGCTGCATACGGTGCAGCATTTGCATCATGCCAGAAGCATTGTGCCGCTGATCGTTCTGACCGGCAATGACGACAGCAGTTTTGCGCTGCAGGCCCTGGAGGCCGGCGCCCAGGACTACCTGGTCAAGGGCGGCTTCGACAGTGACAGCCTCGCCCGGGCGATTCGTTACTCAATCAGCAGGGTCAGACTGGAGCAGCGCCTGGTTCAGAGCGAAGCCTTGCTGCGCACCGTGACCGACTATACCTACGACTGGGTGTATTGGATCAACCCGCAGCGCCAGATACTCTACATGAGTCCCTCCTGCGCGCGGATTTCGGGTTATTCACTCAGCGAGTTCATTGCTTTCCCCGATCTGCTTGAACGCATCGTGCATCCCGATGACCAGGCCATGATGCAGTCCCATTTGCAGGAAGAGAATCTGGAGTTCGCTGAAGTTGATTTTCGCATCGTCCGCAACGATGGCGAAATCCGCTGGATCGCCCATGCCTGCAACGCGGTACGCGGCCTGGATGGCGAGGACCAGGGGCGTCGCGTCAGCAATCGCGACATTACCGAACGCAAGCGCCTTGAAGCTGAATTGCGCGAACTGGCAACCACCGATACGCTGACCGGCCTGTCCAACCGGCGCCATTTCCTTGCCCGCCTCGAAGGCGAACTGGCGCGGGTCAAGCGGCTGGATACGCTGAATATGGCGGTACTCATGCTCGATCTGGATTTCTTCAAGCGCGTCAATGACGAATACGGACATTTGACCGGCGATGCCGTGCTGGTGCATTTCGCCACCCTGATGCGCGAGGCCTTGCGCAAGATCGATACCGGCGGCCGTGTCGGCGGTGAGGAATTCGCCATCATTCTTGCCGGCGCCGACCTGACTGCGGCACAAATTTTCGCGGAGCGGCTGCGCCAGAAAATCGCCAGTACGCCGCTGCAGCAATGCGGTACTGAGATCCTGGTGACGGTAAGCATTGGCATTTCCGTGCTGGATGCTGCCGATGACAGCGCCGATGCGGTACTGATGCGTGCCGATGCGGCGCTTTATCATGCCAAGCGCAGTGGTCGCAATCGAGTTGAAATCACCCCATGACCGGAGAACCAAGCATGATCAACGAAGCCGTCAAGCTGCCCGACCAGGAGCCGGTGTTGCGGGTGGTACCGATGCCGTCCGACATGAATCCTTCCGGCGATATTTTCGGCGGCTGGGTGATGGCCCAGGTCGACATTGCCGGCAGCATCCCGGCGCATCGTCTGGCACGTGGCCGTATTGCCACGGTCGCGGTGAATTCTTTCCTCTTCAAGCAGCCGATCTCGGTGGGCGATCTGGTGAGTTTTTATGCCGAAGTAGTGCGCGTCGGCAAAACGTCCATCACCGTCGATGTGCAGGTCTATGCCGAGCGCAATCCGGCCAATCCGTTCATCGTCAGGGTGACCGAAGCGCTGCTGACTTATGTGGCGCTCAACAAGGACGGCAGCAAGCGCCAGCTCGACCAGCCCTGCCGCTGATCGAGCTGGCTACCGGCTACCCGGCTGCCAGGCGCCGATAGAGATCGGCGTACTGCTGCGCCGGAACCTGCCAGCTCCAGTCTCGATTCATGCCGTTGTGCTGAAGCTGACGCCAGATGGCGGGTTCGCGCCAGGCCAGGACAGCGCGCTCGATAGCAGTCAATAAGGCGTCTTCAGTCGGCGCCGCGAAAGCAAAGCCGTTGGCCGTGCCGCTGGCAAGCGTGGCCGGGATGCAATCGATGACGCTGTCGGCGAGGCCACCGGTGCGGCGCACGATGGGCGGCGTGCCGTAGCGCAGGCTGTACATCTGGTTGAGGCCGCAGGGTTCGAAGCGCGAGGGCATGAGGAACATGTCGGCGCCAGCCTCGATGAGGTGCGCGAGTCCCTCGTCGAAGCCGATCTGCGTCGCGAACTGACCGGGATGGGTTTGCGCCATGTTCCGGAAAGCGTCTTCGAGTTCGCGGCTGCCGCTGCCCAGCACGGCCAGTTGCGCCGGCAGCGCGGCGATTTCGGCGGCGAGCGGCGGCAGCAGGTCCAGCCCCTTCTGCTCGGTGAGGCGGCTGACGACGCCCAGCAGCGGCATGCTGGCATTCTCGGCGAGCCCCATGCGCCGTTGCAGGGCCAGCTTGTTGGCGGCCTTGCCCTGCAGATTGCCGGCAACGTAATGGGCGGGCAGATGCGGGTCCGTCGCCGGATTCCAGAGATCATCGTCGATGCCGTTGAGGATTCCCGAGAGCCGCTCGCTGCGCCAGCGCAGCAGGCCGGCCAGGCCCATGCCTTCTGCGTCGGTCTGGATTTCGCTGGCGTAGGTGGGGCTGACGCTGGTGATCCAGTCGGCATGCTGCAGGCCGGCCTTGAGGAAGGACAAATGGCCGTAGTACTCGACCCCGTCGATCTGCCAAGCCTGCGGCGGCAGGCCGAGTTCAGCAAGCAGGGTTGCGCCGAACAGTCCCTGGAAGGCGAGGTTGTGCACCGTGATCAGCGTCGCCGCCCGTGCTGAATGGGTTCCGCCGAGGTATTTGAGATAAGCCGGTGCCAGCGCCGTTTGCCAGTCGTGGCAATGGATCAGTTGTGCCTGCCAGGGCAGCGGATTGGCGTCGCTGCCGAGCAGCGCGGCGACGCGCGAGAGCAGGCCGTAGCGGATGGCATTGTCCGGCCAGTCACTGCCATCGGCATCCAGGTAGGGGTTGCCGGGACGCATAAAGAGGGGCGGGCAGTCGAGCAGCAGCAAGGGCAGGCCGCTTGCCGTCGTGGCCTGGCGCAATGTCACCGCCGGCAGCTGTCCGCCAAGGTCGCTGACTTCGGCAACGCGTTTCGCCGACGGAAATGCCTGAGCGAGGGCGGGGTAGTACGGTACCAGCAGGCGCACATCGACGCCCAGTTCACGCAGCGCCTGTGGCAGCGCCCCGCACACATCGCCCAGCCCGCCGGTCTTGACCCAGGGGGCGATCTCGGAAGTGACGAAAAGGACTTTGAGTTTTTTCATCTCACGCGAAGATGCTGCAGAGTCAGGCTTTGCAGGCGGTGATCAATCCTGTCGTCGAACTGTCCAGGGCGCTCAGGGGCTGCTTGCCTTCGAGCATGGGCAGCAGGCGCGAGGCGAGTTGTTTGCCGTATTCGACGCCCCACTGATCGAAGGAGTTGAGTCCCCACAGGATGCCCTGGACGAAAGTCTTGTGTTCATAGAGCGCGATCAATTGCCCGAGCGAATACGGATCGAGACGGTCTAGCAGCAGCGTCGTGGAGGGCTGGTTGCCGGGAAACACCTTGAGCGGCGCGAGTTGCAGGATTTTTTCTTCAACCATGCCAGCGGTCTTCAACTCCGTGCGCACTTCGGCCAGTGTCTTGCCGCGCATGAGTGCTTCACTCTGGGCGAAACAGTTGGCGAGCAAGGCGGCATGATGCCCGGGCAGATCGAAATCGGCCTGCTTGAGCGCGATAAAATCGCAGGGGATCAGGCGGCCGCCCTGGTGGATCAACTGGTAGAAAGCATGCTGGCCGTTGGTGCCGGGTTCGCCCCATACCACCGGCGCTGTGGCGCAGCCGACCGGCTGGCCGTCGCGGCCGACCTGCTTGCCGTTGCTTTCCATTTCGAGTTGCTGCAGGTAGCGCGAGAGATGTTCGAGCGACTGGCTGTAAGGCAGCACCGCCTGGGTCGAGGCATCGAGAAAATTGATGTTCCAGAGTCCCAGCAGGGCCAGCGTTGCCGGCAGGTTCTGTGCGACGGGCGCAGTAAAAAAATGCTGGTCCATGGCATGCGCGCCGGCCAGTAGGCGTTCGAAATGGGCATAGCCCACCGCCAGTGCCAGTGGCAGTCCGATCGCAGACCAGAGCGAGAAGCGTCCGCCGACCCAGTCCCAGAATTCGAACACGTTGGTCGGATCGATGCCGAATTGGGCGACCGCCTTGAGATTAGTGGACACCGCGACGAAGTGCCGCGCCACGGCAGCCTCGCCGAGTGCCGCAACCAGCCAGGCACGCGCCGAACGCGCATTGGTCATGGTCTCCTGGGTGGTGAAGGTCTTGCTGGCGATGACGAACAGCGTGCGTTTCGGATCAAGCCGGGCCAGCGTGGTGGCCAGGTGGGCGGCATCCAGATTCGAGACGTAATGGACGCGCAGCTGCGGCGCATGGAAGGCAGAAAGCGCCTGAGTGGCCATTTTCGGCCCGAGGTCGGAGCCACCGATGCCGATGTTGACCACGTCGCAAATGGTTTCACCCGAAGCGCCGCGCCAGCTGCCGGAGTGGATGTCCGCACAAAAGCCGCGCATTTTTTCGAGCACCGCACACACTTCCCTGCGCGGCGCCGGTTCGCGCAGGGCAATGTGCAGCACCGCGCGTCCTTCGCTGGCATTGATCGGTTCTCCGGCGCGCATTTTTGCGATCCACTCTGGCACCTTGGCGCTGGTCCATAGGCTGTGCAGCGCCGTCATCACTTCGCTGTTGACGCGCTGCTTCGAAAAATCCAGCAGCAGTCCGTCGTGGTTCAGCGAGAAGCGTCCGAAGCGCTGCGGGTCGGTGGCGAACAGTTCGCGCAAAGCCAGGCTGTGGCGCGACAGCGTGCTTAGAGTCTGCCAGGCAGGCGTGTCGATCAGTTGCTTCATAGCCACTCCATCATGCCCATTTCAAAAGGATGCGTGAGCAGATCGTGATGCGGGAAGGCGCGGATGCGATAGTCCATCTTGCCGCACTGTTCCAGACTCAGTTCCCGCACGAAGAGGTGCTCGCCGCGCTCGAGCACTTGCTCGTGACGCAGCGCGTAGCGCTTGCACTTGGCCGGATTGTTTTCGCCGGGGCGGGAAATCACCAGTTCCACGATCAGGTCCTTGGGCTCGAGGCCGTTGAGCTGCACCGCGACCTCGAAGCACAGCGCTTCGCCATAGCGCACGCGTGCCAGGGGCAGTTCCACCCGGCGCAGGCGCACACCGGGCCAGGCATTGCGGATCCGGGCCTTCCATGCCGCGACATGCTGGGCGCCGGCAAAGTTTTCCCCGGCATATTTGCGCCATTGGGCGGCGGCGGGGGCATAGAACTTTTTCGTGTATTCGCTGAGCATGCGCTGCATGTTGAAGCGCGGCATGATGCTGGCGATGGAGTGCTTGGCCATCGCGACCCATTCGGGTGAATAACCGAGCGAACTGTTGCGATAGTAGAGCGGAATGACACTGTCCTGGAGCAACTCGTACAGCGTGCGCGCTTCCTCGTTGTCACGCTCACCGGGATCAAGCCCTTCCGAGGTTGGCTTGATCGCCCAGCCGTTCTTGCCGTCGTAGCCCTCGCCCCACCAGCCGTCGAGTACCGAAAGATTCATGGCGCCGTTGATGGCGGCTTTCATGCCCGAGGTGCCTGAGGCTTCGAGCGGATAGATCGGATTGTTGAGCCAGACATCCACACCCGACACCAGTCGCCGCGCCAAATGCAGGTCGTAGCCTTCTAGCACCATGATGCGGCCCTCGAAGTCCGGTTGGCGCGACAGCTCGCTGATCTGGCGGATCAGCGACTGGCCGGGCTCGTCGGCCGGATGCGCCTTGCCGGCGAAAATAAAGAGCACCGGCCGCGCTTCGTTGCCGAGAATGTCGCGCAGCCAGTTGCGGTTGTTGAAAAGCAATGCGGCGCGTTTGTAGGTGGCGAAGCGGCGCGCGAAGCCGATGGTCAGGACCGTCGGGTTGGCCGGATCGGCGTATTTCAGGATGCGGTCGAGGTGAGATTCCGAGCCCTGGTTGCGCAGGTGCTGCTCGCGCACCCGATGACGGATCAGATGCAGCAGTTGGGCCTTGAGCGACTGGCGGATGCTCCAGAAAATCTGGTCGGGAATGCGCTGCACGCCTTGCCAGCAGTTCTGGTCGGTGAGACGGTGCAACCAGCCCAGACCGAGATGCCGGTCGAAGGTCTCGTGCCAGTCGGTCGCCAGGAAGGAGGGTACGTGCACGGCATTGGTGACGTAGTCCACCGGATTTTCGGCCGAATCGATCTGCGGCCACAGGCTGGCCAGAATCGACGAGGAGAGATTGCCATGGATGCGCGAGACGCCATTGTGAAAGCGCGAGCCTCGAATCGCCAGTGCCGTCATGTTGAACTCGGGGCTGTTGGGCGTGCGTCCCAGGCCGAGCAGGTCGGCGCCGCTGATGCCAGTGTCATTGCAGAACTGGCTGAAGTAATGCAGCATCATGTCTTCGGTGAAATGGTCATGACCCGCCGGCACCGCGGTGTGGGTGGTGAACACGGTATTCGACGCCACCGCTTCGAGTGCGCTGGCGAAGGCCAGCCCCTGGCCGTGCAGGCCGCGGATTCGTTCCAGGATCAGAAAGGCGGCATGTCCTTCGTTGATGTGCCAGACGGTCGGCTTGATGTTGAGTTCGCGCAAGGTGCGCACACCGCCGACGCCGAGCAGGATTTCCTGCTCGATGCGGGTGGTGCGGTCGCCCCCGTAGAGACGGTGGGTGATGTCGCGGTCGGCCGGGGTATTGCGGGCCAGGTCGGTATCCAGCAGATATAGCATGGTGTTGCCGGTCTTGGCTGACCAGACTTTGGCCCACACGCTACGCCCGGGCAGTTCTACCGAAATCAGCATTTCGTTGCCGTCCTCGCGCAGCACAGGAACGATCGGCAGGTCGTCGAAGTCGGTGTCGAAATAATGCGGATGCTGGCGGCCGTCGCGGTCTATGGTTTGCTGGAAATAGCCCTGGCGATAGAGCAGACCGACCGAAATGAAGGGCAGGCGCATGTCCGAGGCGCCTTTGCAATGGTCACCGGCAAGGATGCCGAGGCCGCCGGAATAGATCGGCAGGCTTTCGTGAAAGCCGAACTCGGCGCAAAAGTAGGCGATCAGGTCGTTCTGGCCCAGGGCGTGGTGACTGTGATTTTCCTGGGTGCCTTGGTGATAGCTGTCGTAGGCCGACAGCACCCGGCTCATGGTCCCCAGAAAAATCGGATCTTCGGCAGCGCTGAGCAGACGCTTCTGGTCAATGCGTTTGAGGAAGGCTTTGGGACAGTGATTCACCGCATGCCACAGGGTCGGATGCAGCCGCGAGAATAACGCGCGGGTCGCGCGATCCCAGCTGTACCAGAGGTTGTTGGAGAGTTCTTCGAGCCGCGCCAGGCGCGGTGGAATCGCCGGATTGACTTCGAGTTGGAAATGGGTGCCGGGCATGATGGTCTCGGGTGAGGTTAGGAAGCGGGTTGCTGCTGGGCGCGGCGCATGCTGCCGCCGCCCTCGGTTTGATGCGGGCTGTCGCCGGAACTTGCGGAGATGGGCAAGTCGAGGTGCGCGGGTGGCGACAATTCGAGCAGATAGTAAAGGTTGGCGAGGTTGCGGCGGAACAGCCGGTCGAAACTGGCGACCGTGATCTCCGGGTTGTAGTCGCCGAACCACCAGAACCAGTCGGAGCTTTCGCAAATCGCCAACTGTGCCGCGGCATTGGTGCGTGCCTGGGACGAAAGCCGCTCGCTCGCCATGACGAGGTCATAGCTTTGCTTGGCGGCGCAGAGCAGGTCCCAGGCGCGATTCTTGTTGGCGTCGCCGATCCAGGTCGATAGCGTGCCATACACCCAGCTGCCGGCGACGAGTTGCTGCAGCGTCGACACCGGCGGCGGACCGGCACGGTCGAGCAATTCGGTGTAGGTGGTGGTGCGGATGCCGGGATGCTGCTCGAGCTGCGCGTACAAGTCTTCGAAGAAGAAATGTCCATTGTAGGGATAGTGCTCCCAGGCGTTCTCGCCATCCATGATGATGCTGACCACCGCTGATTCATCTTCAGGCGTGGCGGCATGGATGGCTTCGAGTTCGGCGACGAAGTGCAGGGCTGCATCCTGGCCATGCCACTTGGCGTACTCGAAGCCGATCAGGTCGGAAAGTTTCTCGTTGCGGAAGAAGAGCGTCAGGCCTGGTGCGCCGGCTAGCTGCCACGGTCGGAAAACTGCGCGGCCGTCGGCGCAGTTGGTTCGATGCAGGGAAGCATTCAGCACACCTTCGCCGCTGGCGATCCAGCGGCAGCCTTGCGCCGCAAGTTTTTGCACGTAGGCCGTCGAGATCGCCCCCTCGGCCGGCCACATGCCGACCGGCGGCTGGCCGAAGCGGCTGGCGTGGCTGGCGCGGGCAGCCTCGATCTGCGCGACGACGCGGCTGCGGCCGCCCGGATAGGCGGCGGTGGCGGGCAGTGAGGCATCGGGCTGGGCTTCGCGCGCGACCTTGAAGTCGATCAGCAGCGGCGCCAGCGGATGCGTCTGCGGTGTGCAGGAAATTTCGATCTGACCGCGCTCTGCCAGTGCCCGGTAGCGCGGAATGATGCTTTTGATATCCTCGCCGATCAACGCCAGCAAGGCTTTCCGGTCGGCCAGCGTATAGCCTTGGCCTTTGCTCATGAGCTGTGCCAGGACGGGCTGGCGGCGTCGCTCGGTTTCGCCGGTCCAGGCCAGGTGGTACCAAGTCACCAGGTCGGCGAAATAGGCGCCGGAGAGATAGTCGAGCCCATCCTGATCTCCGTCGCCAAGCATGAGAAAGAGATCGTGCAGGCGCTGATAAAGGGGGAAGGGCGCCAGCATCGTGGTGTGGTTGCAGCGAAAGCAGGTGTTAAGCAGAAAAGCGCGCTGGGTCTTGCTGAGGTGCTCCAAATCCGGGCAGGCCAGCAATTGCAGCAACTGATCGTGGAACTGCCCGGTCTCGAATTGCGCCGCGTAATCTTCGATCTGCTCCAGCAGCACCGGAACGAAATTGATCACCGCGCGGATCTGCGGGTGCCGCTCCAGGTGCGCGGCCATGTCGGTGTAATCCTTGATGACATGCAGATAGACCCACGGCAGCACCAGTTCATCCTGGCGATGGTCGCGATAATCCGGCTGGTGCATGTGCCAGAGAAACACCAGGTCCAGCGGCGGCTTCATTCGAATGCAGTATCAGCGAATGTAGTGGGCATGCTGGCCGAGCATCTCCGGCGTGACCAGGGTGATGCCTTTCTCGGTGACATGGAAGCGCTTGCGGTCTTCGGCGGCATCGTAACCGATCACCATGCCGTCGGGAATCCGGCAGTGCTTGTCCACCACCACGCGGCGCAGGCGCGCGCTGCGTCCGATATCCACCTTGGGCAGGATTACGGCATCCTCGACCGTGGCGAAGCTGTGCACCCGCACTCGCGAGAACAGCATCGAACGGCGCACTTCCGCGCCGCTGATGATGTTGCCGCCGGAGACCAGGGAGTCGATCGCCATGCCGCGCCGCCCGTCGTCGTCGAAAACGAATTTGGCCGGCGGCAGTTGCTCCTGGTAGGTCCAGATCGGCCATTCTTCGTCGTAGATGTTGAGGTCGGGCGTGACCTTGGTGAGTTCCATGTTGGCTTCCCAATACGCATCAATGGTACCGACGTCGCGCCAATAGGGAACTGCGTTTGTCTCCTCGGGTACATCGTGCTTCAAGCCGACGCAACTGTCGTTGAAGTTGTGAGCGAAGACGCGGTAACGCGACACGGCGTAGGGGATCAGGTCCTTGCCGAAATCGTGAGAGGAGAGTTTCACGTCGCTGTCGCGGATCAGCTGCTCATAGAGAAATTCGGTGTTGAAGACATACACGCCCATGCTGGCCATGGCGCGGGTCGGCTGCCCCGGCATCGGCTCGGGATTTTTCGGTTTTTCGGCAAAGCTGACGACGCGCTTGCTCTCGTCCAGCCCCATCACGCCGAAGGCGCTGGCTTCCTCGATCGGCACGTCGATGCAGGCCACGGTCAGGTCGGCGCGCGAATGCACATGCTGTTCCAGCATCTTGGCGTAATCCATCTTGTACACATGATCGCCGGAGAGGATGAACACGTATTTCGGCCGATTGCGACGCAAGACATCGAGATTCTGGAACACCGCATCGGCGGTGCCGAGATACCAGTTTTCGGCTACCTGCTGCTGCGCCGGCAGCAGATCGATGAACTCGTCGAAGCGCCCGTCGAGGAAGCTCCAGCCGCGCTGCAGGTGATGGATCAGGCTTTGCGCCTTGTACTGGGTGGCCACGCCGATACGCCGGATGCCGGAGTTGACGCAGTTTGACAAGGTGAAATCGATGATGCGGAACTTGCCGCCGAAAGGCACTGCCGGCTTGGAACGCCAGTTGGTCAGTTGCAACAGGCGGCTGCCGCGCCCGCCGGCCAGGATGAAGGCGAAGGCGGAACGCGTCAGGTGCGGGTCAAGATGCGGATCATTGACGGGATGTTCTTGCTGCGGGTTCGATTGCATGCTGCTTCCTCTCGGAGACTACAATAGGCACTTGTTCAAGTGTAATCCAGATGCCCTTATGGTTGAAGCCGCCTTGCGTTCATTGCTGGAATCCCGAGAGCACGATCCGTTTCATTTACTCGGTTTGCACCGGGATGGTGCAGGCTGGCGCTTGCGGGTGTTTCGGCCCTATGCACGCAGTGTTGCCGTAGCCTGGGCAGACCGGGCAGAGCTGCAGGCGTTGCAGCGTATTCATGACAAGGGATTATTTGAGTGGCGCGGCGAACTGCCCGCCGCAGCGCAGCCGCCGGCCGCCTACCAGCTGGTCGTGGAGGAGGACGGGGCGACGCGACGGCTGCATGATCCGTACGCCTTCCCGCCCGAGCCGCCGGCCGATGATCTTTACTTGTTCAATGAAGGGCGCAACTTTCAAGCCTATCGGCTGCTGGGCGCGCGAGCCGAATCCCGTCGCGGCGTGGCCGGCGTGTGCTTCCGGGTCTGGGCGCCGAATGCCGGCCGGGTTTCGGTGGTGGGTGATTTCAACCGCTGGGATGGGCGTGTGCATCCGATGCAGACGCTGGGGGCGAGTGGGGTCTGGGAACTTTTCATTCCGGGCATGGCAGCAGGTACGCTCTACAAATTCGAGTTGCGCAACCGCCAGAGCGGCGCCATCGCGGTCAAGGCCGACCCGTATGCGCGCTGTTTCGAGCCGCGTCCGGCCACGGCGGCACTGGTCACCGGCCATACCGAATATGCCTGGGGCGATGCGGCCTGGCAGGAACGGCGCGCAAACTGGGACTGGCAGCATGCGCCGCTGTCGATCTACGAAATCCATGCCGGTTCCTGGATGCGCCATCCGGACGGCCGCTTCTACACCTACCGCGAACTGGCTGCACGGCTGATTCCCTATGTGCGCGACCTGGCCTATACGCATATCGAATTCATGCCGCTCATGGAGCATCCGCTCGATGAATCCTGGGGCTACCAGAGCACCGGCCATTTCGCGCCGACCTCGCGCTTCGGGTCGCCCGATGACTTGCGTTACCTGATTGACGCCTGCCACCAGGCTGGCCTGGGCGTGATCCTCGACTGGGTGCCGGGACACTTTCCGCGCGACGATTTCGCACTGGCGCATTTCGATGGCACTGCGCTCTACGAACATGAGGATCCGCGCCTCAAATGGCAACCCGACTGGGGCACCCATGTTTTCAATTTTGGCCGCAACGAGGTCAAGAGCTTCCTGCTTTCGAGTGCTCACTACTGGCTGGAGGAGTTCCATGCCGATGGCCTGCGCGTCGACGCCGTGGCGTCGATGCTTTACCTCGATTATTCGCGCAAGGCCGGCGAGTGGCTGCCGAACCGCCACGGCGGCCGTGAGAACCTCGAGGCGATCCAGTTCCTGCAGGAACTCAACACCATGGTGCATCATGATTTCCCCGGCGCCCTGACCATCGCCGAGGAATCGACGGCCTGGCCGATGGTGTCGCGGCCGGTGCATCTGGGTGGCCTGGGCTTCTCGATGAAATGGAACATGGGCTGGATGCACGACACGCTCGACTACATGGAGAACGACCCGGTCCATCGTCGCTACCATCATGAACGTCTGACCTTCGGCCAGCTCTATGCCTACACTGAGAATTTCGTCCTGCCGCTGTCGCACGACGAGGTGGTGCATGGCAAGCGCGCCCTGCTTGGCAAAATGCCCGGCGACCAGTGGCAGCGCTTTGCCAATCTGCGTCTGCTCTTCGCCTACCAGATGACCATGCCGGGCAAGAAGCTCGATTTCATGGGCGGGGAGATCGCCCAGCCGCATGAATGGCGCAGCAGCGAGGAAATGCCTTGGGCACTGCTGGCGCAGCCGCCGCATGCCAACCTGCAGTCGCTGGTGCGTGACTTGAACCGGCTGTATGTGGCGCTGCCGGCATTGCACGACCTGGATTTCTCCGCGCAGGGCTTCGGCTGGATCGATTGTCACGATAACGAACAGTCGGTGATCAGTTGGCTGCGCTTTGCGCGTGATGGCAGCTTCGCCGTGGTCGTCTTCAATTTCACGCCGGTGCCGCGTCAGAATTATCGGATCGGCGTGCCACGGGCTGGCGCCTATCGCGAATTGCTGAATACCGATTCGGAATACTACGGGGGCAGCAATCTCGGCAACGGCCCGGCAGCAATGCACGCCAGCCGCCCGCCCTGGATGAACCTGCCCGCATCGCTGACGCTGACGCTGCCGCCGCTGGCGGGCATCATCCTGACGCTGGCCTAGCACCCGAAGCATCAGGTTTCAGGCCAGGTTGCAGGTATTGTTTCAGGTATTGAGCTTGCCTTCCTTGAGCAGTCAGTCGATTTCCGCCTCGGCCTGGACCCAATGGTCGAGCACGCTGTCTGCCGAAAAGC
>JBAYVV010000020.1:0-37247 GCA_041674465.1 Sterolibacterium sp.
CGTACCCACTGCCATGGTCAGACCGTATAGTCCGACACGCCAAAGCCGCTGCCAGGAAAGGATCGAACTGCCTGACGTGCGCGGTGCTTCGCGCATGATGCCACGACGCGCTGGTTCGACGCCAAGGGTCATGGCGGGCGGACCATCCATGATGATATTGACCCAAAGAATCTGGATGGCCGTGAACGGCGCGGTCAAACCCAGAAGCGGTGCGCCAAGCACCGTAAAAATGGCGCCGATGTTTGTGGATAGCTGAAAGCGCACAAATTTGACGATATTGTCGTAGATGGTGCGCCCTTCCTTGACGGCACGCACGATCGAGGCAAAATTGTCGTCTGTGAGAATCAGGGTGGCAGCCTCCTTGCTCACTTCGGTGCCGGTGATGCCCATGGCTATTCCGATGTCGGCGGTTTTAAGGGCCGGTGCGTCATTGACCCCGTCCCCGGTCATGGCGACCACATGCCCACGGGCCTGCAAGGCTTCGACGATGTGCATCTTGTGCTCTGGCGCGACACGGGCAAAAACGGCGGTTCGCTCGACCAGAGCGGCCAGCGCCGGTCGGTCGAGAGCATCGAGTTCACGGCCTTCGAGTACCTCGCCGTGCAGTCCCAGTTCGCGTGCAATGGCTGCTGCAGTAAGCGCATGGTCACCGGTAATCATCTTGACCTGGATGCCGGCGTCGTGGCAAAGACGGATCGCCTCCTTGGCCTCGGCCCGCGGCGGGTCAATGATGCCAACCAGTCCTAACAGGGTGAGATCGCCAGCCCAGGCAAACAAATCACCAGCGGGATCAAACTCATTTGCCGGAATCGTGCGGCCGGCAAGAGCCAGCACGCGCATGGCTTCCTCGGCCAACGTCCGGTTCTCGCTGACAAATTTCGTCTGCGCTATTTCGTCGAGAGCAGCTGCACCGGTGACAGTGAAGTATTTCCCGGAGCGGGCGAGCAGGACATCGGGCGCGCCTTTGACCCACATGTTCACTGTTTCGCCCTCTTGATGGAAAGTGGCCATGAACTTGTATGCCGAATCGAATGGTATTTCGGCGATGCGTGGTGTTTTCTCGGCAAGCAGGACGGGATCAATGCCAGCCTTTCCTGCCAACACCAGCAAAGCGCCTTCGGTGGGATCGCCGATCAGTTCGCCAGCGCGTATGTGCGCGTCGGCACAGAGCGCGGCGGGCTGCAAACAGGTTGCCAGATCGACTTGTGGCAACGTGCTGTCTTCTGCTTTGATCACACCCTCCGCCAGGTAGCCTTTGCCGCTCACCGAAAACCTCTGCCCAGCGACAAAGAGCCTGCGCACCGTCATTTGGTTGAGAGTCAACGTACCGGTCTTGTCCGAGCAGATCACCGTGGTGCAGCCCAGTGTCTCCACAGCGGCGAGTTTTTTCACAATGGCATGACGCTTGGCCATGCGGTGCATGCCCAGTGCCAGGGTAACCGTCACCACCGCCGGCAGACCCTCGGGAATCGCCGCTACCGCCAGGGCGATCGCCATCAGCGCGGCGCGTGCCAGGTCGTCACCGCGCGCAATACCCAGAATGAAAATCAGAGTCACGATAACACCGGCAATCAGCGCGAGTCGCTTGCCCAGGGTATCGAGTTGAATTTGCAGGGGGGTGATCGATTCGGCCGTATCGGCCAGCAATCCGGCTAGCCGCCCCATTTCGGTATGCATGCCGGTGGCGGTGACGATAGCTTCAAGCCGACCGCGCGTTACCACGGTGTTCAGGAACACCATACCCCGTCGCTCCGCCAGCAACGATCTTGCTTCAACCGCATCGACGTTCTTTGTCACCGGATGAGCTTCGCCTGTCAGGGCGGCTTCCGCGATTTCTGCACCATGCGCATGGAGGATGCGCGCATCGGCCGAAATCCGGTCACCGGCTTCGAGCAGCAGCAGGTCTCCGGGCACCAGGTTGCCGGCATCAATTTGCTTGATCTCGCCGTCGCGGCGTACCCGGGCGGTGGGTGCCAGCATGTTCTTCAGCGCCACCAAAGCGGATTCGGCACGGTGTTCCTGAAAAAATCCGAGTGCCGCATTCAGCAGTACGACGATGGCAATAACGACAGCATCCTTCCAGTCGCCTATCGCGCCGGCCACCACGGCGGCGCCCAGCAGAATCAGGACCAGCAGGCTCTTGAACTGGTCGAGGAACTTGCGCCAAATCGGACGCGGCGGCTTTTCGGCGAGTCGGTTCGGGCCAACCCTGGCCAGACGCTCGGCTGCTTCGCCCAGATCTAGTCCACGTGCTGGGTCGCACCCGAGGTCGGTAGCGACCTGCTCGGTGGTCAGGGTGTACCAGAGTTTCTCAGCATCAAGCATCGCCTTTGACCACGTTCAATCGTATTTTTGATTTGCCTTGAGGGTCGCGATGCGCTCCTCCAGCGGCGGGTGGGTCATAAACAGGCGCCGCAATCCGCCGCCAGCGCCGCCGGCAATACCGAAGGCGGCCATCTTGTCGGGCAGCGGTTGCGGATGCAGGGCGTTCAGTTTCTCCAGCGCGGCGATCATGTTTTGCCGACCAGCCAGACTGGCGCCGCCACGATCGGCACGGAATTCGCGCTGGCGGGAAAACCACATGACAATGATCGACGCCAATATGCCGAGTACCAGTTCGGCGATGATCATGGTGACGAAGAATGCGGGTCCTTGCCCGCGTTCGGTCTTGAATACGACCCGATCGACCAGATGGCCGATCACGCGGGACAGGAACATGACGAAAGTGTTCACCACACCCTGAATCAGCGCCAACGTCACCATGTCTCCGTTGGCAGCGTGTGCAACCTCATGTCCCAGCACCGCTTCCGCTTCCTTGCGCGTCATTTGTTGTATCAGACCGGTCGAGACGGCAATCAGGGAACTGTTCTTGCTCATTCCTGTGGCGAAAGCATTGACTTCGGGAGATTCATAAATCCCGACCTCCGGCATCTTGATGCCGGCTTCCGCCGAGAATTTGCGGATGGTTTCCACCAGCCAGAACTCAGTCGAGTTTGATGGCGCATCGATAACCTGCACGCCCATCGACTTCTTAACAGACCACTTGGAGATGGCCAGTGAAATGAACGACCCGCCAAATCCCATCACGGCCGCAAAGATCAGCAGCGCACTCAGGTTCAGTCCGTTGGCGTTCAGATAAGGCTCAACGCCCAACAGGCGCATGGTGACGGATAACACCAGAACGATGGCGAGGTTGGTGGCGAGGAAAAGCAGGATACGTTTCATGATCGCGATTCTCCTTGGCGAGATTGCTTGCTCATACAGCCCAATCCCTTGCTTGAATATCGATACGCATGACGCTTCCTTCATTGTGATTGACTGGGGATACGATGGTAGAGCGAAAAAATATATCTTACAAATCGAATATAATTGCATGAAACATCGTTTTATACGATGTGATTGCCTGCTGGGTCTTGGGATATTTCCCACTTGCATTTTCGCAGCACGAATTCAAGAACTCAAAGGACAGGACACCTTGGCTGCGCTCAATTTCAAGCACTTGCGCTATTTCTGGATGGTTGCCAAATCGGGCAGCATTGCTCGTGCCAGCGAACAACTGCATCTCACGCCTCAATCGATCAGCGGTCAGTTGAGCGAATTCGAAGCCGCTCTCGGGGTGGAAGTTTTCCGCCGTGTCGGCCGCGGTCTGGAACTCACCGAAACTGGCCAGCGAATGTTGAGCTACGCCGAGCAGATCTTCTCGCTGGGCAATGAATTGCTGGAATCCATTCGTGATGACGCACACTCGCAGAGCGTCACTTTTCGTGTCGGCATTGCCGATTCCGTTCCGAAGATGGTGGCTTATCGCCTGGTCGAACCTTCCCTGAGTTTTGAAGAACCCGTCAAGCTTGTCTGCCGCGAAGGACGATTGACCACCTTGCTGGCCGACTTGGCGGTGCATCGCCTTGACATGGTGATTGCAGATCGCCCCATGCCAGACAACCTCAATGTGCGTGGTTATGATCATTTTCTTGGAGAAAGTGGGGTGAGCGTCTTCGGCGCCAAATCCCTCCGCAAGAAATCTGGTCTACCTTTTCCACAGTTGCTGGACGGCGCACCTTTTCTGCTCCCGGGAATTGAAGTCGCTTTGCATGCACGCTTGTTGCGCTGGTTTGACTCGGAGCGCATCCATCCCCGTATCGTGGGCGAGTTTGATGACAGCGCTCTCATGAAGGCTTTTGGTCAGGCAGGTGCCGGGTATTTTGTCGCGCCGACCGCGATCGAGTCGTATGTCGTCCGGCAGAATGAGGTGCTGGCCGTGGGGAGAATAGAGACAGTCAGGGAACAAATTTACGCGATCACTAACGAGCGCAAACTAAAACACCCCATTATCTCTGCTGTTTGTCGGTTTGCTCAGCACGACATGTTTGGCGGCGCAGACATGGAGATCTAAACATGCCGACATGAATAATGCCGTCATCGTTACCTGTGCCATTTGCAATGGCCTTCCATTTGGCAATTGAGCCTTTGAGCGCTTCACGAACTTCTGCATTGGTAAGCATGTTTAAAATACAACCATGGATTTTGGATCCGGAAAATGTCAGATTCTGAATTCATGAACGGAGTCAGCCATTGAACGGGCCAGCTTCTCCAAATGGTTTGCTGAATCTGCGACTTTCATCACTATATTGCTGGTTTCCTCGGTCATTTGAGCGATGTCATCGACATTGCGAGCAATATCCTGGTTGGCGATATCCTGTTCTTTCAGCGACGAAGCGATTTCTTCGGCGGCGCTCAGCACTAACGTGACCCCGCTCTTGATATTTCCCATTGCATCGCCTGTATGGCGAATCCGGACTACGCCGGCTAGTACCCGGTCTCTGCTATTGGTCATTTCTGCGACGGCGGCGGTCGTTCCGGCCCGGACCGAATCCACGGTAGTCCTGATTTCAGTTGTGGCACTGGCTGTGCGCTCAGCCAGCTTGCGCACTTCGTCGGCGACTACAGCAAAGCCGCGTCCTTGTTCTCCGGCCCGCGCCGCCTCAATCGCGGCATTCAACGCCAGGAGGTTGGTTTGATCCGCGATTTCGCGGATGACATCCACGATGTTGGCAATTTCCTCGGAACGGTCTCCCAAGGCCTGAACCGCTTCCGCCGTGTTCGCTACGGAAACTGAAATGCTGTCCATCTCACCAACGGCCTCGACTGCCAGCTCTGCGCCATTGTCAGCCAGCTTGTCCGCATCCATGGCACTCTGATTTGCATGGCTCGCGCTGTCCGCGATATGGGCAATGGATACCGCCATCTCCTCGATAGATGCCGCCATCGAAGCCGATTTGGCACTTTGTACAGAAGCTGATTGGGAAACCTGCTGAGCGGCACGTGAAAGTTCCTGCGCAGAACTGGTCAACGAGTTTGCAGTGTCACCGATATTGCGAATGAGCGTGCGCAGTCCTTCCTGCATGTCCCGGATCGCGCTGAGCAGGCTATTGCGATCGTTCGCAAGAATATGCACTTCCTGGCTCAAATCACCGCTGGCAATGCGTTTGGCAACCTCAGCGGCATGGCTCGGTTCGCAACCGAGAATTTTCATTAAGACGCGGTACACGACGACCCCTGATGCGATGACGATCAGGCAGATCGCCAAGCTAAGGATGGTTGCCTGGAGTTGCGCATCGCTAATCTGCTTTTCGGACTTCGCGGCTGATGCGGTCATGTTATCGCGAACGGATTTCTCCAGAATTTCCAACTTCACGGTCAACTTCTCGGCTTGCGCATCGAAGCCGTCGCCGGGGCGCTTCATCAGTTTATTGCCAACATCCCGGCCTGAATTGATGTAGGCATTCGCCATTTCCACTCCCAGCGAATGAAAATTATTGAGGGCGCTCTTGATTAAGGCGACATCGTTCGTAAGTGCCGGAATGAGGCGCACGAGCGTATCAAGGTGCTTGAGCGCATCATCATATGAGTTCTTTGCATCCTTGAGCCCATCGGTTTCTCCCGTGACTGATGTGTCGGTCAAATACTGCTGGATCTGGACCACATTGAAGCGTGTTTCCAGCATTGCCACCAAGGCAGGGAGCGCCACAGTGTTTTCCTCTCTTGCGCTTTCCTCGGTGTGCCGAAACCCGTTATTGACGGCAAGCCAAAGCAGTAGCAGAACTGCTACGGTGAGGACGGTATATATTCCAATCAGTCGTCGTATGGTCATGTTGGTTTTGCGCTCAAGAATAGAGTTTAACGAATGCCCGCCTGGTTCAAGGCCCTCCCCAACGTCTTGTCGGTTCTCATGATATGGTTAAGCCACCAGTTGTAAATGAAGTCAATTAGTTCATTGACGACACTTGCATCACCCGCTTGAAAACGCCCTTCAAAATCATGCATCGAATTCGCATAGGATTTATGGGCGTCCTCATGGCCAACGACTGTGACGTCGTTGGCAAGGTAGCGGTTGATCAGGAACTCCTCGGTGCGGAAATGGTAGACAGCGTAATTATTAAGGCGCTCCACCAGGGAGGATAAATGAGCAACACGCTCATCGATTGCTGCAACATCTTCACGCAGTGTCAGCATATCGCCCAACATTTCAAACAAGATCTTGTGCTGTTGATCGATCTTGTCGACACCAACGAGATAGTCGTCTTTCCATAAATCCAGCTTTGTCATAAGGACCTCAATAGGGACATACGTTTCGGAACATGTCGCCATGGTAAACGCAAATCATCCTTTCGTCAGAAGTACGTTTGCGTTGATTGCTGATAAATCCATCAAATTAGACTGTTTCTGTATCTACGAAATAAGAGGGACAGCAAGGGGCGGACAATGTCGATGTCCAACTCATTAGGCTCCAGCGCTGAAAGTAGCCCGCAAGCAACGAGATGGGCATCGCTGTCTTCTTCCGCAACTGATTCGGCAACCAATCCTATGGCCAGCAGTTCAGTTCGGTGAGCCTCGCGACGATTGAACGCAGTGGCAACGACTGGTCGCACTCGTCGAAACTGACGAAGAACTGCCGGGGCTTTAGGCATTTTTTGCCGATTTGCTTTATCGGACGGGATAATTTGACACCAAGTCCTCGTCACTGCCGTGATGTTTCAGTATGGCAATGCTTATCTCTCAGTACCTTGCATTTACTGGCACGCCCTATGCCTATTTGCTGACAAGATGAGGTTTGTGAAAACCAGACATCAAAATCACAGGAGGCTGCCATGTTCCATGTTCTTGACCATTCTGAGGTTGTCTATATCGGTGACCTTTCCCATTCGACGCAATATGTCATCGAACACTATGGAGAAAAAATCGATGCGGCGATTCGCTCCGGGATCAGGATTCTCTACACCGATTCGCTGCATAGTCTGAATGACATCAGGCAATACCTGTATGACAGTAACACCTCGGATTTCTGCAAGCCTACTGAGGATTGGCGACTTGACTGAGTCGCGGAAATAGATTGGGGATGCCGATAACAACTACGTCAGGACGTGACAATTCGACCCGCAACAACCAGCTGCCACGTCAAAGAAATACCTGAAGCGTCAAGATCCAGGCCCACGACGCTTACGCCGCCGTTGTGAGCGTTCCGCGCGAACGAACCTGAAGCGGCTGGCAGTAGCCCGACATTAAGCTTAATTGCTCCGCAGCCGTTAAAGAATTGGAAAGGGCAACAGGAGACGGTCATGACAACACTGGCTTTAATTAAGGGCAGTCATTCACAAACGGCGTCGGGGAAAAAATCGACGGCATGCCGCGAAGCGTCCGTGCTTAAGGCTATCATCCGGGGCTACACGGTAGGCAAAAGGTTGCTGATAGGCAATGTCGAAGGCACTGTGATCGGCTACAACATTGCCGATGATGGAGACTACCCCGGCACTATTTACCCGCTGGTGGTGGATACGCGCTACGGTATCACCAAGTGCGCGTTGATTGAGGTTGGACTGGGCGTGCGATAGCAGACAGATGCCGCATACTTAGCCCGTAAGATGACGATCTCATTCTGTTCAAGAAAACCTGCATATCATCGTGAGCCATAAATATTCGAGCCTGCTACGCACGATCTTTCAAGATCCCGTCAGTAGCAACATCCACTGGCGAGAGGTCGAGTCGCTGCTTCATCATCTCGGGGCCGCAGTTGAACCAACTCATGGCGCCCGTTTTCATGTGAAATTGAACCGGGTGGAATGCGTTTTGCACCATCCCCACCACGGCAATGTTTGCGACAAGCAGACGATCAAATTGTTGCGAGAGTTTCTGGGGCACGCAGGTATCGGAGTGTCGAGCTACGAGAAATTATCAGAACAGTGATGCTACCCGCGAAAATTTATTATCGTCATTGCCCGCATTTAACGCGATCCCCCGCAAATTGGACAAACGTCATTACCCTTGTCGAACACAATACGCCAATCCCCCGTCGGTTCCCTTCGCCAGATAGACGTGAAGGTCCCAACCAACTTGCCTCTGGCATCCAGCACGGGGCCCGTGCTCAGTGCAAGCTGGCCGGAATTGAGCACCTCGACCTGGCCCGGAGTCCAGGAAAACGGCGCAGTCTTTCCTTCGAACAAAGGCGCCCACGCGGCAGCAATTGCGGCACGCCCTCGATGAACGGTTGTATCGGAGAAAAACATCGCTTCATCTGAAATATAGCTGGTGAAGGCGGCGTGATCGCGTCGGGCCATCGACTCGGCCAATGCCCGTTCGGTCGCAATGACCTGCTCCTGAAGCTGGGAATGCACCGTTGGCGGACTCATGGCGCAGCCGGCAACCAGAAGCGCGCTGATTAGCGCTGTAGTGGTTTTTCGCAAGGCAGCGTCCTCACAAAATCAGGCCTCATACACCACCTTGCCATTGACGATGGTTTTGAGCACCTTGATGTTTCTGATCTGATGCGGATCGACGCTCAATATGTCGCGGTCGATGACGCATAAATCGGCCACCTTGCCCACTTCGATTGATCCCTTGATCTTCTCGAGACCATCCTGGTAAGCGCCATTGATGGTGTAGGTCCGGATGGCCTCTTGCACGGTGATGGCCTCTTCGGGTCCGCTGACCGTGCCTGAGGTCAGGCTTTCGCGCAGGACGGCGTTTTCAATACCCAGGAGCCAGTTCGGCACGGAGATGGGGGCGTCCGAACTGCTGGTCAAATTCACGCCGCTGTCGAGGACCGTACGCATCGGCCACTCGTAGGCAGCCCGCTGTGCGCCGACCACGGACGGCTCGAAGTCGGAGATCATGGCGCCGATCGTGGGTTGCATGGCCACGCCACTGTTGATGGCGGCCAGGCGACGGCAGGCCTCGGCGCTGATGAAATCTCCATGGATCACGTAATGGCGCGGGTCACCACCGGGTTTTTTGCTCACGGCCTGGACAAACCCGTCCACGGTCGCGTCAATGGCCCGGTCTCCGGTGGCATGTACCGCAGCCTGGTACCCATGCTCATGGACCAGGCCGATCATCGCCACCAGATTGTCGTGCTGTTCCTGGTCGTTCCGCCCGGGTATGACCGGTACCCCGTGGCCGTAATTTCCGCTCACGTAATCTTCATTCATCCAGGAGGTATAGGTCAGGGGGATGCCATCGACAAAGATCTTGATCCCGGGAAACTGCAGCCATTCCCGGTCCGGGCTGGTCGGCACCTTGAAGGTGCGCAATCCAGCCTCCAATTCATCGTAGGTCAGGGCGCCGTAGCTGCCCAGCAGCAGCAAGACGGTCGCCCGGGCCGACAACTGACCCTGGGTCAGCAATTCCTGGTAGATGTCGAGAAACTCGGCGCTCATCACCCCGCTGGCATAGGAATCACCACCAGGACCGATGGCGGCATCCGTGAAACTGGTGATCCCGTGGGCGTTCAGAATGGAAATGGCATTGAGCAGGGCGATCTTTTTTTCTTCCCGGGTCAGCATGGGCACCTTGGCGGTGATCAGCGCATGGGCCCCCAGTTCCTTGAAGATTCCGGTCAGCTCACCTCGGGCATCTCGTTCCATTTCTCCGGAAACCGGATTGGGTGTATCCCTCTGCAGACCGGCCAGTTCCAGGGCGATTCGATTGACCAGGATGGTGTGGCCGGAAAAATCGGTCAGGATCACCGGATGGTTTGGGGAAACCGGATCGATGTCGGATCGTCGAGGCAGCACAGACGGGTCTGCGAGGCATTCCTTGAGAGAGCCCTGGTTCCAGCCGAAGCCGCGGATCCATTCACCCGGTGTGAGTTCGGCCGCTTTGCGGCGCACGGCGTCGACGATGTCAGCGATGGATTGAACTGCCGGAAAGGTCAAATCCAGCGCCAGCGGCGGCCGGGTCGCGCCGAAGAAAGGGGCGTGAAGGTGAGTGTCATTGATGCCGGGCAACATCGTTGCGCCGGCCAGGTCGATGAGCCGGGTTCCCGGGCCGGCCAGGGCTTGGATGCGCAAATTGTCGCCCACGGCAACAATGCGTCCATCCTTGACCGCCACCGCCTCGGCAATGTCAAAACTCTTGTTCGCGGTCAACACCTTGCCATTGGCAATGATCAGATCGGCCTTAACCATGGTATCCATACCCTCCCCCCGTATTCATTGACAACTCTACCCAAGGCTCTTGAGAAACTCGATCAGCAACCGGTTGGTTTCCTCCGGCCGCTCCTGCTGCGTCCAGTGGCCGCAGCCCTTCAGGATGTGCGATCCCCGATAGTTGGGCAATCGCTCCTGCGCACGCCGGATGGCCTCCTGTCCCCAACTGAAACAGATGTCGAGATCGCCGCTGACGTACAGCGCCGGCTGGATCAGCGGCAGGGTCGCCTGCGCAGCCAGGTCTTCCCAGTCCTGATCCAGGTTGCGGTAGTACATCAACCCGCCGCCGAATCCGGTGCGCTCATACTCCGCCACGAAAAAGTCCAGGTCGGTCTCGCTCAGCCAGGCTGGCAATGCGGCTGGCGTCACGAAGCGATCTTTCATGCGTGTCCCGTGCGGAATGCAAAGTGGTCCGCCCCGGATCAGGGCGACGGGGTCCATCGCAGCAAAATCGATTCCTGCCGGACCCAGCGCTTCGCCCGACAATGAGTACATGCCCGCCCTGAGCCAGCCGTGCACGTCCTCCTCCATTTCCTCGATGACTGCGCCGAGCTTCCCGAAATAATTCTGGTAGAAGTCGTTGCCGGGGCCGGCCAGTTCGCGATGCAATGCGTCCGGCCTGATCTCTCCGAACGGGCTGCCTGGCAAGGCGATGAGGCCCCGTCCGGAAAAGGGTATGGACAAGCCGACAACACCACGAAATACCTCGGGGTGAAGCCACGCCGATGTCCATGCCACCGGCGCGCCCCAGTCGTGTCCAACGACGACTGCGGTGGATTCACCCAGCGCTTTCACGACACCGACAGCATCATCGACAAGACGGGTTATCCGGTAAGCATCCGGCTGCATGAATTTGGAAGATCGTCCATAGCCGCGCTGGTCAATGGCAACCGCCCGGTAGCCCGCTGCCGCAAGCGCCGGCAACTGGTGACGCCACGAGTACCAGAGTTCCGGAAACCCATGCAGCAGGAGAACGAGGGGACCGTGTCCCTCCTCGACAGCGTGAATGCGCACGCCATTAATATTCAGCAGGTGGTGACGTTGGCTGCTCATCTGGGTCAGGCTCCGTGGATGTGTGTCTCGCGAATATTATCCGAATATGCTTCAGCAGCCATTGGGTGTTCGCTTGACAGACACGCCACAAAAGCGAAAACAGCAGTGATCAATCCCCGCGCATGTTCTGAACCTGGAACAGGGAGGGACGGTTGGTCACGGCGTCAACACGACCCTTGAATTGGCCCGTCGTGCAGTGCATTGCCTGGACATCGACTGCCGAAAAGGCATCATCGATCGGCGTGCCGGCGCCCTTGTTATCCGGCAAATGGAAATCCGGATGGGTCTTGCCCAGGGTCCCGATCTTCCAAAGTTCTCCCCTGCGGTCGTAGATCAAGGCGCGACTGATATGCATGGACTGGGCGTCGAAGTAGAAGACACGTTTGCTGACCGGATGGTTAGGCGCAAGCGGTTCGGCTTCAACGATGAAAACCTTGCGCAACTGCCAGGTCACATCCGGGAAGCAGCCGCCATAACCCGTGAAGTTCACGAATCGATAACCGTCGGGTTCGGCTGGCAAATCGCTGGCAAGGGTCAATTCACTGTGGTTGAAGAACGGCAGCAGCAGGTTCTGGCTTCCCCTGAAGGTCCACTTCATGTCTGAAATCTGGCCGTTATATCCCTCGAAATCCTCGATCATCACATCCGAACCGAGAAACGCGTCGGTCGTTTGTCCCGTCGCGAGACGACGGACGCGCCGTTGGAAACCGAAGTACATGTATGCATCGTCGATCTTGTGGTCATCGTCGTAACGATGGATCAGCAACTGGGTATTCTTCAGATCCAGCGGTTCCAGCACCTTCCCGTAGATGCCGAGCAGCAGGTTGGAAGGATTGGGGGTGAACTCCGGAACCGGTTCTTGAGTGCGGTGCCGGTACTTGAGGAAATGAAAGCTGAACTTGAGCGAACGCTCTATAGTGCCCGTCTTCATGTCGCGATAACGCCAATAAAACGGAAAGATCGTCGCGTTCTCGCCGATGCCTGCGCTGTACTTGAAATTCCAGGCCAGCTTTTCACCGGCGCGGGGATCCTTGAGATCGGGTTCCTCGATGAATGGCCGGCCAGCGCCGTAATCCTCGATATCCCCGGGCCTGGGCCCCAGCCTGGTTTTCCCGAGAGTCCGCCGGGTTGCTTCGAGTTTGGCTGTGTCGACAGGAAAGGGAGTCGTGGGACCGACTCTCACTTCCTGCCAGCCTCTCTTGATTGACAGGTAGAGGCCAGGGTCCATGGCATCCTTGAATTGCTCGACGTTGTCCCTGGTGATCAGAGCGCCCGCGGCAAGTCCCTGAAATTTCGGGGAGCCGTGGCGATAAGGGTTAAAAGATTGCTCCAGATCATCAATGGATGCCGCGAGTGCATTGCCCGCAAGGACTGCAAGAACAGTGACTGTTCGGATAATTCGAATCATTCTGGTCGATCCCATGCGGCACTATTGATTTTCGGGGGCAGTCTCTGCGCTCAGAGAAAACGTATCCAGGAGCAAGAACATACTACACGCTCCGAAGGGACGTACTCTGCATCCATTGACAGAAAACGGTCACTGCCGGATTGCCTGCTCCGCGATGGGAAACGAGCAGGAAATACGAACGTGGGTTTGAGTACCGCTGCGGCATCGGGGTCACCAGGGATCCACTATCCAGCAAGTGTTGAACGAGATCCCTGGTTGCCAGGGCGATACCCTGTCCATCGATGGCGGCACGGATCGCGCCCTCATACTGGTTGAACTCTACACGACCCAGCGGACGCAGGTCTGCTACTCCGGCGGCCTCAAGCCAGACCGCCCAACTCAGCCAGGGCAGTTGCCGGGTCTCATCCACATAGTCAAGCAGCACGTGATTCGACAGATCCTGCGGCTTATTCAATGCGTGCGCTGCCGTCAATATCCCGGGATTGCAAACCGCGATGACAGCGCCCCCTGCAATCCGCAATGCGTCCGCCGGCGCCGATCGATCCGACAAGTGCCGCACCGCGATGTCGAAGCGCCCCTTCTCCAGGTCGATCACTCGGGTGTCGGCGGAAATGCGTATGTCTATTCCCGGGTTGAGGCGACGAAATTCGCCAAGCCGCGGGATCAGCCAGAGCGAGGCAAATGCAGGGGTGCAGGTCAGGGTGATGGTCGGTTCTTCCCCGGCGCGCAAATCGGCAAATGCCTCCCGCAACGTGGCCAGCGAAGTCTCGGTCGCACGCAGCAGCCGTTCTCCGGCGGGCGTCAGTTTCAAGGTGCGCGTCTTGCGCTCGAACAAACTCGCGCCCAAAGCTGTCTCCAGCGTGGAAATCTGCTTGCTCACTGCGGACTGTGAAACGCACAGTCTTTCGGCGGCGCGCGTAAATGACAGCTCTCGACCGGCGATTTCGAAAACGCGCAATGCATCGAGCGGCGGCAAATCACGTATCGCTTTTCCAGGCATTCCATATCCTCATGCATTGCGTGAGCAAATATCGTTCGCTAATCGACTCTAATCTGCCCACAATCATATCACTGCAGCGTCAATGGAGAAATGCATATGAGCTATCTTAATTCCACCAGAGAATGGATTAACGCCTCCGCCGGCCTTGCCTCAACATCTTCGCCAGAACTTGCACTTGCCAGCAAGGCATTGGTAGACTTGAGCGGTATTGACCTGACCTTGATCTGCCTCGATGGAGAACTTTGGCTGACCCGCGACCGCGATCCGGAGGACCATATTGTCGAAAGCGGTCAGCGATTCACAATCAGGAGAAGTGACAAGGCGGTCGTGCACGCATTGCGCAAGAGCCGGATTCGGCTGGTTCGTGCCACCAACGCCAACAACGCGCAAGGCAGGGCGCCCTGCTTCATGGCATGTGCCATCCATGTTCTTGCACGCCTGCGAGGATTAGCTACATGAGGGGGAGTATGGGTAAGGGTATGCATTCGAATCCCGAAGCAAATCACGAAGGCGGGTGTGTATGCGGTGCGGTCCGCTATCGCACTTCCGGCGAGCCTGCCTTGATCCAGGCTTGTCATTGCAGTTTTTGTCAGCGACGAACCGGATCTGCATTTGCCACCATGGCCGCATTCAAAGATGAGCAGGTTGAAATCTCGGCCCCATCTCTGGCTGAATACGAACACCGATCCGATGAGAGCCAGCGCTGGGTGCGTTGCCATTTTTGCAGCTGCTGCGGAACAACCGTGCTGATCACCCTGGAAAGAAATCCCGGTGTGCGCGTCATTCCTGGCGGAACCTTCGACAATCCTGGCTGGCTCAAGATTAGCCGCCATATCTGGACGCGCTCTGCCCACGAGTGGATCGTTTTTCCACAAGACACGCAAGTACGGGAGAAAGCCTGATTGACGACTTGGAGATGGCTATTTCACTAAACACCAACAATGAAACATCAGGAAAAAGCTCAGCTGGTTAATATCACTGCACGGGGCTGCCGCAATTGATCAGCATCAGCGAAATGTCATCATGCGAAGCAGCTGACCCCAAGTGTTGCGCCATCGCATTCTTTACTGCGGTAATTCTCTGATCTGGGCGGGTGTTCAGCAGCGCCTGACAGAGCCGATCCACGCCGAAGAACTCGTTGGCTTGGTTGGCGGCCTCGATCAACCCATCCGAATACATGACGAACTGACTACCCGTTTGGCATGGAATCTTCTCGGTGACAGACATTTCTTCATCGAACTCAACGATACCCAGCGCGAGCTGATTTGAACTGATTGACCGCACCACTTGTCCGTCCGCATCCAGCAGGAGCAGATCCGGCATGCCGCCGATCCAGACCTCGGCGAGGGTCTGCTGGCCGTCAATACAAAGCAGTGTCGCGGCAACAAAGCGGCCCCGGGGAAGAGTTTCGAGCAAATTCCGATTGATTTCGACAAGAATTTCACTGACTGTGCGTCCGCGTTTTGCCATGGCATGAAAAACCGATAGCACAGGGAGTACGGTGATCGCAGCGGCAAGTCCATGCCCCGTGGCATCCGCCATCAGGGCGTAAAGCCGCCCTTCCGGTCCCGGCACTGCGGCAATCACGTCACCGCTGAACGTCTCGGTGGGCTCAAACCAGTAGTTCAGCTGAGAGCTTGATAATCCGCCGCGCTCGATGAGTCGCATGATGATATTCTGGGTTAACTCATTTTCTTCCTCTTGCTTGCTGCGATAAAACTGCAACTGTTGGTTCAATTCTAGTATCTCGAAGGTGCGCAAACCGATGCTGTCATAGAGATCGCTGACAGTATTGATGAGCGACGCATGCAATGGATTTTCTGTCAGCGCCGCTTGCTCGGCAGTGCCACCGGAACGCAAAGCAATAATTTCCCTGGCCATCCGCGTGTCAATGCCGGTGATGTGATGTACCAGCCATTTCACCAGAAAGGCCAGCAGATGATCGGTCACATCGGCCGGGTTGGTACCGACCATTCCTTCCGCGCGCAAGACGATATTGACAAACCCCTGGTGATCCTTGATATGAGACGCTTTGTTCGCCTGATTGACCGGCAAGGACGCCATCAACACTTCTTCATGCTGAAAATGGTAAACCGTATAGTCGCGCAACTTGGCAAGAACGGAGGCGAGTTCTCCCGCTGCGGCGCCTCGGGTACGCAAATCGCCCATCGTATTGATGAGTTCAATCAGTCGCTGATGCTGGTCGTCCACGTCAGGCAGGCCTGTCGATAATTGGTCGCTCCAGGTTAGAACTTGCCCGGCTGTCATGGTTTACTCACCAGTTATTTTCTCTCCTGCGGCAGAGCAATGCAGAATCGACTTCCTTGACCTTCGCCTGCGGATTCGACCCAGATGCGCCCACGATGATGCTCCGCAATCTTGCGGCATAGTGCCAGGCCGATGCCGTTGCCTTCAAAGGCAGTACGGCCTTGCAAACGCTGGAACACTTGAAACAGCCGCCCGATCTGGTCGGGAATGATACCGATGCCGTTGTCGGCCACACTCAAGCGCCATTCATTGTCGCTCACCCCGCTCGTCACGATCACTTCCGGCGTTCGTCCGGCGATGCGGAATTTGAGTGCGTTGCCGATCAAGTTTTGCACCAGGCGCGTCATTTCATCCGGGCTGACAAAAACTCCAGGCCACTCGCCTTCAATGTGGACTTGTGCTTGCGCCTCGGAAATTGCCGGTTGGAGAAACAACAACGCCTCATCCACTACACTTCGACTTTCCACCCATACGGGCGGCTCTCCCTTGCGTCCGATCCGTGAATACTCAAGAAGTCCAACCATCATTTGATCGAGCCGCTTGGCGCCATTTATGGCGAAGTTGAAGTATTCGCGCTTCTCGCTATCGAGTTGGTCGGCAAGATCATTTTCAAGCAGTGTCATGTAGCTGGAAATCATGCGCAGAGGTTGTCGCAAGTCGTGCGAAATGGCATAGCTGAACTGCTCCAGTTCAGAATTGGAGCGGCGAATTTCAGACTCGACCTGCTTGCGCTGGGTAATGTCGGAGAAACTTACCAGGCTTGCCCACACCTGACCCTGTTCATCCTTCACGGGAGAACCAAATACCTCCAGCAGCGACTTCGTGCCGTCTGGCCGTTCTACCACCATGTCATCGACATGCGACGTCACACCGTCCATCCCACGCACTATGGGCAATTCTTCAGGAGGATAAGGGTCGTGGCTTCCCAGCTTGCAGACTTTGTAGACCTCGGCGATATTTTCTCTCGATACGTCTGGAAGAATTCCCCGCCCCAGCAGGTGAACCGCCGCATCGTTGGCTACCAGAGGCCTTCCGGATGGCACCTCCACCATGAAGACGCCCACGGGGAGATTCTTGAGCAGCGTGGAAAGCAGGTTGATCTGGTTCTTGAGCTTGGTTTCGCTGCGTGTCAAATTCTCATTCACTACGTCCAGCTTGCGTTTTTGCTCGTCCATCTCCCTGAAAATCAACTCCAGTGGCTGGCGGACACCGGAAAGAACAATGGCAATGAACGCCAAGGCCACGGAAAGAAAACGGAAGTAGTGGCCGAGCTCGTTGATGAAATCATAGAAACCGGCGTAGCGCGTAAAGCAGAACTCGGTTGCGACAGCCAGCCACAACGAGACGACCAGCAGGAAAAATATCTTCGGTTCGAAGTGGTGTCTGGAACGGTACAGCAGAATCAAGCCCAACAGCAGCATCGCAATAATTACGTATTCACTGTAAATCTTGAAAGGGGTCAGTCCGACGCCATCGATGAATGTGGCAGGAAACAACTGATACATCACCGCCACGCAAGCGACGAAGGCGATGGCTGCGAATCCTGCGCTGACAGAAAAGAAATTGGGTTTCCTGATGATGAAAAGCGGACCGCAGACAAGGGCCAATGCCTCAAGATAGCGGGCTGTGAGCCAAAACTGGGTGGGATAGTTGGTCGAAACACCCGGGAAAAGGTTCATTCCCCTGAATGTCAGGGTGTGAAAAACATCCACAATCCCGATGGCACCGTAAGCCCCGCCAAGAACAATCAGATAACCGTTGGCAAGATAGCGATTGCTCGTCCATGTCAGCATGAATATAGACAAGCTGACCACAATGGCGAAGAGTTCCGCCATCGTATGGAAGAGCAGATAATGCACCGACCTAGCACCGGCCAGGATTGCCACAATTGCAATCAGGATGCCGATCACCGCGGTATCCGGCTTTTTAACAACCTGATAAATCCTGCGGGTAAGCATCGATATTCCGTTCAAAGTGACTTTGACCTGTCGACTAAAGCTAAAGTGCGGGTGTTGATCCAACGCATGAAGGCCTATGTTAACCCAATTTTCCGTTGCCAATTTTCTCGCCAATGCGTCGAAATAGTATTACACTTTTTAAATTGTTCACACGCACGCCTGGGGGAGATTGATCATGCACATGGCCGACGCCTTGCTGTCGCCTACTGTTGGCGTGGCGTTCTGGGCTGCCTCCGGTGCGACGCTGGCGTGGTGCTCACGACGGATTCAGAAGGATACCCGTGACTATCTGGTGCCGCTGATGGGGGTGCTGGGCGCATTTGTCTTTGCCGCCCAGATGATCAACTTCACGCTCCCGGGCACCGGGTCGAGCGGCCATATTGGCGGCGGGCTTTTGCTGAGCATCCTGCTCGGCTCACCGGCTGCTTTTATTGTCATTGCCTCTGTGCTTACGGTACAGGCACTGTTTTTCGCTGACGGCGGTTTGCTGGCCCTGGGCGCCAACCTGTTCAATCTTGGAATATTCCCCTGTTTCATCGCCTTTCCGCTGATTTATCGGCCGCTGCTGGCTCGTGCCGGCGACCACCCATCGCCGCGCCGCATGGGCGCGATCACCCTGCTGGCAACGGTGGTGGCGATGCAGTTCGGCGCGCTGGGTGTGGTCATTGAAACCCAACTTTCCGGCATCAGCAGCCTGCCGCTTGGTGCCTTCCTGTGGCTGATGCAGTCCATTCATTTGGCGATTGGCCTGGTTGAGGGAATCGCAACCGCCGCGCTGGTTCTGTTCATAAGGCAGGCACGTCCAGACGACGCCGTGTCGGCGGCACCGGTCCGGTTCCCCATCCGCCTGATCGCCGGATGGGGACTCGCCGCGGTGATTACAGGTGGCGTGGTATCGTGGTTCGCTTCATCCCAACCTGACGGATTGGAGTGGTCGATTGCGCATGCAACCGGCAAAGCAGAGGTTTCTGAACCAGAATCTGCACTCCATGCCCGTATTGCAGCACTGCAGAAACACAGCGCCGTTCTTCCTGATTACAAGCTCGGCAACGCGGGCAATGCCCCGTCTGCCGCAGCGAAGGATGTGCCGACCCCGCAGGAATCCAAGCATGCCGTCTGGCCGGCAGTGGATGGTCGAACTTCCCTGTCCGGCGTAGTCGGTGGGGTGGCCACGCTGATTCTGATCATGGCCATCGGTTATCTCAGCTATCTATTCCGTCGGCGGCGGCAGGACAGCGGTGCAACTGCCGGTCCGGTTGTCCCATAACATCCTTTGCCCCAGCCCCTGCCGTGCTGAGCAACACGCCTACGTACCTGCAAGGTATTCGCGCCCTCGGCGATCTTGCCAGCGGCAAGCGCAATGCCCTCGCGACGGTAGATCCGCGTGCCCAGATTCTTGCCACCCTGGCGTTCATCCTGGCGGTTGTGTCATTCGATCGCTATGCGATCGCGGGATTGCTTCCACTCTTCCTGTTCCCGGTGGTGCTGGCCGTATTGGGAGATGTGCCGTTGCGCCAACTCTGTCGCAAACTGTTGATTGCCTCGCCATTTGCAGTCATGGTGGGCTTGTTCAATCCCCTGTTTGATCAGACCCCGGTCATTGCCCTTTTCGGAAATTCGATCTCCGGCGGCTGGGTCTCGTTTGCTTCAATCCTGTTGCGCTTCAGCCTGACTGTTGCCGCTGCACTGATTCTTGTCTCGACCACCGGATTCCAGAATCTTTGCCACGGCTTGATGCGTCTCGGCGTACCTCGAGTGTTTGTGACCCAGCTGCTGTTCCTTCATCGCTACTCAGTGGTGCTGGGCAGTGAGGCCGCGCGCATGAGTCTGGCTCGCGAACTTCGTTCATCCGACAAGCGCAGCATTCCTCTCAAGGTGTATGCCTCACTGCTGGGACACTTGCTGTTGCGGGCGCTGGAACGAGCGCAGCGTCTTCACTGGGCCATGCTGTCGCGCGGCTTTGCAGGTCAAATCCGCGTCCTGCAGCCACTGCACTGGCGAACCTCCGACAGTGTCTTTCTGGCCATTTCACTGGCTGGAATTCTGGTCGCGCGGCAAACCGATCTGGTCCATACGCTTGGCACGCTGATCGTTGGGGACATGCGTTGAGCCACCCTAGGCCTAGCGTTGAAACCCGCGGTCTAGGTTATCGCTATCCGGATGGACACACGGCATTGCGTGATGTGAGCTTTCGCATCCATCAGGGGGAGTCGGTCGCCATCATTGGCGGCAATGGCGCGGGGAAATCCACCTTGCTGCTGCATCTCAACGGGGTGCTGACGCCGAGTTCGGGAGAAGTCCGCATTGGTGACTTGGCAGTTACCCCGGATACACTTGCGGACGTCCGGCGTGCCGTGGGCCTGGTATTCCAGGACCCGGACGACCAGCTCTTCATGCCCACGGTGTTTGACGATGTTGCCTTCGGTCCGCTCAACATGGGCTTGCCACCTGAGGAAGTGGCAGCGCGTGTGACCCAGGTCTTGAACACCGTCGGGGCGAGTCACCTGGCCGGACGGCCGCCTTATCGTTTGTCTGGCGGGGAGAAGCGAGCGGTAGCGATTGCCGGCGTGCTTGCCATGTCCCCCTCGATTCTGGTGATGGATGAACCCAGCGATGGTCTTGATCCGGTCAGCCGGCGGCGCTTGATCAATTTATTGTCCGGCTTCGGCCACACCAAGATCATCGCGACACATGATCTCGATCTGGTGCTGGATCTCTGCTCGCGGGTGCTGGTGATGTCCGCCGGCGAAATTGTTGCCGATAGCAGCCCCGCCGTAATCTTTTCCGATATTGCCTTGCTGGAACGTTGCGATCTTGAGGAACCCCTGAGTCGTCAACGCCGGTAAGTTCAGACTTTGGGTTTGAGATGCAAGTGCGAGCGTACCTTGCCCCGCGATACGTAGCCGTGGTGATGGTCATGCCCCGCGTTGATATCCACGCTGACCAGATTGAGTTGTCCGTGATGCACGCCACTTTCAGCGGTGATGGCATCGGCCAATGAGCGGACTGCAGCCATGGCGCCGCGCAGGATGACGCTCTCGATACAGTTTTCATGATCGAGGTGGACGTGCATGGTGGCGACACTGAGGTCATGCTGCCCATGTTGAATCTCCGTCAGCCGTTCGGCCAGGTCGCGCTGGTGATGGTTATAGACATAAGACAGATTGGCCACGCAATAACCGGCATCGTTGTCTGCGATCCGCGCTGCTTCAAGGTGCGACCTGAGCAGGTCACGGACGGCTTCCGACCGATTCTTGTAACCACGTGCGGCAATGAGTTGGTCGAACTCGGCAGCCAGATCGGCTTCCAGCGAAACTGTGATTCGTTCCATCAATGATCTCCGGCAGAGAATTATTTGGCGGCTGGGCTCAAGACCAGCTTGAGGGGCACTTCACGCCCCTCGGTCTCGGTTTTTTCAGCGGCAAGCAGCGCCATGCGCTCGACCGGCAGCCCGGCTGTTCTCAAGGCTGCGATGATGGTTTCGCCGCGCGCCTTGGCAAGCACCAGCAAGCGCTCGTCGCTCACGACGACCTGATTGCGCAAGCGCTCGAACAGCACGGTGTAAAAATCGGTGCCCTGCAACTGGCTGACTTCGTTCTCGTTCAGGCTCTGCTTTTCGCTCAGCAACCCGGACAGCCGCGACATCACCTTGCCCGTCGTGCTTTCCTCAAGCTGTCCCGGATTCGCCTGGCGAAAACCCTCCTTGAGCGCCGTCAGCGCCGCGCCGCCGAAGCGATCGGCATACAGGGTTTCGAGCGCCGACTGGATCTTCGGCTGCCGGGTGGAGATCGGACCGGGATCCTTGTCGGCCTCTACCTGCTGACCGCTCTTCTCGGCCACTGTGCGACGCAACGCCCGATCCTGGAGAGCAACCCGATCCATCTTCGCATACACACCATGCACGCCCAGGGATAACCCGGGCCGTTTGGCGAGAACACCGGCGAGCTTTACCAGTTTCTCCTGTTCCGGGGGTGTCAGACGCGCAGATCCCGCATCAAATGCGATGCTTTCGGCTTTCTCGCCACCGCCGCCACCAAAGAGTGCGCCCAAGGCGCGAAACGGGGCAGTGGCAATCCGGGTGATGACATTGGTAATCGCCTTCCAGACAATCCCGCCGTAACTGAACTGCGGATCGTCCAGGCTGCCGGAAACCGGCAAGCCCAGATCGATACGGCCATCAGCATCCTGCAGGATGGCGATGGCGAGGTCCAGGGGCAGGTTCTTGGCCTCCGGGCCATCCACCTGCTCACCCAGCGTCAGTTGCTCCATGATGACCTTGTTTTCGCCCTGCAACTGGCGTTGCTTGATCTTGTATTCCAGGTCGAGCGACAGCTTGCCCGACGCAATCTTGCGGCCTGCGAAAGTCGCCGAATAGGGCGTCAGCCTGGTCATCTCGATGTTGCGAAAAATGACTTTCAAATCCATGAAGTCGGTCGGCTTGAAGAGGTCGACCTGGCCGACGGCACGCGCCAGTCCGTACTCGTCGACCTGGCCGTCCAGTTCGACTTGCCCCGGACTGTTGGGCTGCGACGACAGGCCGGTGACCGCGCCCTTGAGATTATGAATCCGGGTTCCAAAGGGCAAGGCGAGTGAATAGTCGGCGAATTCCATCTCGCTGCGGCTGACACGCAGCCTGTCGATGTTCACGGCAAACGGCTTGGCCGCTATTGCAGGCGGCGGCACCGTTGGCGCAGTCGGCAAAGCTACGGTCTCGATCCTGGCTGGCGGCAGGATGCGCTGGATGCTGAGGGACTTGTCCTTGTTGATGATGAGTTGTGTGTCCAGGCCGTCAAGTCGGAGTTCGCCGATATCCAGCCTGGCTGGTGTGACTTCGAATGCGCGGCTGCCCAATGAATTCCAGGACAGGAACAGATTTTCCGTTCCAGCTTCATTCAGGCGCAGGTCGTTCAGGCTGAACTTGCCCTGATAGCGGAGTCCCTTGGCGTCGAATGTGGCGTGTCCTTCGCTCGACAACTGCCCTGTCACCAGGGTCAGCCTGGCCACAGCAGACAGGTAGGGCTGCGCCGGCTTGAGACTCAGGCCGGTCAGCCTGACCTGGAAATCCGCGCTTGGTCCGGAGGGCACCAGCTTGCCTTGCGCTTCAAAGCTGCCGCCGTCCCTTGCCTTGAATGCTGCACGCAGCGGTAGCGCCGTTTTCAGATCATCGCTGATGCCCTGCAGACTCAGCACGATGTGATCCAGGGCAAGATCCGCCACGGGTGCGACGGATTCATCGCGGAATGCCGCGCTGAATTCTTCGAGTTCCAGTTTCTCCACGCGGTAATGCCAGGCTGCGGAGGCATCGCCCTTCGCAGCGACCGGTTTGGACGCCTGCTTGGGTGTAGCAGTGGACGCAACAGCGGGCGATGCGGTCTGGAATGCCTCGGCCAGGTCGATGCGGCCTTGCGCATCCCGCGCGGCACGCACCCGTCCATTCTTCAACACCAGCCGCCCCAGACTTGCCTGGTGCGAGCCGAGATCAATGCTGGCCTCTTCAAGGCCGAAGTGACCAAGTTCCAGCGCTCCGGGATTGCCGTCCTTGACGCTCTTCAAATCGATGCGGCTTCCCGTGGCGTTGAGCGCAGCGAGAACGAGTCGATTCTTCGCCAGGTCATAGCTTCCCCCTTGCGCTTCGATGGCGTCGATCGCCAGGGCTGGGGCAGCGTTTCGGTTTCCCTGCAGCCGGAGACCGGTGAGTTTGGCTGTCAGATGCTCGAGGTTCAGATCCACCTTGCCTGCGGCATAGCCAAAACGGTAGTCCGTCGACAGACTGGCGATTCCCTGCGGCGGCGCCACCGGCAGCCTGTCCTTGAAATAGGCCGCCAGGTGCGCCAGATCGACCGCCTCAAGCTTCAGACTGCCCGTGATCGAAAGGGGTTCGAGGCCCACTTCGCCTTGCCAGGCCAACCGGGCGCCAAAGCTCGTGCGTGCAGAAAATTTGTACTGGCCCTTGTCGTCGGGCAGGGTGGATACCTCGGCGAGATCCAGATCCATCGGTTCGATGCGGGTGGTGAAGGCGGGAACCAGCCGCCGGTCGGCAAATTCGAGCCTGGCGCCAGCCAGGGCGAAGTGATGGATATCCAGCCTGGGCAGCTTCGCGTCCGGCTTTTCATCCTTCGTCCTGAGTGCTTCGAGCAGGGCCGACCAGTTGAGTTGACCCTTCGGCAGCAGAATGAGCGTGGCTTCAAGCCCGTCAAGGCGAATGTCGTCGAACACCAGGGCGCCACGCAAGAGATTGGCGGCAGAAAGATCCACCAGCAGTTCGCGAAATGCCAGCAACGGTTCGCCATCGGGCTGGGCGAGGCGCAAGCCCGTCAGTCGCAGACTGAGCTCAAGCGGGTTGAACTCCGGCCGTTCCATGGTGAGATGGTGGCCGGATTTCTCGCTGATGAATTTTTCCGCCTGGCTCTGCAAAATTCCAGGCAGTGCCAGCCAGCAGAACAGCAGCATGACGACGACCAGCCCTGCCAGGGCCAGGACAATACGCTTGCGATTGGATAGTTGCAGTGCCATGTTGAGCCTTGAGATTTTGTTCATTTAAGGTCGATTCTGGCGAACACCTGCCGCTCAGAACCATTGTGCAAAGCTTTCCATAATGGTCGGGTCTGGTCTGTCGAATACGGCATCAAAGCACAGACTTGGTCTCCGTGCTTAACCAGCGAGAACAGCAGGCGATCGGCATCGTCCAACTTAGCCCGATAGAACTTGCCGTGGCTAAGATTGGCGAGCTTCTTGACCTGAGCAGCGTGGAAGTCGTCGCGGGCAATTGCGTCTGTTACGCGGCGATAACTCATCTTGACGCTGGAGGTATCGAGGCCGATGTATTCGAGAATCTTCATCAAGCATGAATTGGGAGAGCAACAGCGCGAATTCTCTCACGACCAATCCTTCTGGCGGCACATTGGCAATCTTCGAACTACTGTCAAATTTAGGTGGTAAAGGCGGGCAAACCAACTGAATTACTGTCCAATACGACTGCCGGCGGCGGCAACATATCCCAGTACACCCAATGACTGCAATGCGGCACGATACTCCACCGGCCGAATCCGGCAGTGGCGCAGGACGCTCAAAGCAAAAAAAAATCCTCAACTTGAGCGTCGGCCCTCAGCAATAAGCTGCCCGTGCGCGAATGGCCGACTTAGGCGGCAAACTGGTGGACAGCGGCCGCTCGGGGGTCTGTGGCGACAGCTATCCTCAAGATTCCGATCTAATCGCCCGAAAGAAACCAGCGCATAACTTAGGTGTCTCCGAATCTGTCTGTTTCGACTAGGCGCTTCCGGCTAAGAGGTGCAGCTTTGACCATTGGCAGGGTTGGCTCAAAAAACTAGTGGAGCAGATTGATATGCATGCCCATTAAGAATGGCTGCGTTGCTGTTCTTTCTCGCCATGGTGGCAGCCTCTGTGCCAAGCACTCACCAATACATAGCTTGTGGCTGCTATAGATCACGTAAGAAGAAATATTCAAATACGATCACACATAATCGTAGTTGACATTTTATATTTATCGCGTTTATCATGCGCCAATCGACATGTACACGTGATACGGAAGGGCTGCTGTGGCGATAAGAAAACGGACAATAAGTGACAAAACGCCAGTGTCTACTGGCACTGAGGCTGATACCGGCGAGCGCGGCTTTACGATGAGTGGTAGCTTCGGGCGCGATCAGTTGCGTGCGGTTGGCCAGCGTCTCAGGCAACTACGAGAAATGCGGAACTGGTCTTTGAAAGATCTGGCGAGTAAAAGTGGAGTCAGCATTGCCGCAATCCAAAAAATTGAAATGGGTACGGCAAACACCAGCTTTCTAACCGTGTTCTTATTAAGTGAAGCTCTCGGTGAGCCGATGGACCGTCTGGTGCAAACATCCCTCTTGGAAGCGCGTATAGCGAAGTCCGTGCACGTGGCAATTCCGCGACGCCCCGCCAAAGGTTTCGACTTAACTGGCCGCCTTGCCGAGGCGCGTATGCGGGGAAACCTAGTGGTGCTGCAGCCCGCGGAAAATAGAAAATTCGACGCACGACCGGATACCAGTCCGCTGTTTGCCTATGTTATGGAGGGGCAGCTCAAGCTGGTTTTTGCTGACGGAGACACCGAGATACTGGGCACAGGCGATGCCATGCATTTAAGCAAGCCAGAGCAAATGACTTGGATCAACTCATCCAAGAAAAGCGTACAGGTATTGTGCGTTACCGATTCTCGTGAACACTTCAATCTCACTCACAGAGGAGAGTTTGTTTGAAAGCCATTACTGGAAAGTACCTGGTCGCGACCGATGTAGGCGGTACCTGCACGGACACGATCGTTTTTGCGGCGGATGAACCTGTGCATCTGGGAAAAGCACTGTCAACGCCTCCTGATTTTGCCACCGGTGTGCTTGATTCCATTCGTTCGGCCGCCACTCCTATGGGACTGACCATTGAAGAGCTGTTGGCGCAGACGCGGCTTTTCATGCACGGTTCCACGGTGGTCGACAACGCCATTTTGACGCGCGACGGTGCGAAAGTGGGACTGATTACAACCCAAGGTTTCGAAGACACGATTCTCGTTACTCGTGGAGCCTACGGCAGATGGGGCGGTCTCACAGAGGACCGCTTGAAACATCCCGTCAAGACAGATCGCGCACGGCCGTTGGTTGAGCCTGACTGTATTGTTGGAGTGCCCGAGCGTGTCGACTACAAAGGCACCATTCTTCGGGAATTGGATATCGATATCGCTGAACGCGAAGTTCGGCGACTCATTGAGGAAAAGGGAGTCGAAGCGATTGCCGTGTCGCTCCTCTGGTCGTTTTATAACCCGTCACATGAGCGGTTGATCAAGGCTCTGATTGCGCGCATTGCTCCTGATGTTTATTGCACGTTGTCAAGCGACATCGCACCGACGCCCGGCGAGTACGAGCGCACCTCGACGACTGTGATCAATGCTTACGCCGGACGGGTCAGCAAGAGTTACGTCAAGAGCCTCGCTGACCTCCTGAAGGGCAAGGGGTACGATGGTGCTGTCATGATCATGCAAGGCTATGGTGGCCTCCTTCCCGCGCACGAGGCAGCAGAACGTGCGATTGGCATGCTTGAGTGTGGCCCCGCTGCGGGAGTAATCGGCAGCAAGGCGTTGGGCATGTTGCTCCGTCAGCCAGATGTCATCGCCACTGATATGGGTGGCACTACTTTCAAAGTTAGCGTGATCAAAGATGGCGAAATCGAGTACGCACGCGAACCTATGGTGGACCGGTTTCACTATACGCAGCCAAAGATTGAAGTAGTGTCGATCGGTTCTGGCGGCGGATCGATCATTACGCTTGAACCGGGCAGCAACGCACCCTTGATTGGCCCGCAGTCCGCAGGATCGCGCCCAGGGCCTGTGTGCTATGGTTTGGGTGGAGACGAGCCCACGCTGACTGACGTGTTTATGCTGATCGGGTACATGGACCCTGACGTGTTTCTTGGTGGCGCGATGAAACTCGACAAAGAACGTGCGAGACTCGTTTTCGATAAAAAGATTGCGCGACCACTCGGCCTGTCGGTCGAGGAGGCGGCGTTTGGCGTTTATCGTGTCGCAGCTGCACAGATCACCGATTTGATTCGTGAGATCACGGTCGAGCGTGGTCTTGATCCGCGCGACTTCGTGCTTCATGCTTTTGGTGGAAGTTGCGGCATGGTCTGCGGCATGTTTGGCGCAGAACTGAACGTCAAGAAAATCGTAGTTCCCTACACCGCATCGGTGAACTGCGCGTTCGGCCTGGTGTCTGCCGACATTGTTCACGAGTACTCGTCGACGACCACGCTACCTGTTCCCTCAGCGGCAACTGCCATCAACAGCATCTTCGAACCGATGGTGGCAAAAGCGTTAAAGGATCTCGAAAATGAGGGGTTTACTGGTGAGCACGTCCAGTTGGATTGGGCGGTAGACTTTCGCTATTCGCGACAGGTCCATCAGGTAACGACCCAAGTGCGGAGCCGGACACCACTTGATGAGAAGGGAGCACAGGATCTCACCAACGACTTCGAAGCCCTGTATGAGCGCAAGTTTGGCAAAGGATCAGCTTATCGCGAGGCGGGCATCGAGATGACACAGTTCCGTCTCACCGCGCGTGGCCTCATGGAGCGACCGCAGATTGCGCCCCTACCCGCCGGTGGCACAGACCCCCGAAATGCGCATATGGGCCGCAGACCAATTTTCGTAGAATCTCTCGGTCGGATGGAGGAAGCCGACATCTACGACTTTGAACGCCTTGCACCGAGCAACGTCGTGGTCGGGCCAGCCGTGATCCATACTCCAATCACCACGATCGTACTGCAAGCAGGCCATCGCGGGACTGTCGACATGTTTCGCAATGTGACCATCGAATTCAACTAACGGAAGGGCCGCACCGTGGATCCAATCACATTTTCCATCATCCGTCACCGCCTCTTCCGAGTCATTGAGGAAGCGGTAATCACTCTGAAGCATGTCTCCGGCACGGCTATTACCAATGAGGGGCATGATCTGATGGTTTCCCTCTACCGCGCCGACGGTTCGTTGTTGATGGGAGGGGTGGGTTTTCTGCACCACCTGACCAGCGCTGCTGAAGCCTGCAAAGCGATCATCAGGCGCTTCGAAGGACAGATTAACGAAGGAGATTTGTTTCTTCTGAACGATCCGTACACCGCCGCGTTGCACACCTCGGACATTTACCTGGTTTCTCCTATTCATCACCAAGGCAAGCTGATCGCATGGAGTGCGAGTTTCGTCCACGTTTACGACATTGGCGCCATGAACCCAGGCGGTTTCGCTCCGGATGCGAACGATATTTTCACCGAAGGCTTCAGTTCTCCTGGTTTGAAATTGGTCGACCGCGGTCAAATGCGACAGGATGTGTGGGATACGATCCTAAATATGGTGCGCGGCCCGCAAATGGTCGCTCTCGACCTGCGCTCTATGATCGCCTGCAACAACGTCGCCAAAGATCGTATGCTCGCTTTGGTAAATAAGTATGGCGAGCAGACAGTCGATGAGGCAGGGCGTCTCCTCATTGAACAGTCTGAAAAGCAATTGCGGAAGCGGCTGCGCGAACTTCCTGATGGCCAGTGGCAGTCGCGGCAATACCTCGATGTCAAAGGCGATATTTCCAAGGTCGTTCTTACGATGACCAAGACCATTGATTCCTTGGTGTTCGACTTCACTGGTTCATCTCCGCAGTCTAAATACTCCCTCAATTGCACCAAGTGGGCCTCGTTGGGTGGGCTGTTTGCACCATTGTTCCCGCTGCTGTGCTACGACATTACGTGGAACGAGGGAGTGATCCGGCCGATTACGATGATTGCACCAGAAGGCTCGATCGTCAATTGCACGCGGCCCGCACCAGTCTCAGTGGCCACTGTGGGGGCGATTCAGTCGGTTAATAACGCGGCCTGCTCGGCCATTGGCAAGATGCTGGCAGCGAGTGACATCTATGCCGAACAAGCATCCGCGGTGTGGCACGCAAACCATTTTGCGATCTTCATGTTCGGAGTTAACCAGCGCGGCGGCGAGTCGATCGGCATCCTTACCGAGACGTTTGCTGGTTCGGGCGGTGCGCGTACCTTCGCTGATGGCGTTGACGTGGGCGGCGAGATCCCCAATCCAATATCGCGCATGGCGAATGTGGAAACAATCGAAGCCTCATTTCCGGTTCGATATCTTTTCCGCCGTCGGCTCGAGGATTCTGGCGGGGCGGGAAAGTTTCGCGGCGGCACGGGCGGTGAGATGGCAATCGTACCTCATGACGCGCCGACCGGCGGTATTCACTATGTGCTCTCCTGCAAGGGGTCAAAGTTCCCCATGAGCGACGGGTTGGGAGGAGGCTATCCCGGAGCAGTCAACGACTACGTTTGGGTTCACACACCCAACGACGTTGAATCGAGCGAAACCTTCGCGCAATCGCTGAAAGCAATTCCAGGTACAAAGGAGCCGATCAGTTGGGGCGTGTTTCCCCTGATGGGGAAGGATTCACTTTACCTGCGTTGGAACGGAGGCGGCGGCGTGGGAGACCCGTTAGAACGCCCTGCGGCGAAGGTCACCGACGACGTCGCTGATAGCGTCGTCTCAACGTCGGCCGCATCGCAATTGTATGGTGTTGTGATGACCGACGGGAAGCTGGACGAAGGTGCAACTGCCACGAGTCGATCAGCGTTGAAACACGCCAGGATGAATTCGGAGGTAGCGCAATGAAACGCAGCAGAATTTCGGAAACCCTCGTCGCCATTGACGGGAAAATTACTTGTGGCGATTGTTGCCATGTACTTGCTTCGATCGGAATGAGCTGGAAGAGCCACGCCGCGTTGACGAACGTGGGTCTTGCCGATCTGCCGAGTCCCGGCACCGGCGTGGACAAGCAGGTCACGCTACGCAGGTTTTCATGTCCGGCATGTGGAAAACTGCTCGATACTGAAACGGCAATGCCTGACGATCCTTATTTGGAAGATATCGTAAGAGTGTAATTATGGCCAAGGCAAGACCCGAGAAGGTGGATACACCGATCAAGCCAGCTAGCGTAGACGTCGTGGATATTGGCAAGCGCGTCAAAGAACTGCGCCTTGCGAAGAACCTCACGATGGAGGAACTAGCCGGCTTATCGGGCGTACCCGCAAGCAGCATCAGCAAAATTGAGAATGGCCTATTGCGGCCGAGTTTTGTCCACGCGATCAACCTTGCCTCTGCTCTGGAGGAAAACCTGGCATTCCTGGTGGGCAGGTATCGCAAACGACCGAAACCGCGCGCACTGGTTAGAGCCGGCGGGCGCGACATGATCAACTACCCGGAAATGGGTCTTGCATTGCAGGATTTGAGTGGGCAATTCCTCCCTGGGGTTCTGGAAGCGCGGCTGGGCATATTGTCGAAGGGTGCACATTCGGGCATCGCTGCAATGACGCATCGGGGCGAAGAACTCTGTTATGTCATCCAAGGGGCAATTCGTTACAGGATCGACAACGAAACCATCGATCTACTTCCGCGCGAGTTTCTGCAATTCAAGTCGGATCTCCCGCATTTATGGGAAAACGCATACGAGGGAGAGACGCACGTGCTGTGGGTCTTTTCAGACGGCCTATCGTTTTGAGAGTGTGCACATCGCCATAGATAACTTGATTATTGATGTCTCTGGTTAGCGCCGGACGCCTTCCTTTGATATAGAAGCGCGTGCGCGCCCTGCCACCGGACTTGTGCGACCACGGACGCCATCCTACTACTGGCGGCCTGTTTTAAGTATTCAAATCAGTGTCAACAACCAACCCTAAAGGAGAACGAAGTGCCGCCTTCAATCGATATTAAGCCGCATGAAACCGCACTGCTGGTGGTGGATATGCAAAATGGATTCTGCGACCCAAAAGGTAGCATGGCTCTTGCAGAGATCAACTACCATCAGCAGAACCAGATCATCCCGACGGTCAAGGAACTTGTTGAAGTCTGCCACGATGTTGGTATTCAAGTCTTATGGTCGTTGCAGCAGCACTACCCCAATGATGTCACTCGCGCCAAACACAGGATCCCGACACACCTTCAGAAGCTTGGGGTGAAAGTATGTACCAAAGGTACTTGGGATGCAGAGTTGGTTGATCAGTTGAAAGTTGTTTTGAAGCCAGAGGATGATATTTTTGAAAAGCACCGATCATCTTGTTTCTACGACACCACCCTCGCAACCAAGCTGAGAGTGCGGGGCATTACAACCTTGATCGTCTGTGGCGTGGCAACGAACTACTGTGTGGAGTCGACGATTCGTGACGCCTATGCCCGCGACTTCGACATCATTGTAATTGAGGACGCTGTCGCCTCCATGTGGGATGACCTTCATCGCGCGACCCTGAAGAATGTTGAACTCATGTACGGAGTTGTGATGTCTCTGAGTTCCCTAAAGGACACTCTTGCGACTATCAATAAATGAGTTGTCGGTTTGGCGCTCAAGGCGATTCGCTTATTCTGACGACGTGATCTGAATGGCATAGCGCTAATACGTGGCAACAAACGGTACCAGCACATTAAGGAATTAGACTTTGGCTACTATGCATCCATCTGTCCATATAGATACGTTCGCCCGCGACCACCTCCCGCCGCCTGAACAGTGGCCAGAATTTCGTTTCGACCTGCCGCAACTGCAGTATCCGGCGCGATTAAATTGTGCTGCCGAGTTGCTCGACCGCGTGGTAGAGAACGGTCACGGCGAGCGTATCGCTCTGCGCACACCTGACGTGGCCTGGAGCTACCGCCAACTGCTGGCGCGGGCCAACCGCATTGCTCAAGTCCTGCAGAAAGATCTGGCACTGGTACCCGGCAATCGGGTTCTGTTGCGCGGGCCAAACAATCCAATGATGGCTGCCTGCTGGCTGGCAGTGATCAAAGCTGGCTGTATCGCCGTCGCTACCATGCCACTGTTGCGCGCCAAGGAATTGGGTCAGATCGTTGACAAGGCTGCGATAGGCGTTGCCTTGTGTGATGCGCGCTTGCTTGATGAATTGCGGTTGGCGCACGAAGCTTCGGCTTCGCTGAAGCAGGTGCTGACGTTCAATAACAGTGGACCAAATTCGATCGAGCATCTGATGGCGAATAAGAGCGACGACTTCGACAACGTCGATACGGCGAGTGATGACGTGGCACTAATCGCCTTTACTTCCGGCACTACTGGTCAGCCCAAGGGTACCATGCACTTCCACCGCGATGTGCTGTCCATGTGCGATTGCTTTCCGCGCTCCATATTAGAGTCGGGGCCAGAGGACATCTTCTGCGGCACTCCACCCATCGCGTTCACCTTCGGCCTCGGTGGAATGCTCTGTTTCCCGCTGCACGTGGGCGCAACTACTGTGCTGGTAGAGAAGCTACTGCCCGAGACCCTATTGCAGACGATACAGGATAATCGCGCCACGATCTGCTTCACAGCGCCGACTTTCTGGCGCCTGATGGCTCCGCTGGCGAAGCACTACGATCTCTCGAGCCTGAAGAAATGTGTTTCTGCCGGCGAGGCGCTGCCCGATGCAACTCGCCAGTTGTGGAGGAAGACGACGGGCATCGAGATCATCGACGGTATCGGCGCTACCGAGATGATCCATATCTTCATTTCGCACACACCCGAGAGTGTGCGCCGCGGCGCCACGGGCTACGCGATACCCGGTTATCGAGCCTGTATCGTGGATGACGAAGGCAAACTGCTGCCGCCAGGCACAGTAGGTCGTCTCGCGGTGCAGGGACCGACCGGATGCCGTTACCTCGACGATACACGTCAATCCGATTACGTTCAGGATGGCTGGAACCTTACCGGCGATGCCTACAAGATGGATGCCGACGGTTACTTCTTCTACCAGGCGCGTACCGACGACATGATTATTTCGGCCGGTTACAACATCGCCGGCCCAGAAATTGAGGAGGTACTGATGCGCCATCCAGAGGTGGCCGAGTGTGCGGTGGTCGGCCAGCCTGACAACGAGCGCGGCCAAAGAGTAGCCGCCTACGTTGTCCTGCGTGATCCAGGATTGGCGTCGCCGGCCTTAGTCCGGGAATTGCAGGATTACGTCAAGGGAGAGATTGCCCCGTACAAGTATCCTCGTCAGGTGGAGTTTGTGGCCGTCCTGCCGCGTACTGAGACCGGCAAGTTGCAACGGTTCCGACTAAGAGTGACTGACTCGTAAATTTCTGTACATGATGGGAGTTACCTCGCCAGGTAGTTATTCCCCAGAAAATTTAGTCTGCCAAAAAGAACGCGATGAACTCTCGGAGACATATCATGAAGAACCGCAGATTAATAGCTCAGCCGTTACTGGGGTCGATTGGCCTGGTTGTGACGGTAGGTTTTGCGTTGCTTGTGTGCGTTGCATTTGATGCAAGAACGTTTGCAACATGGGTGGCATTTCTGATCATGAGCATAGTTCCGGCTCAAACAATCATGGATCTTGTCTGGAAAAACAGTTACCCACCGGCGTTGATGCGCTTGCCACAGCCATTCAAGGGAATTGTTATTCTTGCATCACTGGCGGTTGTCGGGTGTGTGATTGTTCCGCTAACGCTGAAATTAGTCGGGGGCTCGGTTACACCGCCAATCCCGTTCCTCAACATTTATATGATCTTGAGCATTCTCGCAACTTTCTGGTTGGTGGCTGTTTTTCAGTGCTGGCCATTTTCTGCAATTTCCGCGAAGCCGACGGTTATTGGCGTAGGGACAATGGTTCTAGCGTATTTGCTGGCGTGGTGGATATTCAATGCCGGATTTGACTTCGGCGTGATGGAAAAAGCCCCGTTTTATCTGGCCTCTCTCGACCCGCACGGTGCGTTTCCAGTCTGGAGCATATTTTCATATCTGGTGACCACTGTTGCTGTAATCATGGCTTTAGTTTTGTTTGATTTTTGGTCCTTCACCGGGCCGTCAGAAAAAAGTACCCAATTGACCCGGCAACCTCTTTTTGGTTTGCTGGTCGGTTTGTTTGTCCTTATTGCGTCAGCACTAATCTGGACTGCAGGTGTTCACTGGGTCGGGATGGACAGAGTGGACTTTATGGTACGCATTCCGATTTCATTTTTGCTCGGGAATTTTATTCTTCTCCTCCTATTTCAGACCGCGCCATTTCACAAAATGGCGCAGCCGGTAAAAGGGATATTACTGAACGTCTTCTCGGCAGTACTCGCAGTATTAGCGTACAGCATGTATCGCTATGTTGCCTTAGCTGTTGTAGGCGACTTACCCGCTGGACCACCAACCTATACGCTTGACCTCTGGGTCGCTGCGGCTATGCTGTCGGTTACTCTTCCTGTCATTGTTGCCTATGCTGGGGCCTTGGAGTGTTGGCCATTTTCAAGTTAGCGTGCTATGAAAAATCATATTCATCGCGAACTAACTCCTTTCTTTGATCCGCTAGCCAAATATCGCATTTTCCAGACTAAGGATATGGATGAGGCGCGTGACCGTGTTGCCAAAATCTTCAGTCCCCATGAACTGGGTTTCAGCAGACGTCAAGATTCACGGCTCGAAACAGCTATGAGTCATTATCCGATGGGAAGTATTTCCCTGAACCGCCTGCGTTACGGTGGCTGCGTGGATGTGGATGCCGGCTGTCTCAACAGTTATTTTCTTGTACAGATACCACTTAGCGGTCATACGCAAATCAATTGTGGCAACCAAAGCATTAATTCATCACCCAAACTGGGTTCTGTGATTTCACCAACTTTGCCATTATTTGAACAAATCGACGCCAGCTGTGACAAACTTGCGTTACGTATCGATAGAGCCCTGTTGGAGCGCATCTGTTCGGAACATCTTGGTCACCCACTGCGTCAACCTATCGAATTCGATCTTGAACTGAACCTGTCGGACCCTAGCAAAAATAGCTTAAGCGCTCTGATAGCCTACTTGGTCAACGAGGTTGATAACCAATCACCGCTCATGAATTTCCCTCTGGTGCAGTGCCAAGTTGAGCATCTGGTCGTCACTTCCTTGCTCTTTAAGCATAAGCACAACTACAGCAGTGCACTGACAACACCGCCAAAAGCCACCACGCCCAGACACCTCAAGCGTGTGGAAGAATTTATCGATGCCCACGCCGATCAACCTATTACTGTCGCTCAACTAGCTGCTTATGCCCAAGTAAGTTCTAGTACGTTATACCAAAGTTTCCGTGAAATTCACAATTACACTCCGATGACATACCTAAAGGCTGTGCGCTTAAGGCGCGTCAATCAGGAGTTGCGCAGCACTAATCAAACCTCCGAGAAGGTCACCAATGTGGCCATGCGCTGGGGCTTCACCCATCTAGGATTTTTCGCCCGGGATTACAAGAAAATGTTTGGTGAGTTGCCATCAGAAACATTACGAAAATAGTATTCGCACCCTTTGGAATGACCGTTGACGGAAGTGAAACTGCCGCTAGCGGCAAGTCACTGAGCGGCCGTTTGATGGCGACGGCCGACGTTGATACTCAATTATCCTGTGGGTCGGCAAATGGGTCGGATCCGGCCCGCCAGATTTCTTGAATGCAGCCGCTCAAGCTCCCGAAGCTGATTTCATCGGGCATCCGGCTCAAACGGTGGACAAAGGTAGCTCAGTTTGGCACGCATCATTTTCAGACTCAGGATTGGGTTGACGCAATATGACGGCAATGCGAATATTCGTGATATATTCGTGATGTTGTGATAAATGCGCAGTTATGGCAACATTTTAAATGTACATAACAAAGGGGTCTTCATGGGAACAACCACAAACAACTACGCCAGCGCCCCCAAGAAATCCACCAACGTTTCCTTGGCGGAACCCCTGCTGGCCGAGGCAAAGGAGTTGCGTATCAATGTCTCTCAGGCGGCTGAGGCAGGTGTAGCCAGGGCGGTCGCCGAGAAGCGGGCAGAAATCTGGCAGGCAGAGAACCAAAAAGCCTTTGAATGCTGGAATGCCTATGTTGAGAAAAACGGGTTGCCACTCGCGAAGTACCGGGGGTTCTGATGGGGCGATTTAACGTTTATAAGAATCCCGATGGTGGCGGCTACCTCCTGGACTTACAGGCTGACATCAACAGCGACTTTGCCACTCGCGTGGTGGCACCGCTTCTGCCTGTTGAAGATGTACCCATCTATGCTTCCTCGCTCAACCCGGTCTTCGAGATTGAGGGGCAACGGGTGGTGATGGCAACGCAAGGCATGGCTGCTGTTCCTTTAGCGATCCTAAAACGTCCGGTGTCATCGCTTGAGCACCAGCGGACAGAGATTGTCGCCGCCATAGACCTCTTGTTCCAAGGCTTCTAAAGGTCAGCTGTCGCTGAGAATTCTCAATTTTCCCCTCCGCCAAGGACTGGTGATAGCAGTCAGACACCGCCGAGCAGTCCGACGACGGAACCCAGGAGGATATCGAACAGGCGCGCCTGCATCATCGCTTCCGGAAAACCCTGGTCCTACGCCAAACGCTTTCGATTAGATAGTTGCAGTGCCATGCTCAGCCTTGAGATTTTGTACGTCAAAGGTCGATTCTACGCACATCGTCTGTAAGCGACTGTCGGCACCACCTGTAGTTTTTTGCTGAGCTATGCAATCGTGTCGCCTTTTTTAAGGCACAGGCGATGGCGAAGAGGCACGGACCTGAATACTGGCGCAGACATCTAGAGGC
>JBAYVV010000021.1:0-36699 GCA_041674465.1 Sterolibacterium sp.
AGAAACTGGCGGCCGAAAGCGGTTCTGCTTCAACTGGCACGACCAGCCTCGGTGCTTTGCTCAAAGCCAAGTTGAACAACCCGCAGCAATAGCCGACGAGCTGGCCATGACCAAATCCGAGTTGATTGACAGATTGGCAGCGCGTTTTCCACAGCTGGTGGCGAAAGATGCCGATTTTGCCGTGAAGATGATTCTCGATGCGATGGCCGCCGCACTGGCGCGCGGCGAGCGCATCGAAATCCGCGGCTTCGGCAGCTTCGCGCTGAACTATCGGCCGCCGCGCGTCGGACGCAATCCCAAGTCAGGCGAGAAAGTGCAGGTTGCAGAGAAGTATGTGCCGCATTTCAAGGCGGGCAAGGAATTGCGCGAACGCGTTGATTTGAGTCATTGATCGATGGTCGCTCCGTTGCTGCGGCGGGTTGGCAGCCGGCGAGTGTGAAACAGTGCGGGCGGTATTCGTTGCCATGGGTTACGAATACCGCCCTTTCCCTCTGAATGGCGATGCGAATTGTTATCTGGTTATTGCGCGCAATCATATTTGTAGCCCTGTTCGGACTGGCGGTCAAGAATAGTGCTTCTGTAGATGTGCGTTTGTATCTTGATACGGTTTGGCAGGCGCCCTTGGCGCTGGTGATACTTGCGAGCTTTGCCGCAGGTACTTTGATTGGCATGACTGCATTGGTGGCTACATTGATCAGGCAGCGGCGCGAAATTGGAAAACTGCGTGGCCAAGTCCGTGGGGAGCCAGATAACAAACTGAGCGATCAAGGGCATTCCCAGGCCGAAGGCGTTGCGTGAAATGAGCGGCGGATTTGAAATTCAACTCTGGTGGCTTCTGGCGCTGCCTCTATTCTTCGTTCTTGGCTGGATCGCTGCCCGTATAGACATCAAGCATCTGGTCCGTGAGTCACGAACCTTGCCGCGTTCATACTTCAAGGGACTCAATTTTCTACTCAACGAGCAGCCCGACAAGGCCATTGAGGCATTTCTCGAAGCGGCGCGAGTTGATCCGGAAACCATAGAATTGCACTTTGCCTTGGGCAATCTGTTTCGACGGCGCGGCGAGACAGACCGTGCCATCCGGGTTCACCAGAATCTTATTGAACGCGATGAGTCGCAAAATCAATTGAGTGATGACCAACGTCTGCATGCACTGTCAGAACTTGGACAGGATTATCTCAAGGCAGGGTTGCTCGACCGTGCCGAGGAAGTTTTTCTCAAACTGCGCAACACCAGTCGCGACGAAGATGCACTGCGCTTCCTGCTCGAAATCTATCAACAGGAAAAGGAATGGCAAAAAGCCATCGACATCGTGCAACAGCTCCCGGAACATTCCGGACATATCTGGCAGAAGCAGATCGCCAATTTTCATTGTGAACTGGCATCCGCGGCGTTGCTTCGAAGCGACTTGAGGGAGGCGTCAGGAAGGCTTGAGATGGCACTTTCCTGCAATCGAAAATGTGTCCGAGCCACCCTATTGCAAGGCGAACTGGCATTGGCTGAGAGCAACACTGCGGCAGCCATAGAAGCCTGGCAGCGGGTTGAACAGCAAAGCCCGATTTACCTGGCACTGGTGGCTGGCAAGCTCATGGAGGCGTTTCGACGACAGGGCAGCGAGCAGCAGGGAATTCAACTGCTGCGGAACTGGTTCAAATTGCACCCATCACTCGATTTGCTCGATGCGGTATTCCACTCTGAACTTCAGGGCGAAGGCGCGGAAGCCGCTTATCAGTTGGTGCGCGATGAACTGCGGCGCAATCCGACGCTTTTGGGGTTGGACAAGCTGCTGGAAGCCCAGATCCTGTTGGCGCCGCAGGAACGGCGTGCCGATCTGGAGTTGATCAAGAACCTGGTTCACAATCATACCCGCCGCGTTGCAAGGTATTGTTGCGATAGCTGCGGTTTCAAGGCGCGTCAGTTTTATTGGCGCTGCCCGGCCTGTGGCGGCTGGGAAACTTTTCCGCCAAAACGGACGGAAGAGTTTGATTTGACTCCATAGGCCCTAAACTCATGGTTACCTCATTCGCAAGGATTCCAGCATGAAGATCACTGTCATCGGTACCGGTTATGTCGGACTGGTTGGCGGAGCCTGCCTCGCTGAGGTTGGCAACGACGTTCTCTGTCTTGATGTCAGTGCCGAGAAAATTCGCATGCTCAATGAAGGTGGCATTCCTATTTTTGAGCCCGGGCTTGAGGCCATGGTGGCCAGGAACCGTGTTGCCGGCCGCTTGAAGTTCACCACCGAGATGGTGGACGCGGTTGCGCACGGCAGTATCCTGTTCATTGCCGTTGGAACACCGCCGGACGAAGACGGGTCGGCTGATCTGCAATACGTGCTTGCCGCAGCACGCGGCATCGGGCAGTACATGGATGGCTACAAGGTTGTTGTTGACAAGTCTACGGTGCCGGTTGGTACTGCTGACAAAGTGCATGCGACGATCGCCCAGGTATTGCAGGACAGAGAGATCAAACTCGATTACAGCGTTGTCTCCAATCCGGAATTTCTCAAGGAGGGAGCCGCCGTCGAGGACTTTATGAAACCTGACCGCATTGTGGTCGGTGCAAATGATCCACGCGCCATTGAAATGATGCGCCAGTTGTATGCGCCGTTCCAGCGCAATCACGAGCGTCTCATCATCATGGACGTGCACTCGGCAGAATTGACAAAATATGCAGCCAACGCCATGTTGGCAACGCGTATCAGCTTCATGAACGAGCTCGCCAATCTGGCTGAAAAATTGGGTGCCGATATCGAACTGGTGCGTAAGGGGATCGGATCGGATCCGCGCATCGGTTTTCATTTCCTGTATTCGGGCTGCGGCTATGGCGGCTCCTGCTTTCCCAAGGACGTCCAGGCCTTGATTCGAACTGCCGATGAAGCGGGGCAAAAGCTGCAGATACTCAATGCGGTCGAAACCGCCAACGAAGCTCAGAAGCACGTCCTGCCGGCAAAGATCGTCAAACGTTTTGGCGAAAACCTGAAAGGTTTGCGCTTCGCTCTGTGGGGGCTGGCTTTCAAACCGAATACCGACGATATGCGCGAGGCTCCCAGCCGCGTGTTGATTGATGAGTTGCTGACTCGCGGCGCCAGCGTCACTGCCTATGATCCTGTCGCCATACACGAAGCGCAACGCATCTTCCAGGGTGAGACTCGCATCAACTACACCGCAACACCAATGTCTGCGCTTGAAAATGCTGATGCGCTGGTGATTGTCACGGAATGGAAGGAATTCAGAAGCCCTGATTTTCTCTGCATCAAGAGCATGCTCAAGCACGCGGTGATTTTCGACGGCCGCAACCTTTACGAGCCAGCGCAGCTGCGAGAGGCTGGCATCGAGTACCACGCCATAGGCAGAACCTAGCTCACAATTCACAATTTACAATGCACATACCCGACACTTCCCAAACACGTGTGCTCATAGTGGGCGATGTCATGCTGGATCGCTACTGGTTCGGTGACGTCAGCCGCATCTCGCCTGAGGCGCCGGTGCCTATCGTCAAAATCGGCAGGGTGGAAGAGCGTCCCGGTGGGGCCGCGAATGTGGCCCGCAATGCTGCCGCACTGGGAGCGCAAACAACCCTCCTCTCGGTGGTTGGTGCCGATGAGGCAGGAAAGACTCTGGCGCTATTGATGGCCGCCGAAGGCGTGACAACCAGTTTTCACAAGGACCCGCAGCTTGCCACTACCGTCAAGCTGCGGGTGATTGGGCGTCAGCAGCAGTTGTTGCGCATCGATTTCGAAACTCCGCCCGCGCATGAAGTGCTCCACGGAAAACTTCGCGAATTCGAACAACGCCTGGCACAATGCGACGTGGTCGTCCTTTCCGATTATGGCAAGGGCGGACTTGCCCATATCGCCGAAATGATCAAGCTCGCGCGCGATGCAAACAAGCCGGTTCTGGTCGATCCAAAAGGTGAAGACTTTGCCCGCTATGCCGGTGCCAGCATGCTGACGCCCAACCGCGCAGAATTGCGGGCGGTCATGGGTCAGTGGTCGAGCGCATCCGAGCTTGAGAAAAAGGCACAGAATCTGCGTAACAGCCTCGGCTTGCAGTCTTTGCTGGTGACGCGATCAGAAGAAGGCATGTCATTGTTCACGGTCGATGGTGCAGTGCATGAACCTGCTCTGGCACGCGAGGTCTTTGATGTCAGCGGTGCCGGCGATACGGTGATCGCCACTTTGGCGGTGATGCTTGGTGGCCGCATGGACCTGTCTGCCTCAATGCGAATCGCCAATCGAGCGGCGGGTATTGTGGTCGGAAAATTTGGTACGGCGACCTGTACACTGGCGGAATTGGCGAACGAATAACGCAGTTTTACGAAAGAATCGTATGTATACCATTGTGACCGGTGCTTGCGGATTCATAGGTGCCAATCTGGTGAAGGGCTTGAATCGACAGGGAAGCGACCGCATCATCGCCGTGGACAATTTGAGTCGTGCCGACAAGTTCAAGAACCTGGTTGATTGCGAAGTGGTTGAGTATCTCGACAAGCAGGAATTTCTGGATCTCGTTGAAGATGGTTATTTTGATGGCAGTGTGGAGGCCGTTTTGCACCAGGGCGCTTGTTCCGACACGATGGAAAGCGACGGCCGTTACATGATGATGAACAACTACCGGTATTCATCCACTCTGCTGGACTTTTGTCTCGACCAGGAAATTCCTTTTCTGTACGCCTCTTCGGCAGCTGTCTATGGCAACGGCAAGCGGTTTGAGGAGGACCGTGCCTGTGAAGCACCGCTGAACGTCTATGGCTATTCTAAATTTCTCTTCGATCAGCGTGTGCGACGACGTCTGCAGGATGCCGTGTCCCCGGTGGTAGGCTTGCGTTATTTCAATGTCTATGGTCCTGGCGAGCAGCATAAACAGCGGATGGCTTCTGTTGCTTTTCATTTGTACCACCAGTTCCAAACGAGTAGCCGCGTCAAGTTGTTCGAAGGTTGCGATGGCTATGCCGATGGCGAGCAGTGCCGTGATTTCGTCTATATCGATGATGTCGTGAAGGTCAATCTGCATTTCCTTGAGCAAAGATGTTCAGGTATATTCAACCTCGGTAGCGGCCGGGCCGAACCGTTCAATGCGGTTGCGCATGCCACAGTCAATGCGTGTCGTGTGGCAAGGGGTGAAACTCCGCTGTCTCTGGCAGAGCAGAAGCAGCAGGGACTGATCGAATATGTGGCTTTTCCGGAAGCATTGAAAGGCAAGTACCAGAGCTTTACCCAGGCCGATCTATCCAACCTGCGCGCGGCCGGCTACCGCGGTGAATTTGCCACGGTGGAGCAGGGCGTCGGACAGTACGTCAAACACTTGTCGAGTATTTGATATTTTTTAGGAGAAATCATGAAGAAAATTGTTTACGCTTTACTGGCATGGTTCATCGCGATTCAATGGGCATTTGCTGCCGTCAATATCAATTCCGCCACGGAGGCGGAATTGGACAAACTGCCGGGTGTCGGGCCGGCCAAGGCCAAGGCGATCATTGAGGATCGCAAGAAGAATGGCCCGTTTAAAACTGCTGACGACCTGAAGCGGGTCAAGGGCATTGGCGACAAGAATTTCGAGAAACTCAAGGGCGAGATCACCGTGGATGGGGCCGCTGCGGCACCCAAACCTGAAGCCAAACCTGAAGCCAAGCCTGCTGCAACTTCAACAGCAAAACCCGCAGCCGCTGCTCCGGCGGAAGCGAAGAAGGACGCCAAGAAATAGTCTCCGGAAGTCACCGGATTATCTCCGCGATAAACACCAGGGGCCGGCCATAAAGACACTCGATGACTTTGTCGGCAATACGCCCCTGGTGCGTCTCAAGCACATCCCCGGCAAGCGCAACGAGGCCAGGCGCAACCACATCCTGGCCAAACTGGAAGGCAACAATCCGGCAGGTTCGGTCAAGGACCGTCCAGCGCTGAGCATGATTCTTCGTGCCGAGGAGCGCAGGCAAATCCAGCCCGGCACAACCTTGATCGAAGCCACCAGCGGCAATACCGGCATTGCCCTGGCGATGGTCGCAGCGATGCGCGGCTATCGCTTGGTCCTGGTCATGCCCGAAAACCAGAGCGTCGAACGGCGCCAGGCGATGCGCGCCTACGGCGCCGAACTGATTCTCACACCCAAGGCGGGCGGCATGGAGGGGGCGCGCGATCATGCCGAAAAGTTGCGTGATGCCGGGCGCGGCATCATCCTCGATCAGTTTGCGAATCCCGATAACCCGTATGCTCACTACCATGGCACCGGACCGGAAATCTGGCGCGATACGGACGGCGGCATCACGCATTTCGTCAGCAGCATGGGTACCACCGGAACCATTATGGGCGTATCGCGCTTTCTCAAGGAAAAGAAGCCATCTGTACAGATCATTGGCTGTCATCCCGAAGAAGGCTCGCAGATTCCCGGCATACGGAAATGGCCCGAAGCTTACCTGCCCAAAATTTATGACCGTTCTCGCGTCGATAGAATCGAGTCGGTCACACAAGCGGAAGCCGAGGAAATGACACGGAGGCTGGCGCGCGAGGAAGGCATATTTGCGGGTATTTCTTCAGGCGGTGCATTGACCGTGGCTTTGCGTCTGGCAGAAGAACTGAGCGATGCATTGATTGTGACCATCGTCTGCGATCGTGGTGACCGTTATTTGTCAACCGGTGTTTTCCCCGCGTGACGCTTCGCAACTTCCAACCAGCAGCAATCGACCAATGGCCTGGCCTGCATCCGGGAGCAGGCAAGTGAGTTCAACCCTGGTTTTCGACATAGAGACAATTCCTGACGTGACAGGCTTGCGGGTTCTGCATGGGCTTGATATTGATTTGTCCGATGCGGAAGTGGCCGAGTTCGCCTTTCAGAAACAACGCGCAAAAAACGGCAGTGACTTCCTCCCACTTCACTTGCAACGAGTTGTGGTGATTTCCTATGTGCTGCGCGACGCCGAGAAATTTCTTGTGCGTTCCTTGGCAGAACCCGAATCGGGCGAAGCGCAGATCATTCAGCGTTTCTTCGACGGCGTTGAGAAATTCACGCCACAACTGGTTTCATGGAACGGGGGCGGCTTCGACCTGCCGGTCCTGCACTATCGCGGTCTGATTCACGGCGTCACCGCTCCGCGCTATTGGGAGATGGGAGAGGGCGATTACCGCGACAGCCGGGAGTTCAAGTGGAATAATTACATCAGCCGCTACCATGCCCGTCATCTCGATCTGATGGATCTCCTGGCGATGTATCAGCCACGTGCTGCCGCTCCCCTGGATCAACTGGCCAAATTGATGGGCTTGCCAGGCAAACAGGGCATGGCCGGCGATGCGGTCTGGACCGCTTGGCTGGGTGGCAGGATCGATGAAATCCGGGATTATTGCGAAACCGATGTCGTGAATACTTACCTGGTATACCTTCGTTTTCAGAAAATGCGCGGCCTACTGACGGTTGCCGATCACGACGCCGAAATCCTTTTTGTTCGCAATCAATTGGCAGCACTGAACAAGCCGCATTGGCAAGTATTCCTCGACAGTTGAAGAAAGGGCCGCGTTGGCCTTGACCTTTAATCTGCAGCAAGAATTTGCCATAATGACCGTTCCTGAAACCGCAATCAGCTTACGAGAATGCCATGGAAATCAACAAGGACAAGACGGATTATTACTACGCACTGGTAGAGGAAGCTTGGACACTCAGCGATGCGGCCCGTGAATACGTCAAGAAAGCGGAACGCGAAGTGCCTCTTCAGGAGTTGGTCGACAAGATATTTCTGCCTTCCGGCAAGGTCGATGTAGAAAAGACCCAAAAGGAAAGCGGCAATCCACCCAAAATTTTCCTTCAATCGCCCTACGGTTTGCAGTACCGGCCGGACCACAAGGACTGGATACCCTTCAGGCATGGCCCGGTTTCCTTCACCTGATCAACGGCAAACTAAATTTGTACCTGATGCGTTGCGCCACTGAGGCGGCTGACCAGATTCGATAAACCTAAGGCCTGAGGGGCTTTGTGCAGGCGCTCCGGCCTCGCGGTGGCAAGCATGGTCAAGCGACCGCCACCACGCGCATGTGGACCAGCAAGCCGGAGCACTTGCCGGGCAACTGCAGCAGCCACATCGATCAGTTCCGCCCTCCCTGCCGCCAGAGGTTCCAACAACGGTAGCAGAAAGCTGTAGTGGGTGCAGCCGAGGACCAGGCGATCAACTCCCTGCTCAAGTAAAGGAACAACCTTCGCTGTAACTTCGCTCGCAAACGCTGGATCTCCCAGATCCAGCGTTTCTATCCTGGTGGCCCACCCAGGGCAGGCCACGACCTGAACTTTCAACCCGCTGGCATGCTGATCGATGAGGTGGGTCAAGCGCGCGCTTTGAGCTGTCGATTCCGTCGTCAGTACGGCGATGTGCCGGGTCTTCGATGAAACTGCTGCAGGTTTTATACCGGGTTCGATCCCGACGACGGGGATGTCAGGGTGCTGGTCGCGCAGAGTCTGCACGGCGGCGGCAGTCGCGGTATTGCAGGCAACGACCAGCAAGCCGCATCCATGCTTGGCCAAATGGTGGCCAATGGCGAGTACCCGAGCGCGGATAAACTCGTCCGGCTTGGAGCCATAGGGAAGATGGGCGCTATCCGCAAGGTAGGTGAGGTCAGCAGCTGGAAGTACCCGGGAGATCGCGGCCAGTACTGACAGTCCGCCCAATCCCGAATCAAAAACTCCGATCATGGCAAAGATCCGGAGTCATTCCAAAACAAAAGCACAGAAGCGCGGAAACAAGCCGATCCCATCACAAGCAATGCGAAGCAACAGCGTCGGCAAAGTCACGGCCGATTCGAGATGGAATTACTTGCTGACGACTACGCGGGTGGTGAACACGATGTTGTTGAAATCGCGATTCAGCGTGGGACTGTGATACTTGGCCTGGAGCGGCGCATCAGCGTAGCTGATCATGCTGCCGTTCTTCACCGCGACTGTCGGCGCTACAAGCCAGGCCTTCTTGTTGCCATCCTGTATTTCGATGTAGGTGAAGCCCTTGGTATCGATTGAAGAAATCACTTTGCCCTTTTTCGTGACTGCCGTTTCAGCTTTGTTCACATCCACAGCGCCTGCGCCGGGATGCCCGGCAGGAGCACCTGCGGCGGCCGGCGGGTTGGCGATCGCCATTAACGAGAAACCGGCAAAAAAGACAAGGATTGCGATGGATTTCATTTTGATGCCCTTAAAGGTCATGAATTTTTTTAATGTTTAACGAACTGAATCTTGCCGATCTTCGTCATCCACTCCATCGGACCATCATGATGGACAGAGACGCCTTGGGCATCAACCGCCACGGTCACGGGCATATCCTTTACTTCAAACTCATAGATGGCCTCCATGCCAAGGTCAGCAAAGCCGACGACCCTGGCAGCCTTGATCGCCTTGGCGACAAGATACGCCGCGCCCCCAACGGCCATTAGATAAGCGGATTTGTGTTTCTTGATCGCCTCGATTGCAACTGCACCGCGTTCCGCCTTGCCGACCATGGCAATCAAACCGGTCTGTGCCAGCATCATTTCCGTGAACTTGTCCATGCGCGTCGCGGTCGTCGGACCGGCGGGTCCCATCACCTCGTCGCGCACCGGGTCGACCGGGCCAACGTAATAAATGACACGGTTGCTGAAATCCACCGGCAGTTTCTCATTCTTTGCCAGCATTTCCTGGATGCGTTTGTGCGCGGCGTCTCTGCCTGTCAGTAGCTTGCCATTCAGCAGCAGGACTTCGCCTGGCTTCCACGCGGCAACCTCTTCGCGCGTCAGGGTATCGAGATTGACGCGCTTGCCTTTGCTGCTGTCATAAGTCAGCTTGGGCCAATCTTCCAGGCTGGGCGGCTCAAGCCTGGCTGGTCCGGAGCCGTCCAGGTGAAAATGAACATGGCGCGTTGCGGCGCAGTTGGGAATCATCGCCACCGGCAAACTCGCGGCGTGTGTCGGGTAATCGAGAATCTTGACATCGAGAACACAAGTCAAACCGCCCAAGCCTTGTGCGCCTATCCCCAGGGCGTTCACTTTCTCGTAGAGTTCCAGGCGGAGTTCCTCGACGCGGCTGAGACTTTCTCCCCGGGCCGACTTGTCTGTGAGTTCATGAATATTTATCGGGGCCATGAGTGACTCCTTGGCCAGCAGCATGGCTTTTTCCGGCGTACCGCCAATGCCGATGCCGAGAATGCCGGGCGGGCACCAGCCGGCACCCATGGTGGGTACGGTCTTGATCACCCAATCGACGATGGAGTCGGAAGGGTTGAGTGCATAAAACTTCGACTTGTTTTCCGAGCCACCACCTTTGGCGGCACAAATGACTTCGACGCCATCGCCAGGTACCAGTTCGTAATGCACTACTGCAGGCGTATTGTCCTTTGAGTTGGTGCGTTTTCCGGCGGGATCGAGAAGCACGGAGGCGCGCAGTTTGTTGTCTGGATTCAGGTAGGCACGGCGCACACCCTCATTGACCATCTCCTGCACGGAAAGCGATGTGCTCCATTGCACATTCATGCCAACCTTGAGGAAAACCACGGCAATGCCCGTGTCCTGGCAAATTGGCCGCTTGCCTTCGGCGCACATGCGTGAGTTGATCAGGATCTGGGCTATGGCATCCTTGGCAGCGGGCGACTGTTCCCGATCGTGTGCCGCACTCAGCGCCTTGATAAAATCGACCGGATGGTAGTAACTGATGTATTGGAAGGCATCAGCGATGCTTTGTATGAAATCGTCCTGGCGGATTGTGGTCATGTTGAATTCCTTGCCAAAGTTGATATAAGGGCGGCTTTTCAGCATCAGCAGCCTCAACTCGCACATTCTAACATTCATGCTGCGGTGCGTCAGTGAATGCCCTGATTCCAAGCGTAAGAACGATGTAAGATACGCGCCGTTAAATGACAGAAGTTTATTGCCTAGAGGAGAAGTTCGAATGTCGTCTACGATTGAGTCGGTGTCCCAGGAATCCCGAGTTTTCCCGCCTTCTGCAGATACCATCAAGAAAGCCACAATCTCCGGCATGGCGGCGTATGAGGCGTTGTGCAAGGAAGCCGACCAAGACTACGCGGGTTTCTGGGCTCGTTTGGCACGTGAGCATGTCACTTGGAAGCAGCCATTTACGCAGACGTTGGATGACTCAGCGGCACCTTTTTTCAAGTGGTTTGCGGATGGCAAATTGAATGTTTCCTACAATTGTCTTGACCGCAATGTAGAAGCCGGTCATGGCGACAAGATCGCAATCATTTTTGAAGCCGACGATGGCAAAGTCAACCAGGTCACTTATCGTGAATTGCTGGCGCGCACCGCCAAATTTGCCAATGCCCTGCACGCACAAGGCATCAAGAAGGGTGATCGCGTCATCATTTACATGCCCATGTCGATCGAAGGCGTCGTTGCCATGCAAGCCTGTGCGCGTATCGGTGCGATTCACTCGGTGGTATTTGGCGGCTTTTCAGCAAAAAGTCTGCAGGAGCGCATCCAGGATGCCGGCGCGGTTGCCGTGATTACTGCCGATGAGCAATGCCGTGGTGGCAAAAGCATTCCCTTGAAGCCTGTTGTCGATGAAGGCGTCGCCTTGGGCGGTTGCGAAAGCATCCGTAGCGTGATCGTGTACAAGCGCACCGGAGGAAACTGCAGCATGACTGCGGGTCGCGACAAATGGTGGCATGACGTCGTTGCGGACCAGTCCGAAGTTTGCGAACCCGAGTGGGTCGATGCCGAGCACCCCCTTTTCATCCTTTACACATCGGGCTCGACCGGCAAACCCAAAGGCGTACAGCATTGTTCCGGAGGTTATCTCCTGCAGGCGATTCTGACCATGAAATGGACCTTCGACATCAAGTCCGATGACGTCTTCTGGTGTACGGCCGATATCGGTTGGGTCACTGGTCACACTTACATCACATACGGGCCGCTCGCCTGCGGCGCGACCGAAATCGTTTTTGAAGGCGTACCCACCTATCCCGATGCCGGTCGTTTCTGGAAGACTATCCAGGACCACAAGGTGAACATCTTCTACACGGCGCCCACCGCTATTCGTTCGCTGATCAAGGCTGGTGCGGATTTGCCGAAGAAATATGACCTGTCCTCATTGCGCATACTGGGTACGGTTGGAGAACCGATCAATCCGGAAGCCTGGATGTGGTATTTCAACACGGTCGGTGGCGGCCGTTGCCCGATCGTGGATACCTGGTGGCAAACGGAAACCGGCGGACACATGATTACGCCTTTGCCTGGCGTGACGCCTCTCGTACCAGGCTCCTGCACGTTGCCCTTCCCGGGCATCCAGGCTGCCATTGTTGATGAAACAGGAAACGATGTCGATTGGGGCAAGGGTGGCTTCCTCGTTGTGAAGAAACCTTGGCCATCGATGATTCGCACCATTTGGGGCGATCCGGAGCGTTACAAGAAGTCTTACTTCCCTGATGATTTTCAGGGCAAGCTGTATCTCGCTGGCGATGGGGCAGTGCGGGATGCCAAGACAGGCTATTTCACCATCATGGGACGTATTGACGATGTCTTGAATGTCTCGGGCCATCGCCTGGGCACCATGGAAATCGAATCGGCCCTGGTTGCCAACCCGCTCGTGGCGGAGGCTGCTGTGGTTGGGCGTCCGGACGAAATGACCGGAGAGGCCGTCTGTGCCTTCGTCGTGCTCAAGGGGCCAAGACCGTTTGGTGAAGAAGCGAAGAAAATTGCCAACGAGTTGCGCAACTGGGTTAGCAAAGAAATCGGACCGATTGCCAAGCCCAAGGACATTCGCTTCGGTGAGAATCTGCCCAAGACACGTTCAGGCAAGATCATGCGCAGACTGCTGCGTGTCCTGGCCAAGGGCGAAGAAATCACACAGGATGTGTCCACCCTGGAAAATCCGGCGATCCTGGAGCAGCTTAAAACAAACGCCTGACAATAGATCAGGAGGAGGAGGGGAGGGGCGCCTACGGGCGCCCTTTTTTTAATCATCCGGGAAATTACCGCATGAACGACAAGATGACCAATCCTGCCCCGAGCGATTTGCCTGCGGCACAATGCGATGTTTTTCAGGCGCTCAGCAGCCGCCGTTCAGTGCGCGCTTTTTGTCGCGACAAACCAGTCGAGCGGCGTGTAGTGGAACAGATCCTGGCGCTGGCTGCTCGCGCACCGAGCGGAACCAATACCCAACCCTGGAAGGTGCGGGTGGTTGCCGGAACGGCACGAGACAAGCTCAGTGCCCGATTGCTGCAGGCCTACGAAAACGAAGAGGCGGACTGCGAGGAAGAATATCGATATTATCCTGAACAGTGGGTAGAACCGTACATTTCCCGGCGCATCCAGCTCGGCAAGGCTTTATATGGTTTGGCGGGCGTGGCGAAGGGCGATCGTCCGGCGATGAAACGACAGCTTGGACTCAACTATCGATTTTTTGATGCCCCCGTGGGCTTGTTCATCTGCATCGATCGCAGGCTGGATGTTGGGAGTTGGTTCGACCTTGGGACCTTCCTCATGGGCATCATGCTGGCAGCGCGCGGTTTTGGCCTGCACACCTGCCCGCAACAGGCTTTTGCCAGGTTTCACCGCCTGATTCGTGCTGAACTCGACATCCCTGAGCAGGACTACGTTGTTTGCGGCATGGCACTGGGCTACGAGGACACTTCCGCCAACGTCAATCGACTGGCCACGGAGCGTGAGCCAGTCGATGCGTTTACAACTTTCTTCTGGGATTAACGACGCGTACCCGATTCTGATTCTGGGGCATTTGCAGTTCTACTTCAGCTGATCCAGCAAAAGTCCAAGTATCTTCCGGGATGTGTCAGATTTCTCCACGCCACCTTCGCGCGTGAGCACCTGGATTGTGCTGGAAGTACCAACACTCTTCACATAAATCCGGTATTGCGGCGATTGGTTGATATCCGGCTTGCTGCTGTTCCAGAAAGCCAGCTTGGACAAAAAGCCCTTTTCCTCCTTCTTGCTGTAATCCGAGGCGAGATCAATGTAGCGCACGAAATACAGTCCCTGTGCCCGATCACGATCTTCCACAGTGAAACCCACACGATCCAGCGCCAGACCAACGCGTCGCCAGGCCCGGTCAAAGGCTTCCTGCAATTCGAGCGTGCCGCTGCCATCGGCAGATTGCTTCAGCTTGGCGCGCTCCTGTTTCTGTTCGCCGGCAATCAACGACTGGGCCTTTGCCTCGGTATTGCCAAGGCGCACCATCAGGCGCCTGAGCATTTCGGTTTCAAGTTCCGGATCTGCCGCCCGAGGTTGCCAGCGGGTGTCGCTGTGCCCCTCGTTGACATAGATCTCGTACAAGCCTCGATGGCTGATATAGATTTCCGTCGTTCCTGCTTCGGCTCCTTTTTCCAGCCGGGTACGGAACTTGTCGCGCTCCGAAGTCGAGTAAAGGGAATCGAAAACTTTGCCCAGGGTGCCACGGACAATATCCTGCGGCAGCTTGGCGCGGTTCTCATTCCACTCGGTTTCCATGATGCCTGCTTCCGGCTTCTCAACATTCACGATGAAACCGGTTTCGATCCAGAACTCCTTGATGCTGGACCAGAGTCTGTCGGGCGTTCCGCTGACCACCAGCCAACGCTGCGTACCTGAACGCTCGATACGCATCTTGTCCGACTGCGGCAGCACATCAGTGTTCGTGCTGCGCACCTGACCTCCGGTGTAGGAGGAGAACGTGGCCGAGCCTCTGGTTGCGCCATCAGGCAAGGCGTACCTTTCATCGCGGCTGGGCACAGTCAGGTCTGGCGGAATTTCCAGTGGGGGCAGCTTGGCGGAGGATTTGTAATCGATTTTCTTGGATTCAAAGAGTGAGCCGCCGCATCCACTCAAAGATAATGTTGCCAGCAACACAAGCATCAAAGAAATTAAAGGTGGGTTACGTTTCATGCGCGCCTCTTGTCCATGCGTCATTAGCATTGAATTTGGATGTCCGCTTCGCTCAAGGCTAGGCGGACGCGTTCGTGGAACTCCGGCGAGAGGGGTGTCAGCGGCAAGCGCAAAACGTCGCTCATGTGCCCCATGCGCGCCAAGGCCCATTTGACCGGAATCGGGTTGGCTTCGAGAAATAGATTGCGGTGCAAACCCAGCAGACGGAAATTGATTCCGCGTGCCAGTGCAAGCTTGCCGTCAAGCGCCGCGGCACACATGTCATGCATCAGGGCCGGGGCAACGTTGGCGGTGACTGAAATGGTGCCGTGACCTCCCAGCAACATCAGCGCCAGAGCCGTGGCATCGTCACCGCTATACACGGCAAAGTCTGACGGGATACGCTTGAGCAAATCGCAGCCGCGCTCGATGTTGCCGGTGGCATCCTTGATTCCCACGATGCCAGGAACAGCGGCGAGCCGCAAGGCTGTGTCGTTGCTCATGTCCGCAACGGTACGACCAGGCACGTTGTACATGATCATCGGCAGGTCGACCGCCTCGGCGATCGCGCGAAAATGCCGGTACAACCCTTCCTGCGTTGGCTTGTTGTAGTACGGGACAACGGACAGATGCGCTGAAGCGCCAGCAGCCTTGGCAAACTCGGCAAGTTCGATTGCTTCCCGGGTCGAGTTGGCCCCGGTTCCGGCGATGACCGGAATGCGGCCGGCAGCCTGTTCAATCGCGGTGCGAATCAGGGCGCAATGTTCAGTGAAATTCACCGTGGGCGATTCACCAGTGGTGCCGACGATGACAATGGCATCGGAACCCTCGGCTACATGCCAATCGATGAAGCGCCGCAGCCCCGCCAAATCAAGCTCGCCAGAGTCAAGCAGCGGCGTCGCGAGTGCGGGAATGGATCCTTTAATCATGGACAGCAAGTCGTCAGGAAAAGGCTGATTTTACCTGAAGTTATAGATCGCTCAGCACTTTGATGTGTGCCGCAACACTACGCGCCAGCGCGGAGAGGGAATAGCCGCCTTCGAGCATGGAGACGATTCGTCCCTGTGCGGTTCTATCTGCAAGCGCCTTGATTTGCTGCGTGACCCAACTGTAGTCGGACTCGACCAGCCCCAGCGATGCCATGTCATCTTCATAATGGGCATCGAAGCCGGCGGAAATGTAAATGATCTCGGGTGCGAAATCGTGGAGGCGCGGCATCCAGATGTCGCTGACCACCTGGCGGAAAGCATCGCCTCTGGTGCCCGCCGGTAGCGGCACATTGAGCATATTCGGTGCCGGATTCTCAGTGCCGCAAAACGGATAGAAAGGATGCTGGAAGGAACCAACCATCAAAACCTTATCGTTGCCGGCGAAAATGTCTTCGGTGCCGTTGCCGTGGTGCACGTCGAAATCGACAATCGCCACGCGTTTCAGTCCCCAGGCTTCGATGCCGTGCAAGGCGGCGATGGCAATGTTGTTGAAGAAACAAAATCCCATTGGTCGGGAGCGTTCTGCATGGTGGCCCGGCGGGCGCACGCCACAGAACGCCGTCGTGACGCCACCCTGCATCACCAGGTCGGTCGCCAGAACGCCTGCTCCGGCCGAGCGCAATGCGGCCTGCCAGGTTCCCGGACTCATGGCGGTATCAGGATCCACATGCACAATGCCGTGCTGTGGCGCGCTTTGTTCGAGTGTCTCAATGTGTTTGCGCGGATGGGCACGCAGCAGTTGCTCCATGGTTGCAAGAGGTGCGTCATGAAACGCCAGATGCAGATCGAGTCCGGAAGAAATCAGACGATCGCTTATCGCGCCCAGGCGGTCCGGGCACTCCGGGTGGTGAGCTCCCATGTCGTGTTGCCAGCAATCGCGATGCGTGATGAAAGCGGTCGTCATGCTATCCAGTATCAGGCTTACAATATTGTGCAAGTCTACATTATTCCAGCCATAAACTCCTATTCGCAGGCAGACCTTTATCCATGCGCTCACCCACTTCCCCATCCCCGCTTGCTGAAGTCATTCGCCAGGCCGGCGGTGTCATACTCGGCAAGGAACGACAAATTCGCTTGTCGCTAGCCTGCCTGCTGGCGCGCGGCCACTTGCTCATAGAAGACTTGCCTGGGGTCGGGAAAACCACCCTGGCCCACCTGTTGGCGCAACTGCTCGGCCTGCAATTCCAACGCATCCAATTTACCAGCGATATGCTGCCGGCCGACATCATCGGCGTTTCGATATTCGAACGAACTACCGGCGGCTTCACATTTCACCCCGGTCCGATATTCGCTCAACTGGTGCTTGCCGATGAGGTCAATCGTGCAACACCCAAAACTCAGAGTGCCTTGCTGGAGGCTATGGAAGAACGTCAGGTGACCACCGAAGGCGCAACACGGGTTTTGCCCTCGCCATTTTTCGTGATTGCCACGCAAAATCCTGCACATTCGATTGGCACTTTTCCCTTACCAGAGTCTCAGCTTGATCGATTTCTGATGCGGATCGATCTGGGTTATCCCGACCATGCCGCCGAACGCGAGCTCCTGCGTGGAGCAGACCGCCGCAAGATGATCGCTGATCTACCTCCCTGTCTGACTACCGAGGATTTGGAGTCATTCCAGGAAGCAGCGACCCGGATCCATGTCGCTGACAGCCTGATCGATTACACCCAGGCGTTGGTTACCTTTACCCGTCACTCTTCTGACTATCAGGTCGGGCTATCGCCGCGTGCGGCACTCGCACTATTGGCAGCGGCTCGCGCCTGGGCGTTCCTGGAGGGCCGCGACTTTGCCTTGCCGGAAGATGTCCAGATCGTCCTGCCCGCTGTAGCCCCGCATCGGCTACGACCTGCCGGTGAAAATATGGCGCGATTGAACGCTGCACAAATCGCCAGCCGCCTGATCGAGGCGGTGCCACTTCCCTAAACCGTCTTCAGTTGTGGCGACGCCGAACCCTATTGTGACTTTCGTCCAGGCGCGCTTCTTTCGCTGGGCGCTGCGCGGCCGCGCACCTGAAGCCGTCCCGATCAAACTCACACAACGGCGCGTATTTGTCCTGCCGACACGCCACGGTTTGGGATACGCCCTGGCCTTGCTGGTCATGCTGGTCGGCGCCATCAATTACAACCTGAGCTTGGGTTATGCACTGGTGTTCCTTCTGGCCGGACTGGGTGCGACCACGATACTGCACACTTTTCGCAATCTGGCGCAACTGCAAATTCGCCCCGGCCGTTGCCTACCGGTATTTGCCGGAGAAACCGCCCGGTTTGGCATCGTTCTCGACAATCTGCGGCGACACTCGCGTCCGGCGATTCGCCTGCGATTGCCAGGGCAGACTCCGGTCGAGGTCGAGGTTCCGGAATCAGCCAGTATCGAGGTCTCTCTCGAAATGCCATCAATCCGGCGCGGGTGGCTGGCGTTGCCACGCATCACGCTGGAAACCACTTATCCGCTGGGTCTGATCAGGTGCTGGGGATATGCCGCACCCGAACTGCATTGTCTGATATACCCCGCTCCGGCACGACAGGCACCACCGTTTCCGATCATGCCCGGCGAGGAGGGCGGTTCGAACAGCATGGCCTCCGGCATGGAGGATTTTTCCGGCCTGCGTGCCCATCAACAGGCTGATCCACTGCGCCACGTCGCATGGAAGGCCGTCGCACGCATTGAACAGGAGCTTTTGCTGACCAAGCAGTTCAGCGGTGCGGCAGCACAAACCCTCTGGCTTGATTGGGATCAGGTCGCGTCCTCCGGAGACGTCGAGCAAAAAATTTCCGTGCTGACGCGCTGGATCTCCGATGCACATGGCCTGGGACTGGGATGGGGATTGCGCATACCCGGTCACGAATTGGCACCCGCCTCGGATGAGGCGCATTTTCACGCTTGCCTCAAATTGCTGGCTTTGTATGGGCAAGCAGCCTAAAACCAAACCTCCCGCTTCGCCCGCATTGAGCGCCAAGCAATCGCTCTGGTTGTTTTGTGCCGCTTTGCTGACGCTCGCCCCGCTGATTCCGCACCTTCCGCCCTGGCTGAGCGGCGTGAGCGCTCTGGCGTTGTTGTGGCGAGCAGCCCTATGGTGGCGCCAGGGGGCATTGCCGTCGCGCTGGATTCTGGTCTTGCTGGTGTTTGGGGGGGTAGCCGGCATAGCGTTGCAATTTCATACCGTTTTCGGGCGCGATCCCGGCGTCGCCCTGCTGGTCATGCTGTTTGCCTTGAAATTGCTGGAATTGCGCACGGTGCGCGATGGCTTTGCGGTGGCATTACTGAGCTACTTTCTTATCCTGACCCAGTTTTTCTACGCACAGAGTATCGCCAACGCCGCGCTGGCTGTGGCGGGAGTCGCCTTGACCGGAACGGCATTGATCATCCTCAATCATCAAGCCCAATCCACACGATCTGCCCTGAGACTTTCCGGTGTGATGCTGCTGCAGTCCCTGCCATTCATGCTGGTACTGTTTGTGCTGTTCCCGCGCGTGCACGGTCCGCTCTGGGGTTTGCCACTGGACGCTTATGGGGCCTCCACCGGTTTGTCGGACAGCATGACACCGGGATCGATCAGTCAGCTCGGCCTGTCCGATGCGATCGCTTTTCGCGCAAAATTTACTGGCGCATATGAAGGCAAGGCGCCACCGCAAACCTCGCTTTACTGGAGAGGGCCAGTATTGTCACAGTTTGACGGAAGGACCTGGCGGGTCGGGCGCGTCCTCGCGCGCAGCCAGTTGCCTTATGAAACTCGTGGCAATGCGGTCGAATATTCGGTGACACTCGAACCGCACAACAAACCGTGGCTGTTCGCCCTGGAACTACCGGGAACAATTCCTGCGGAGGGTTCTATCGCCCATGATTACCAACTCCTGGCCAAGAGCGCGGTGCGCTCGCGTATCCGTTACGAAATGCGTTCCTACCCTGAAACCATGGCCGGCGAGGATGAGTCCGGCTCGGTCCTGCGTGAGACGCTGCTGCTGCCTGCACTCGCCAATCCACGCGCAAGAGCCTTGGCACAAAGCTGGCGTGCCGAACTCGGCGATAACGATCCGGCCATAGTCAGGCGCATGCTTGAATACTACCGCTCCTTGATTTTCGTTTATACCTTGTCTCCCCCAATACTCGGCGAAGATTCGCTGGATGAATTCCTGTTCGACACCAAGCGCGGCTTCTGCGAACACTTTGCGGCAGGCTTCGTGTTCATGATGCGCGCCGCCGGAATACCGGCACGTGTGGTTACCGGTTATCAGGGCGGGGCGATCAATCCGGTCGATGGCACATTGATCGTCCGACAATCGGATGCACATGCCTGGGCAGAAGTTTGGCTCAAGGGGCGCGGCTGGGTAAGAGTGGATCCGACGGCCGCGATTGCGCCATCGCGCATCGAGAACAATCTTGCGGTCGCCTTGCCTGCAGGGGATGTGCGCCCTTTGCTGGCACGACCTGAGTTCGCCTGGCTGCTGCATGCGCGTTACCGCTGGGATGCCTTGGCGAATATCTGGAACCAGTGGGTGCTGGGCTACAATCCGCAACGCCAGCGGGATTTGCTGGCCAGTTGGGGAATGCGCTCGCCCGACTGGCAGCAAATGACCGTCGTATTGACTGTCTTGTGTGGGATGCTGTTGCTTGCCTACAGTCTCTGGGCGATTCATCAGCGGCAACGGATCGACCCGGCCTTGCGCGCCTGGAACAGGCTGTCAAAGATACTGGCCCGGCACGGTCTTGCGCGGACCCCATGGGAAGGACCGCAGGCCTATGCAAACCGTATTGCCCTGGCCTTGCCACCGGCTGATTCGCCCTATGCTGCAGAAGTTGCGGCAATTGCCGATATTTATGCGCATATACGCTATGCGCAATACTCACCACCTCAGGCAACGGAGATGTTGCGCGAACTCAAAGCGAGAATCACAAAGCTCGCCCAATTCAAATGATGAACCTTTATCTGCAGATCCTGGTGCTGCTCCTTTCCTTCAGTGCCAGCAGCATTGTCATTGCCGCAGGAAGTTTCGCAGGCCGTTCCGACGTTGGTGCATTCATCTCCGAAATGCACGATAAGCATGGCTTCGATACGGGAAAACTGACGCTTTCCTTTGCCCGCATCAAGCCGATACCGGCTGTAATCAAGGCGGTCCTGCCGCCCAGTGATCCCGGTATTCGTTCCTGGCATGCCTACCGTGCTCGCTTCATCGAACCCAAGCGCCTCAAACTCGGAATTGATTTCTGGCGTCGGCACGAGGATGAATTGCTTGCCGCCAAGTTACAGACCGGGGTACCCGAGGAAATTATCGTCGCCATCATGGGGATCGAAACAATCTATGGCCGCAATACCGGCAAGTTTGAAACACTGGCCGCCCTGGCCACACTGGCTTTCGACTATCCACGCGCCGACCGGGTTCATGCGGAATCAAGAGCAGCGCTTTTCCGCCGCGAACTGGAAGAGATGCTGCTTCTGGCGCGGGAGACGGGACGGGACCCGTTGTCATTCAAGGGCTCCTATGCCGGCGCTTTGGGATTGCCGCAGTTTCTGCCGAGCAGTGTGCGAAAGTTCGCCGCTGATGGAGACAACGATGGAAGTATCGATCTGACCGGCAGCCCGGCAGACGCAATTGCCAGCGTTGCCAATTTCCTCAAGGAACATGGCTGGGAGCGCGACGCCCCGATTGCTGAACCCGCTAACGTCACCGGAGATGAGTTCGTTAAACTGATTGAGGAAGGCATATTGCCGCGTCTGAAACCCAGCGAGTTGCTCGCCTTTGGTGTTGTCAGCAGTGATGTGCCCGACTCTCCTGCAGCATTGATCGATCTGGTTACGCCGCAGCAATCTACGGAATATCGCCTGGGTTATCGCAACTTCTATGTACTGACGCGATACAACCGGAGCAGTTTCTACGCCATGGCCGTCCATGATCTGGCCAAGGAACTGCGTGCGCGACGCTAGTGCCCGTCCTTGTTTCTGGGGTACTAGTGCCCGTCCTTGCATCGGAGGTACTAGCTTGACTTGTCCTTGAAAGCCGCCTGGAACACCTGTATGTATTTGTCGAGTCCGGTCACTGTTCCACAAACGAACAGGACATCGCCTTCGAGTACTCGAAAATCCTCCCCAAATTCCACGAATACATGTTCACCTCTCTCTACGGCCACAATCGCTGCCCCGGTTTTTTCTCTGACTCCGGCGCGCCAGGGATGGGCGCCCGTCATTCCCCCCGCAGCCACCCTGGAAAACTTCAGACGCTGCTCTACCAGAATCGCATCCTCTCCGAGCAGATGATGCGCAAGTATTTGGCCCGCGATTTGTCCCACGGAAAGCGCGAAATCCGCGCCGGCCTGATATAGCCGCGCCACATTCGAAGCACGATTCACACGGGCAATCAGGGGCAAATCCTGCGCATAGTCCCTGACCACGGCAGCGGCGAAAACACCTGCACTGTCACTGCTCAAAGCCAATACCACTGCGCTTGCCTGATCCAGCCGGGCACGCTCCAGGGTGGAATGTTCCAGTATGTTGCCCACGACATCCACACCCTCACCCGGGACGACATCAATCACGGTGGTGCTCTCCCCGGCATCCTTGAGCATTTCCACGATCTTGCGTCCGACTGTGCCGAATCCTGCAACGACAATCGGCCCCTGCCGATTGATCGGTGTCGCCAGGTGCTCGACCTTGCGCAGGTTGTCATGTGCCCCGACCGCCACGAGAATCGCTCCGGCCTCTATGCGCGTGCTCGGTCCTTGCGCCAAATGGAAGTGGCCATCGTTCCATTGACCTATGACGGTGACCCCATGCCGTTCACGCATGCGCAAATCACCGAGGCGCTGGTTGGCCAGTGGACTGCTCTCCTGTACCCTGAACTCGACCAGTCCCACCCGGTCGCCCAAGCCATGCAAACCCTCGGCCATCGGACTCAACCGCGTGCTGGCCCGCGCTGCCAGGGCCGCCGCCAGCACGTGCGACGGCGTGAATACGGCTGTCGCGCCGATCTTTTCCATGGCCGAACGGTGCAGTGGATCTTCGCTCAGAGCCAGCAGCGTTCCCTGAAACCCGAGTTCTCTGGCAATCATGATGAATGCCGCATTCATGTGGTCGTCGGCATTGGTGACCAGCGCTCGGGCTCTTTCAACACCGTTCAGAAGCTCCGCCTGCTCCTCGATCTTTCCTACCACCACCATGTAGCCCCGATCCTGCAGACTGCGCGCCAGGGTGTCATCCTGTTCCAGGATCACCAATGGAATTCTGACCCGCTTCAGTTCCGACACCAGGGAGTCCACCGCCGGGCCATAGCGATGGATCAGTACCCGACCATCCATCTGCGGCAAGGTTCGCGGAAGACGTGCTTCGAATTGTTCCTCGAAATAGGGCAATACATATACCGGGAAAAACAGCACCGTCAGGAATAAGCCGAGGAATTGCGTGACGATGACCAGCAAGTTCATCAGGGGATGCTGCCAGCGCGCATCGGCACCATAGCCCGTCGTCGTGATGGTCTCGGCGGCCCACTCCATGCTGGCCCAGAATTCGCGCGGTGTGCCTTCGAGGTAAGCCATGCCTAGCATATAGATGCTGCCAAGCAGGAGGATCACAGCCGGCAGGCTCGCCAACAAAATGATCAGGCGTTTGGTCGAGCGTTTAAAGTGGCCTGACACGGCGCGATTCCCCCCGGGTTCGAACGAGCGAGCAGTTAGCGTGAAACAACAATAATGAGCGCTTGGTAATATATCGAGCGAAGCGAGCAAACCAATCGCCTCCCCTGCGAGGGGGGCGGAGGCGGGGTTTCGCAAAGCACCGCTTTGCGCCGCCGCAGCCGGCCGGCTGTGCAAAGCTGGCCGTGGGACGACGGGAGGGGGCGGGTCTTTATGTCGCTTTTCGCGTGTTTCATCATCGGCGGGTGGCTTTAGCTGCCATGAGCGTCAGATGAGTCCGTCCATGGTCACACCATGGCGTGACATTTTTTTCCTGAGTTTGTTGAGCGCTTCGAGCTGGATCTGCCGCACGCGCTCGCGCGTCAGTTCGAGATAGGCGGCGAGCTGTTCCAGCGTCAACACCTCGCAACCATTCAGGCCATAGCGGCGCTCAAGCACATAGCGTTGATTCCCGGAAAGCTGTGCCACCCAGGTGCCCACCAGCCGTTCTGTTTCGACATGCTGAAGCTGGTTTTCCGGTCCTTCGCTGGGATCGGCAGAAATAGCATCGGATACCGTCAGGCTGGGATCGATGTCAAGTGGAGCGTCCAGTGAAGCCGTGGTCTCATTGAGCGCCAGGATCCGGTGTATTTCATCAACCGGCTTGTCGAGCAGATGGGCGACTTCCTCGGCGCATTTGTGGGCATTGTGCTGGCCGTTGTCATCGAGATGGCGAAGAGCCCGCAACACCACGTTCAATTCCTTGACGACATGCACGGGCAGCCGAATGGTCCGCGACTGATTCATGATGACGCGTTCGATGCCTTGACGTATCCACCAGGTGGCATAGGTGGAAAAGCGAAACCCGCGCTCGGGGTCAAACTTTTCGAGCGCATGGATCAAGCCCAGATTGCCCTCCTCGATCAGGTCCTCGAGCGGAATGCCGCGATTCAGATAGTGCTTGGCGATATTGACCACCAGCCGCAGGTTGGATTCGATCATCTTCTGCCGCGCGTCAAAGTCGTCCTTGCGCACCGCTCGAGCCAGAATCAGTTCTTCCGCCGCCGAAAGCAGCGGATTGACGCCGATGTCATTGAGATAAAGCTGCGTGACGTCGTTGAGAAACTCGCTGCGCGCCGTCACGGTGTTTTCCGAACCGAAGGAACCGCGCTGATAAGGATTGTCTTCGGTGTCACTGCCAGGAAGGCGCGCCGATCGATCGCTTTCCTCTTCCGGGAGCGCGATCTCTTTCATGGTTTTAGTGTGCCGGCAGAAACTTGAGTGGATCGACCGGCTTTCCCTGATGCCGGATCTCGAAATGCAGCTTGGGTTGATCGCTGTCGCTGCTGCCGATCTCGGCAATCTTTTGCCCTTTGTTTACGACCTGTTCTTCCTTGACCAGGATGCGGCTGTTGTGGGCATACACCGAAAGATAGGCGGAACTATGCTTGATGATGACGAAATTGCCATACCCACGCAGTGCGCTGCTGACCAGGATCACTTTGCCCGCGGCGGCGGCCTGTACCGGTTCTCCAGCCTTGCCGGCAATATCCAGTCCCTTGCTGCTGCCTTCGACAAAATTGCCGATCACTTTCCCCGTTGCCGGCCAGACCCATTCGGCGATCTCGTCCGGTGCCACTGGGGCGCTCTTTTCCGCTGGTTTCTCGAGCGGGACGGGCTTTGCTTCTGGCTTCAATTCAATGACAGTGCTCGAATCGGCTTTTTGCAGCCTGGCCAAGGCTTCTTCCGAATAAGGCTGTTTGCCACCTTTGGGTTCCCGCTTCAGTGTTTCGCCATCGGCGGTCGTCACCGCGCTGCCCAAAGGTCGTGTTTCAACCGCTGCTGGTGCGGCCACCGGTTTGACCACGGCCACCGGCGCTGCGGCGGCATCCGCTTCGGCCTGCTTGACGCGCAATTGCTGCCCGACCTGAATCTTGTTGGGGTTTTCCAGGTTGTTCCAGGCCGCCAGATCCCGGTAGGACTGTCCGTGCTCCAGGGCGATGCTGTAGAGCGTATCGCCTTTCCTGACGACGTAGTTGCCTGCGGCAAGGGCGCCCGGGGTGGTTGGCGTGGAGGCTGGTGCCTGCATGGGTGAGGGGCTGAGCGCCGTGGTCTCGACCTGCTTGAGCTGTGCGGCACGCTCGCTCACGGGCGCGGGCGACTGGCTGGCGCAACCAGCAAACAGCCATGCCAGGATCAGGCCATTGCCCATGCTTGCCATGCGATGTCCCAGCAATCCCGGCATCATTCGACTCCCGCTACCAAAGGCACAAATCTTACCGCATCGAAACGTGTCTCGGAGAACCCACCGCCATCGGCACGACGTTCAAACAAGGCGATGGTTTGCGCTCCTTCTCCGCTTCCCAAAGGCAGCACCAGACGGCCTGACGGCGCCAGTTGCTCGAGCAGTGTCTGGGGTACTCTGGTCGGTGCGGCGGCAACGATAATGCTGTCAAATGGGGCGGCTTCGGCGAGTCCCCAGTTTCCATCGGCATGCTTGAAGCGCACATAACCCATGCGTAGCGAGGCCAGATTTTTGCGTGCCCTGGCCAGCAACGGCTCGATACGTTCGACGGCATACAATTCGCGCGTCAGCGTGGCCAGAACCGCTGCCTGATAGCCGCACCCGGCGCCGATCTCGAGCGTTTTGCCGAGTGTGCGGCCGGACGGCTGGTCGAGCAGCAGTTCGATCATGCGCGCCACGACATAAGGCTGTGAAATGGTCTGCTGAAATCCAAGTGGCAGGGCGGTATCTTCGTAAGCGCGCGATGCCAGGGCTTCTTCGACGAAAATGTGGCGTGGCACGGTGCCCATTGCGGCAAGCACCCGTTCATCGCGGATGCCTTGTTCACGCAGTCGCTCGATCATGCGCTCACGTGTACGCAACGAAGTCATGCCGATGCCACGGTGAATCGAAGTATTCATTTCTCTGCAGGAACGATCGATTCAAACCAGTTCCTGACCGGAACTATTTGCGCCGTATGGGTCAAGTCAATCTGCAAGGGCGTCAGCGATGCGAAGCCATTGGCCACGGCGTGGAAATCGGTGCCTTCGCCGGCATCCTGGGCGGCCCCGGCCGCGCCGACCCAATACACGGTTTCATTGCGTGGGGTCTGCTGCCTGACCACAGATTCGGCTTTGTGACGCTTGCCCAACCGGGTCACACGCAGTCCCTTGAGTTGTTCATAGGGAATATCCGGCACATTCAGATTCAGCAACAACGGCTCTCCAGATGCACCGGTCATCTGGTTTTGCTGGAAACTCTCGACGATCTGCCGGGCAATCCGTGACGCAGTATCGAAGTGAATGCCTTCCTTGACCGACATCGAAACCGCCAGTGCCGGCACCCCAAGCAGATGGCCTTCTGTGGCAGCCGCAACAGTACCGGAATAAATGGTATCGTCGCCCATGTTGGCGCCGTTGTTTACGCCGGAAACCACCATGTCGGGCAGTTGGTCGAGCATGCCGGTTACGGCAAGATGCACGCAGTCGCTAGGCGTACCATTCACGAAATAAAAGCCGTTCGCTGCCCGGCGTAGCGACAAAGGCCGGTCAAGAGTCAGGGAATTGCTTGCGCCGCTACGCTCGCGTTCCGGTGCCACCACCGTCAGTTCCGCGATTTCCGCCAAGGCGCGGGCCAGGCTCTCGATTCCCGGAGCAAAATAGCCGTCGTCGTTGCTCAACAGGATACGCATCACCATGGGGTACAGTTTACAACAGCGCCATGCAAAAGTGGCCCGCATGGATGCACCAGACACAAACTGCTGCTAATCTTGGAACCATGCTGAGTCGACTTCTTCGATTGTTTTTGCTATTCGAGTTGTTCACCTATGTATGCATCGGCTTGTTTCTGGTGAAACTTTCCGGCTGGGGCCTGGGCTGGACATTGGTGTCGTTGTTTGGAATGGCTCTGGCCTGGCGAGCCTGGATAATCCTCTTCACATATGGCTGTGCCTGGCTCAATCGCTCTCAAATTCCGCCAGAGCATGGCATCAGCAAACAACGGCAGGTGCTCGAAGCGCTGCGCGAAGTGGCGGCCTTGGGCATCATTCTGTTGATGCAGGCTTTTGAGCGGATTTTCGTCAAACAGGATGCCCCTTTTAACACCACGCACGCCCCCATGCTGCTGATACACGGTTATTGCTGCAACCGGGGCTTCTGGTGGTGGCTCAAGCCCCGGCTGGAAGCCCATGGACACAGCATTGCCACCTTGTCGCTGGAGCCGCTCCATGGCGATATCGATGGCTATGCAGAGCAGGTCGCTCGCAGCGTTGACCGCTTATGCAGCGCCACGGGCGCCAGCCAGGTCATCCTGGTCGGACACAGCATGGGCGGTCTGGTCGCTCGTGCCTATTTGCGGCGTTATGGCGAGTTTCGTGTTTCCCGGCTCGTCACACTCGGTACCCCGCATCACGGTAGTACCTTGGCTCACCTGGGCATGGGGCGTAATGCGCGACAGATGACACCCGGCAGCGCCTGGCTCAAGGAACTGGAGCAAACCCCTCCTTCAATAGCGTGTGTTTCCATTTTCAGCTGGCATGACAACTATGTCATGCCCCAGGATAGCGCCATGCTGGCGGGGGCGCAGAATATTCCTCTGGCAGGAGTCGGTCATCTGGCCATGGCGATTTCGCCTGTGGTGCTGAAAGCGCTGCTGGCGGCTACGGAAAACTGAAACGCCAGCCCTGCTTTCAAGCTCTCCGGACATCGTTCTGCTATCATTCGCCCGCTTTATGATCCGCTTTCTGCCCCCATTTATGCACGACTTTGTCTTGGCAAGCGCTATGACAAAGTGCAGGCCCTGAACGCCATCGATCTCATCTCCGTATTTGCCGCTGATGGCCCGCTCGCCCGAGCCATACCTGCATATCGCCAACGTCCGCAGCAGGTCGAAATGGCTGAGCGCATCGCTGCGGCGATTCGCAACTACCAGGTTCATGTTGCGGAAGCGGGTACCGGCACCGGCAAGACTTTCGCCTATCTGGTTCCGGCGCTGCTGGCAGGCGGCAAGGTGATTATTTCGACCGGAACCAAGACGTTGCAGGATCAATTGTTTCAGCGTGATTTGCCGGCGGTGCGCGAAGCACTCAAACTCCCTGTCAGCATGGCTTTGCTCAAGGGACGCGGCAACTATGTCTGTCATTACCATCTGGCGCGAGCCGAGAGCGAAGGCCGGTTCCAGTCGCGGGCCGAGGCGGGGCACATCCGTACCATCGTGCGCTTTGCCAAAACCAGCAAGAGCGGCGACAAAGGGCAACTCGCCGCCGTGCCGGAGGACTCGGGCGCCTGGGCAGCGGCAACCTCGACGCGCGATAACTGCCTTGGCCAGGAATGCCCGCACCATGATGAATGTTTCGTCCTGATCGCACGGCGCGAAGCCTTGAGCGCCGACATCGTCGTTGTCAATCATCACCTCTTCTTTGCCGATGTGATGTTGCGTGATGATGGCCTGGGCGAACTGCTGCCCGCCTGCAACACGGTGATTTTCGACGAGGCCCACCAGTTGCCCGAAGTGGCCGGAATGTTTTTCGGCGAAAACCTCGGCACGGGACAAATGCTGGATCTCGCACGTGACACACGCGTGGAAGCATTGAGTGCCGCCAAAGATTACCTGCCCTTGCAGGATGCCGTTGGCGGCCTGGAGAAAACTGCGCGTGACCTGAGACTGGCCGTTAGCGCGGAAAATGCACGCTTCCCGGCAGTGCAACTGGAACGCGAAGAAAACTTCCAGAGCGCGCTCAAATTGCTTGCCGACGAGCTGACCAATCTGAGTCAGCGACTCGAAACTCAAGCCGAGCGTTCGGAGGGACTGGCCCATTGCCTGCAGCGTGCTCAGGATCTGGCACTACAGTTAAAACGCTGGCGGACGCTGGAGGATCAAAACCAGGTGCGCTGGATCGAAGTATTCAGTCATGCGCTTTCGCTGAACCTCACCCCCCTCGATGTTGCAGATATCTTCCGGCGGCAGTTGGAGAGTCATCCACGTGCCTGGATCTTTACCTCGGCCACATTGGCCGTCGGCCCGGATTTCTCCCACTACTGCAATGAGTTGGGTTTGGATCTTGCGACGACCGACTGCGGCTACTGGGGCAGCCCTTTCGACTACGCAGCCAACGCCTTGCTCTACGTTCCGGAAAACATGCCCGACCCAAACAGCGCCGATTACCCGGAAGCCACGGCCGATGCAGCCTATCCGGCGATCCTCGCGGCCGAGGGACGCGCCTTCGTGCTGTGCACCTCACTGCGCGCCATGCGGCGCATACACGCTCGTCTGCAGGAGCGCTTTGAACTGGAGGGAATCGAATTCCCCTTGTTGTTGCAGGGGGAGGGCGCCAAGGCGGAATTGCTGACGCGCTTTCGCAGTCTGGGCAATGCGGTGCTGGTGGCCAGCCAGAGTTTTTGGGAAGGCGTTGACGTCCGTGGCGATGCCTTGTCACTGGTGGTTATCGACAAGCTGCCATTTGCCCCACCCGACGACCCGGTCCTCGCAGCACGCATCGACCTGCTGCGCAAGGCAGGCAGAAATCCTTTCCTTGATTATCAATTGCCGCGAGCCGTTATCAGCATGAAGCAGGGCGCCGGCCGCCTGATCCGCGACGAAAACGACCGTGGTGTCCTCATGGTTTGTGACCCTCGCATGATCAATAAATCTTATGGCAGGCGGGTCTGGTTGTCCTTGCCACCAATGCGTCGTACCAGGTTGCTGGATGACGTGCAGACTTTCTTTGCGGCATCGTCCGTCGGAGCAGGTAAACTAGCCCAATGAGTCTCCCCAAACCATCCCGCGACTGTATCGAAGAAGCTGAGCGGTTGAATCTTGATTGCCAGTGTGTATCGCTCGATCGCGAGCGACTGCGCGCAGAGCTGGAAAAAACCAGCCCGGGCTTTTACGCAGAAATCATCGAAGGTCGTCCACACCTGTTTGCCTCATCTCTGGTATTTGTGAGCGAGGCGCATGTGAAGGCAATGGCAACGACTGTTGCAGCGATCGAGAAAGTCATCCACCTGCCCGAGTATCAGGCACATGTGCTGGCCTACGCGCCCCCCATCGCTCGGACAGCCCAACCGACGCGTGGCGTGTTTCTGGGATACGATTTTCATCTGGGTGGACATGGTCCGCAACTGATCGAAATCAACACCAATGCCGGCGGCGGCATGCTCAATGCCGTACTGGAAAGGGCACAACAGCGCTGCTGCGAGGACGTTGCGTTGCACCTGCCAGGACTTTTGGAAGGCGCCACGCCGGAAAAGATGTTTCTCGACATGTTCCGCGCCGAGTGGCAAGCCGCACGAGGCACGACACCGCTGTGCTCGGTCGCGATCGTAGACGATAATCCACTCGCGCAATATCTCTATCCCGAATTTGTGTTGTTCAAACAGCTCTTTGAACAACATGGCATTACGGCGATCATCTGCGGCCCGAGTGAACTGGCACTGCGTGACGGCGCGCTTTGGCACAAGAATGAGCGTATCGACATGGTCTACAACCGACTCACCGATTTTGCCCTGGAGGATCCGGCACACGCCGTTCTCCATGCCGCTTATCACGATGGTACTGCGGTCGTGACGCCACACCCGCGTGCTCATGCCCTGTACGGCGACAAACGTAATCTTGTGGCGCTCTGCAATAGGGATCTTCTGGCCAGCTGGGGTGTCGATGCGGTAACAAGGAATATACTGACTGCAGGCATTCCGCGCACGGAACCCATCGAACCCGGATCTGCCGAAGACTACTGGGCGCGGCGCAAGCAACTTTTCTTCAAGCCGGCTGCGGGCTATGGCAGCAAAGCGGCCTATCGCGGCGACAAGCTGACGCGGCGGGTATTCGATGAAATCATGGCTGGCTCAACCCACGCTGACTATGTTGCCCAGGCACTGGTACCGCCTTCGGCGCGCCGTTTGTCGGTAGATGGCGAAGCGGTGGCGCTCAAGGTTGATCTGCGCAATTATGTTTATAACGGCCACGTGCAATTGATCGCGGCACGGCTATACCAGGGACAGACAACAAACTTCCGTACACCTGGCGGCGGATTTGCACCGGTGCTTGAAGTGCTTTGCAAGGATAGACCATGAAGGTTTTTGGCTTTGCGGGATTTTCCGGCTCAGGCAAGACGACACTGATCGAGCGCTTGATTCCTTTGCTGGTTGCAGAAGACCTGCGCATATCGCTGATCAAGCATACTCATCACAGCTTTGATCTCGACCAGTCGGGAAAGGATTCTTATCGCCTGCGCAGCGCCGGTGCCAAGGAAGTGTTTTTGGTCTCGAGTCAGCGCTGGGTGCTGATGCATGAATTGCGCGGCGATTCGGAACCAACTCTGGAGGAGCAGCTCACGCACATGTCGCCCTGCGATCTGGTGCTGGTGGAAGGGTTCAAGTACACCCCAATTCCCAAGATCGAAATCCACCGTACGGCCAACAACAAGCCGCTGATTTATCCGGAACATCCGAATGTGGTTGCGCTGGCCAGCGATGTGTCGATCGAATCCGGCCTGCCCTGGTTCCACCTCGATGATATTCAGGCGATAGCCGCATTCATCATTCACCATCAGGAGCTGAAATGAGTCTGCTTGCCTACGACCAGGCACTTGAGCAACTGCTTGCCGGAGCAAGACCTGTCAAGCAAATTGAAACGCTGCAGAGTACGGAGGCCATCGGAAGAGTCTTGGCCGTATCGCAGGTATCCCGTCTTGCCGTGCCGCCGCTGGATAATTCCTCGATGGATGGCTATGCCTTGCGTTGTGCAGACGTTCCCATGGCGGGCACCATACTCCGGGTTGCACAGCGCATACCTGCAGGGAGCATCGGTCATACCCTGGCAGCGGGAACTGCCGCACGCATTTTCACGGGGGCTCCGATCCCGGCTGGAGCCGATGCGATCGTCATGCAGGAACTGTGTTCGCTCGAACCTCACGAAATGAATACGGCAGAATCACGAATCATCATCAATCATGTGCCGAAGCCGGGCGACTGGATTCGACGCAGAGGCGAAGATATACAGGAAGGCACCGAAATTCTCTGTGCCGGCGCCCGCCTGTCCGCGCCGCAGTTGGGATTGGCGGCCTCGATCGGAATCGCCATGCTTCCTGTCTTCCGACGCCTGCGTGTTGCCTTGTTCTCTACCGGCAACGAACTGGTGATGCCTGGAGAGGTTGCGCCAGCCGATTTGCCGCCAGGCACCATCTACAATTCAAATCGCTTTCTGTTGCGTGGCTTGTTGCAGCATTTAGGTTGCCAGGTCACCGACCTGGGCATCGTGCCCGACGACCTCGACGCGACGCGCTCCGCTCTGCGCACGGCGGCAGAAGCGCATGACCTGATCCTGACCAGCGGCGGCGTCTCGGTAGGCGAGGAAGACCACGTCAAACCAGCGGTCCAAGCCGAAGGCGAGTTGGCGTTGTGGAAAATCGCCATCAAGCCTGGCAAACCGCTGGCTTTTGGGCATGTCAGGAATCAAGCCCATGAAAAAGCTGCATTCATCGGTTTGCCCGGCAATCCGGTGTCTTGTTTTGTCACTTTCCTGTTGCTGGTACGACCTTTCATTCTCAAGACCCAGGGCGTGCGTGCTGTTACCTCATCCTCGATGCGCCTGCGTGCTGATTTCGATATGCCTCAACCCGATGCCAGAAGGGAATTTCTGCGCGCACGCCGCACCCCAACCGGAGGGTTGGAACTGTTTCACAACCAGAGTTCCGGAGTACTAACCTCAGCGGTTTGGGCAGACGGGCTCATTGACAACCCGGCGGGTGTTGCAATTCGGCGTGGACAGGAGGTCAGCTTTCTGCCATTTTCAGAATTGTTATACTGAAGACATGAAACTAAAACTGCTGTATTTCGCTCACTTGCGCGAGACGCTCGGCACCGGCGGAGAGGAACTGGCCGTGCCGGAGAATGTTACCAATGTCGCAGCGCTGCGCGCGCATCTTGCCGCGCGAGGCGGTGCCTGGCGGATTCTGGTCGAATCGCAGAATTTGCGCACGGCAGTCAACCAGCAAATGACCGGTGAGGATGCTTTGGTTGCTGCTGGAGATGAAGTCGCATTTTTCCCGCCGGTCACCGGAGGCTGAAATGTCAGTAAGCGTACAAAGTGCCGCTTTTGATATTGGCAGCGAAATGGCCGAGTTGACAAAAAATCTGCACGGCATCGGCGCTGTCGCCAGTTTCGTCGGCCTGGTGCGCGACATGCACGAAGTTGATGGTGCCAGTGCCAGCACCAGCGCCAGCGTCGAGGCGATGACACTGGAACACTATCCTGGCATGACTGAGCGTGCCCTTGAGGAAATCGTCGCAGCAGCGAAAGGGCGCTGGGATTTGATTGCTGTGCGCGTCATTCATCGTTATGGACGGCTGGCGCCAGGAGAGGGGATAGTCCTGGTGATTGTGGCCAGCGCCCATCGCGGCGAAGCTTTTGCCGCGTGCGAGTTCATCATGGATTTTTTAAAAACCCGTGCCCCGTTTTGGAAGAAAGAAGAATCCACTGAGGGTGGCCGCTGGGTAGCGGCACGGGATGAGGACGAATCAGCGACGGCCCGCTGGATGGACCGTCGCTAGAATACTTTTCCGCGCAGCAAAGTTATTTCTTTTTCTTGGCAGGAGCGGCGCCGGCGCTGTTGAAAGCAGCAGAGGACGCGTTGGCGATTTGCTCGAAAGCCTGGTTTGCGGTCGCCATGGCCTGCTGCATGGTTTCCAGAACGTTGTTGTTGGAGCCGGGCAACGAACCGAAAAACGACTGGAAGGTAGCCATCAAATCCTTGCTTCCGCTCGCCAACTGTTCGGTCAGCATGTGACTGAATTCAGTGCGCGATGCATTCCCGATCTCGGCGATTTGCCGGGCGGTTTCCATCATCTGCTGCGCTGTGTCCTGTGCATATTGGGTGCGCAGAGCAATGGCTTGTTGCGGGTCCTTGGCGCTCGTCAGTGCTTTGGCGCTGGCCACGCTGTCCTGAAATAGCTTCTTGGCGACATCGACCTGCAACGCCATGATGCGCTGTGAGTTCTCGATAGACATCTGGGCCAGCTTCAATGCGGCTTCCATATTCTTGCGATGCAGTTCGCTGAATTGCTCGGGCTTTGTGACCATGATTCCTCCTGGGTATCAATGATGCAAAAATGCGAATGGGATAGAAACAAACAGACGCGACTTTGATACGAAAATCAGTCTAGCTCAGACACAACAATTCTCATTATAGCAGAAAATGCTGCACCGCACAATTCCATGTGATTTACTTTGGTTTGTTCGTAACTCCATTGAATTTGGCCAAATGTCGCAGGTGGCGAACCATGAGGAACTCAAACCGGGACTTGAAAGTCTGAAGCCTACCCCCAAGTGCACAACAATACATACTTTAAGGTGTTGTCATGCGCTACGACAAATTCACGACCAAGTTTCAACAAGCCTTCTCCGATGCGCAAAGCATGGCCGTAGGCAATGATCAGCAGTTCATCGAGCCAGCACATTTGCTGCTGGCTTTGCTGAACCAGGACGATGGCGCTACGACATCCTTGCTGCAACGAGCCGGTGCGAATGCGGCAGGCATGAAATCCGGCCTTGAGAAAATGATCCAGCGCCTGCCCAAGGTGGAGGGGAATGCCGGTGAAGTGATGGTCGGCCGCGATCTTGGGAATCTGATGAACGTCACCGACAAGGAAGCACAAAAAGCCGGTGATCAGTTCATCGCCTCGGAAATGTTTCTCTTGGCTCTCACCGCTGACAAGGGAGAGATGGGCCGTTTCATGAAGGAGCATGGCGTCTCGCGGGCTGCTTTGGAACAGGCCATTCAGGCGGTGCGTGGCGGTGAGAAGGTTGGCACACAGGAAGCGGAAGGTCAGAGGGAAGCGCTCAACAAATATACCGTGGATCTGACGGAACGGGCGCGTCAGGGCAAACTTGATCCCGTGATTGGCCGTGATGATGAGATACGTCGGGCAATGCAAATCCTGCAGCGACGCTCCAAGAACAACCCGGTGCTGATAGGTGAGCCAGGCGTGGGCAAGACTGCCATCGTTGAGGGGTTGGCGCAGCGCATCGTGAACGACGAAGTACCAGAGACACTCAAGGGCAAGAAAGTGCTGTCGCTGGATATGGCAGCACTGCTGGCAGGCGCCAAGTATCGTGGCGAGTTCGAGGAACGCCTCAAGGCCGTGCTCAAGGAAATCGCCCAGGATCAGGGTCGCATCATCGTCTTCATCGATGAACTGCACACCATGGTCGGCGCCGGCAAGGCCGAGGGCGCAATCGATGCCGGCAACATGCTCAAGCCGGCTTTGGCACGTGGCGAACTGCATTGCATCGGCGCCACTACACTGGACGAGTATCGCAAGTACATCGAGAAGGATGCTGCTCTTGAGCGGCGCTTCCAGAAAGTGCTGGTCAATGAACCGAGCGTCGAAAGCACCATTGCCATCCTGCGCGGCCTGCAAGAAAAGTATGAGTTACACCATGGTGTCGCCATCACCGATCCAGCCATCGTGGCGGCAGCGGAGCTGAGTCATCGCTACATTACCGACCGCTTTCTGCCCGACAAGGCGATCGATCTCATCGACGAAGCGGCGGCGCGCATCCGCATGGAAATCGACTCAAAGCCTGAGGTGATGGACAAGCTTGACCGCCGCATGATCCAACTGAAAATCGAGCGCGAGGCCATGAAGAAGGAGAAGGACGAAGCCTCGCGCAAGCGCCTGCAACTGATCGAGGATGAGTTGCACAAGCTGCAGCGTGAATACAACGATCTGGAAGAAGTCTGGAAGGCCGAGAAATCCCAGGTCCAGGGCAGCGCCCACATCAAGGAAGAAATCGACCGGCTGCGGGCCGAGATCACCCGGCTGCAGCGTGAAGGCAAGCTCGACAAGGTGGCGGAATTGCAATATGGCCAGTTGCCGCAACTCGAAGCACAGCTCAAGACTGCGGAAAAGGCGGGCGAAGGCAAGCATGCCAACCAACTGCTGCGCACTCAGGTCGGCAGCGAAGAGATCGCCGAAGTGGTGTCGCGTGCAACCGGCATACCGGTCAGCAAGATGATGCAGGGGGAACGCGACAAGCTGCTGCTCATGGAAGACAAGCTGCACCAGCGCGTGGTCGGACAGGACGAAGCGGTGCGCCTTGTATCCGACGCCATCCGGCGTTCGCGTGCCGGTCTGTCAGAGGAAAACCGGCCTTATGGTTCGTTCCTGTTCCTTGGCCCCACCGGTGTCGGCAAGACCGAATTGTGCAAGGCCCTGGCAGAATTTCTGTTCGACGCGGAAGACCATCTGATTCGTATCGATATGAGCGAATTCATGGAGAAACATTCGGTGGCACGC
>JBAYVV010000022.1:0-35969 GCA_041674465.1 Sterolibacterium sp.
GGCCAGGCGCTGCCGCTCGCCGCCGGACAGGCTGGACACCTGGCGCTGCTCCAATCCCGCGAGCCCGACCGCAGCCAGTGCCGCCAGCGCGATGCGCTCGTCCGCCGCGCCTTCCCAGGCCCAACGGCCGAGGTGCGGATGACGGCCGATGAGTGCGGTTTCCAGCACGCTCGAAGGAAAGGAATCGTTCTGTGACTGTGTCAGCAGCCCGCGCAAATGCGCCGCGGCACGTGGTTCATAGTCTTCGTAAGGACGACCGCAGAGTGTGAGTTTCCCGGCAGCCGGCGTGCGCAGGTTGGCCAGCGTATGCAGCAGCGTGGTCTTGCCGCTACCGTTGCGCCCCAGGATGGCCAATGTATCCCCGTCTGCCACGGCCAGCCGCAACTTGGCGACCAGGGTCCGGCCGGCTACTGCGAGGCTCAAGTCATGGACCGCAAGTAGTGGCGACAACGCATCCGTCATGGTTCGTTCCTCTGCGGTTGGCGCGACAGCAGATAGAGAAACACCGGCACGCCGAGCAAGGCGGTCAGCACGCCGACGGGCAGTTGCTGAGGCGCAACGACAACGCGCGCCAGGGTATCCGCCACCACCAGCAGGGTGCCGCCTGCCAGCACCGCGGCAGGCAAGAGCAGGCGCAGGTCGTTGCCGGCAGCCAGACGCACCAGGTGAGGCACGATCAGTCCGATGAAGCCGATGCTGCCCGCCAGGTTCACTGCCACGGCGGTGAGCAGCGAGGCCAGGGCGTAGATCATCAGACGCAGTCTCTCGGTCGGCACACCCAGGACACGTGCCGACAATTCGCCGCGTGCAAGCAGGCCGAGATCGCGCGAAAACGGCAGCACGCAGGCCAGGCCCAGTACCAGCACCAGCAGCGCAGACCAGGCCGAGTCGACCTGCGACAGATCACCCATGAGCCAGAACAGCATGCCGCGCAACTGATTCTCCGGTGCAATCGACAGCAGCAAGGCCACCAGCGCGCCGCAACCGGCGGCGACGATGACACCGGTCAACAGCAGGCGCGTCTGCGTCCAACTGCCTTCGCCGTGGGCCAGGCCGAAGACCAGCAGCATCGCCGCGAGCGCACCGCCAAACGCCCCGGCATGCAGGGCCAGGAGCGGCAAGCCGAACAGCATCGCCGTCAGCGCACCGACCGAGGCACCGCCGGAAACCCCCAGTACATAGGGATCGGCAAGCGGGTTCTTGAGCAGCACCTGCATCAAGGCCCCGGCCAGCGCGAGCAAACCGCCGCAGGCCAGTCCCGCCAGGGCGCGCGGCAGGCGCAAGCCGCGCACCACTTCGTTGCCCAAGCCCGCATCGTCGCTGCACAAGGCACGCAACACCTCGAGCGGCGTCAGTTGCACGCTGCCCGTCATGAGCGATACCGCCACGCTCGCGACAGCCGCTGCTGCAAGCAGCAACAGGATCAGCACGGCGCGGCGGCGACTGGGCATAGCTGGGGAATCCTAAAGGAGATCCGCGCGAATCGACAACGAATAACTGCGCGGGTCGGCCGGGTAGAACGTGCCGGGATTGAAGGCGCTGCTGAAACCGGAGGCGGAATATTTGCGATCGGTTAGGTTGGCCGCACGGAAAATCAGCGTGACGGGCTTGATCTGCCACTGCGCCTGGTAGTCGAGCGTGGTGTAGCCGTCGAGTTTGCGCCAGCGGTTGTCGAAATCGCCCCCAAAGTAGCGGCTGCCGACACTGGCCAGCACCAGGTTGTGGGTCCCGGCCTGATCGCCATTCCATTGCACGCCCAGCGTTTCCTTGTGCCGGGGCACCAGCGGGATGCTCTTGCCGTCGTATGCGCCCTCGCTGAAAGTGGCGCGCATGGCCGTCAGGCTGCCTTTCACCAGCCAGGCCGGACTGAGGGTCCAGCGGGCTTCCCACTCGGCGCCCCAGCGTCGCGTCGGATCGAGATTGGCGTTGCGATCGTTGGCGGCGATGAAGCCGATCTCGTTGTGGTATTTCTGCTGGAACACGCTCAGTTGCTGCACCAGGCCGGCCGAACGGTAGGCGATGCCGGCTTCGTTGAGGCGTCCGGTTTGCGGCCGCAGTGCGCCATTGAACAGCACTTTGTAGGTCAGCGGATCGTAGGCGAACAATTCGTCGGTGTTGGGCAGGCGGAAATTCCGCGCGGCCTTGACGAAAGTGCGCCAGGACGCGTTGATGCGATAGCCCAAACCGAGTTCCCAGGCTTGCAGGCTGTCACTGCTGTGCCCGCGCAAGCCGGCGCCCTCGTCGCGCATGGTTTGCTCGAAATGCTGATGCCGTATGGCCGCGAGGGTGTCGAAGCCGTTGTTCCAGAGCAGGACATTCTGCAGATAGATGCCCTGGCTCTGCTGCTCCCCGGTCTGGCGGTTCTGGCGGCTGCCCGTCATGAAATCCAGGTTGTCGCCATAAGCCCAGCCGCGATAAATGTCGACGCCTGTCACGGTTTCGCTGCTCGCACCCGGCAGGGAATGGGTCCATTTGAGGCGCGGCGAAAGCATGCTGGCCTTGACGCGCGATTCACTGCGATAGAACCAGTCGGGATTGCGCGCCTGCAGCAGGTCGTTGCTGAAGCTGCCGTCGATCTCGATGCGCAGGTCGGCGCCGAGGCTGAAGCTGCCACCCGGCCGCAATCGATAGCCGTCGCGCTCCAGGCGGTAATTGGGCGACGTGCTCTGGCGCGGGTCGTTGTCGAACTGGGCTCGACTCAGCGTACCGGGAAGTCCATAGCGTTCGCGGTACCCGGAAAGATCGAGAAACGCCTCACCGCCTCCGAAGCGGTATGCGGCACGGCCACCGGCTGAATTCTGCTGGGCATCGCTATTCATCCGATAGCCGTCGGTCGACGCATGGTGGGCAAACAGATTGCCGTACCAGTCCTCCTTGCCGCCGGCCAGCGCAGCATCGATGGCGCTGCTGCGGAAAGAACCGCGCTCGGCTCTGAGCATGGCGTGTGGCGTGTTGCTCTTGTCGGTGATGATATTGATCACGCCGGCACCGGCGCGGTCGCCGTAGAGCACCGAGCCGCTGCCGCGCACGATCTCGATCTGCTTGATGGCCGACAGCGGAATCGTTTCCCATTTGACGCCGCCCATGTCCACCGGGTTGAGACGCTGACCGTCCACCAAAACCAGGGTGTTGTTGCCTGCCGCCTCGCCGCTGCCACGGATATCCACCGTGGTATCGATGCCCATGCTGCCGTAGAGCGGGCGGACATCCACGCCTGGCAGCGTCTTGAGCAGGTCGGGAATGCTGCGCGCCGGGCTGTGCCGGATTTCGTCCTGGGTAATCACCGAAACATTCGCGGTCGCACCCTGACCCGCCTCGGCAAAACGTTTGGCCGTGATGACCACGGTCTGATTTTCGGTGGCCGCCAAGGCGGCACAAGTACATGCTGCGGCGCTGAGCGCCAGCAGCTTGCTGCGGATACGTTGAAACATGATGATCTCCCTGTCCGGTCTGCGTCCCCGCAAGCCGGTGAGTTGCCCATGGAAGCACGCTGGGAGAGGAAGGGCGGGCACATTGGATGCCGGCCATCGCTTCCCCGCGACGTTTCCGTTCTTTTGCCGTCCGTGGCCGGTCTCCGGACTCGGAAGATTTAATTCATCGCCTTCCCAAGCTTGAGGCTCAGTGGCTTCTCGATGAACTCGCGCTTCCTTACCGTTGCGGGGGCAGTACAGGAATTGCATCGCAATGACGCGCACCTGTTTCCCGTTTCACCTCGCAGTTCCCTGTGACATGGGCTGCAAAGGCACCGCGGACGTGCTTGCTGCATGAGCGAACTCGCGCAGCAAGGAGAATTCTAGCATTAGTCCCTGCTGCCGCAAGGAGTTTACGGCAGAGGTCCGGAATAGGCTAACCGCTCAGGCGTTGCCCCAGAGCGCCACGGGATTGATGCGCAGATTGACCTGGTCGCGCGGCACGACTGTCTTGATGTTGTATTCCTCGCGCGCAGTGTCGCGGCGCATCGGCTTCATTTCGGGTGTGCCCTTGGAATTGGTGAGACTCAGCACCACGGGTGTGTGGGCGCTGCTGGAGCGCTTGTACACCACGGCAAGTTCGCCATTGGCGAGCTTGACGAAGGAACCGGGAGGATAGATGCCAACCTCCTTGATCAGGACCGCGATGAAAGGGTTCGCCGTGGTCATGCCGGGATCGGTAAACAACACACGTGCCGCCTGGGCGCCATTCATCTGCTTGCGATTGAGGCGCGGACTGACCTTGGCACTGAACACATCCGTCGTGCGCAGCAATGTCGCCTCTTCGCCGACTTCCTTGATGCCGAACGGATAGCCATTGCCCAGCGGCGTCTCGTGATGATCCTGAACGGATTGCAGCCAGATCGAATCATTGACGCCCACCCGGCTGAGGATATCGACACTGCTTTTCGGATGGTTCTTGATCGCCTCGCGCTGCTCGGGCGTCAGCGGTCCTGCCTGTTCGGTGAGTTGCTGTTGCGTGTCGACGGTCGAGATGTTCATGCTCAGTGCCGCGCAGACCAGACTCTTGCGCCTTTCCTGCGGCCACTCGAGGCGTTGCGCCACCATGTCGGCCAGCAGCGCGGCATGCAGGCAATGCTCGAGTGAATAGCGGTTCTGCTGGGTGAGCAGGATCATCGCCGCGAGCGCCGCATCCTTGCTGTGCTCGGAGAGGACCTGAACACTCTTGGCAATTTCGGCAAACTGACCTTGCACTGCGGCGCTCTGTTCGTAGTGATGCAGGAGTTGGTCGAGTTTCTCGACGATCTCGTTCCACAACTGGAACGGGTCATAATTTTTATCGAGCGCGACGGCGGCGGTGCCGGTTTTGGAGGGTTCCGGGAAATCCTGGTACATCCCGCGCCGCATGATCATCTGCAGTTGATCCGCATCGCGGACCACATGGCCGCGCGGCAGCAGCAGCTTCCCGACTTCGTCGTAGACGTCCCAGGGCAGGGGCATCCCGCAGTCCACTTGTCCTCTGGTCAGCTTCTGCAACGCCATGAAGTCACCTGTTGATATTAGATGGCAGGTTCTGCTCAGGAAGCGCTCTGGATTCTAACTGATCGCAATCCGCCAAGTACAGGATATTACGCGTTTTATTCTATTTGCAATTATTTTGATGTCAAATACTCCTGGTGGCGGGAATTTACCCTGTGATTTCACCCTTGCAGTTTTGCCCTGCAACGCTACCATGACTTCTTCACGGCCAACCCTAGCACCATGAGCATCGATCGTCGAGAGCATGTCCGGTTTGAAGCCAGGGAACCCCTGCCCGCCCTGCTGATCTGGCAGGACGAGAGCGGCAACCGGCATTCACCTGCGCAAATGCGGGACATTTCGCAGGGCGGCTGCGCCCTGGATGCAACCGACGCGCCCCTGCTGGGTGCTCTTGCCCTGGTCAGATTCGCCCTGCCGGATCAGGCTACGCCGGTTACCTTTCAGTGCCGCATCGTCTCGCGCAATCCGAAGGGAAATGCCTTGGTGGTCTCGATGAAGTTTGAACAGGTCTCCGAGCAGCTGGACGCATTGCTGCAGACGGCTCTGACGTCAGAGGCCTTTCAGCCAGTGCGCAACGAGAACGCACAGCAGATCCGCAAACACTGGCGCGTGCCGCAGTGGGCTGCCTACCTGACGTCCCAGCAACTGCCAGTCATGGCCAGATCGAAGTCGGCGCTGCAGGCCCTGGAGGCCGAGAGAGGCGCCGACCTGTCTGCCAACGACCTGGTCAAGCTGGTCAATAGCGACCCTTTCCTTTGCCTTTGCCTGCTGCGGGAGGCGGAAAAACGCCGTTCCACGCGGCTCGGCCACGAAACCAGCACACCCCTGGCCGCCGTGATGCAGCTCGGCGTCGCGGGATTCCGTGAACTGCTCCTGGCCAGCCCGGAAACCGACGAATCCAACCCGGGCCTGGCCAATTGCGAGAACCGTGCAGTGATTGCCGGGGAACTGGCCGCCGCCTGGTCTGCCTCGCGCTCCGATGTTTCGCCCGAAGAAGTTTTGATGGCAGCGCTGCTTTCTGAAATGGGTGAACTGATGCTCTGGCACTTCGCTCCCGACCTGCCGCAATCCGCCCTCGCCGCGCTGGCCAACGGCGAAGCCAAACGCACGGCAGCGGCACAGGAAGCCGCCTGCGGCTTCAAGTTCAAGGATCTGACGCTCAAGTGCGCCGAGATCTGGAAGCTGCCCGCGATTCTGGTGCAGTTGATTCACGGTCACGACACCGTCCGGGCCAACATCGCCCGACTCTGTCGCGATACTGCGCGGCACCTGGTTGCGGGTCCGGATAATCCGGCGTTGCCCGACGATCTGGCCGCGGCGCAAAAGCTCATCCCGCACGCCAGCATGGAGTGGCTGGTCGGCGAATTGAAATGGGTACCGGAAGAAATGCGCCAGGAACTCATCGACCAGGCCAACGAAGCTTTCAGCAGGGTCGAGCACGACGCGACCTGACTGCCTGGTCAGGATGCGGATTGGGTGTAGTTGTCCGCCCCGAATAGCGTCGGGAATGGCTCGTAGTCCGGCAGTTCGATAATCGGAGGGTAATGGCGCAGCGCTTCCTTGAGGATCTCCAGGCCATCGCTCTTGAAATGGGTGAATTCGAGGCCGAGACGGAAACAGTAGGTCGCGCCTGAATAAACCGAGTAGATCTGGCGCGCCCTGATCTCGATGACTTTGGGCTTGAAGTTGCGCTGCAACGGCGGAATCGCCAGGAGCACCACCACCGGGGATTCGGTCATGACATCGCGATGCGTCAGCATGCCGGTCCCCTCCATGGTCAGATCATGCGTCCGGCCGTGGTAGGTGGGCTTGCAGTCTTCCTCATCGAAAATCAGCGCGATTTTCCAGCGTACGTGATAGCGCGCAATGCATCGGTTCATGGCCATGTCCTGCCAGCCTGCAAAGTCACCCTCAATAACACCTCCCTTGCCTCTACGGCATCCCGCCAGTTCCAGGGCCGCATTCGAGTTCCGATTCTGTGCCGAGACTCCCTGCGACACTGTGAAGCAGCTCACAAATTGGCGGTTTTTCGCACCTCAATTGGTCAGGCCTTATGCTAAGCTAAGCTTATCCTCCAGAGAGTGAATGCATGGAAAAGCCGACACAAGACGGGTTGCTGGAACCGGACAACGCTCCCAAGGACTTGAGAATATCGACTCAAGAGGTTGACGGGAACTACGCCAAGTTCGAAGTGACTTCAGAAGAAGAGATTCTGATCATCCTGCGCGGCCTTCTCAGAAACGGCACGCGCGTCACCGCCTATCTGAACGACTCGCTGGATTTCCTGATGAGCTCGTTGCTCGCCATCGACGAAGAGAGCAACCGCCTGACGCTGGCCCTGGACAGCAACAAACATCTGAACCGGCGCGCTCAATTGTGCAGCCAACTGATCTGCATCTCCAGCCAGGGCAAGATCAAGCTGCAATTCGAACTGGACGGTGTCGATCTGGTCAAGTTTGGCGAGGGCAATGCCTTTCAAGGCGATATTCCCGCCAGCCTGATTCGCCTGCAGCGCCGTGACTACTATCGCTTGATGGTACCCAAGGGCACGCCGCTCAAATGCCTCATCCCGATACTGCAGCCCGATGGCAGGACTGTCCACCACGAAGCCAACATCGTCAATATCAGCGGCCGCGGCATGACCATGGACGTACCGCATGAAGGCGTCGAACTTGCGCTCGACCAGGAATTCCCCAATTGCCGCATCGATCTGCCGGGCGGAGAACACATTGACACGACGATACAAGTGCGCAGCATCTACTTTTCCAACCTGAGCGGCGGCAGGGCAATCAAGCGCTCGGGCTGCCAGTTCCTGAAAATGCCCAGCCCGGTGCAAAAGCAGTTGCTGCGCTACATCCTCAAGGTGGAAAGCGAGCGCCTGGCCGGCAAGATTTGAGGCGCCCCCCTGCCCTGTCTGCCTAGCCTGCCCGATTCCCCCGGCGCTTCACCATTCCAGCAGACTCACGGTCCTGGCGCCAGATGTCAGAGGCTGGGCATAGGCGCATTCGCTCTGCCCGGTTTCCACCTGCAGGTAGGGAACGTAATCCATATCGGTCTGGGCGACATGCCGCTCAAGCCAATCGCGCAGGAAGTTAATCAAGTCTGCGGATATGTCATGGTCGAGATAGCTCTTGCGCAATTCAAACAGCTTGTCGCTGAAACTTCGATGTTCCTTCATGTGTTCGACCAGCCAGGGATAGCCGCACGCCTTCATGAGCCGCTCTTCTGCGGAGAAGTGGTCCCTGACATATCGGCTCAGTCGTTCCATGGTGTGAAAAGTCGCCAGTATGGCCTGTTGCCTCGTCGCTTTTTCCAGATCACTCAGGCACTCGAACAAGGCCTGATGCTGCTCGTCCAGGAGAGGCACCCCGGTGGAGAGGCTGGCGCTCCACTCGCAAGGAAAATTCTCGCAACAATCCCTCATGGCTTTCTCCGAACTGGTCAATCTTTGACGTAATTTATTGGGCGGAGGGTGAAATGACAATACCCGGTTTGCCGTAAATTACGCTACCGGGAAACCGGTATTGACCAGTAGGAAAATTTGGGAGTGCTCTGTCTGGAGCGGTTTTCGGCCGTGCGGGCCGCTTCGCTTGAGATGCAGTGGTTCAGTGACTCGTGATCGGCCTGGCACCCTACCGACATCGAATAGTTGACGGGGAGAGGTACCCGCCTTAGTCTGCGCAACTATCCCGTCTCCGTTACCGAACCAAGGCGCACTGCTCTGGGCACCATGCCACTTTCAAAACGCTCTTTTGCCTTTGCCTTAATCATTTTCCTGATCGCAGGGGCAATTGCGGGAGGCGTGATATGGAATTCCGAGCAACAACGATTACGGGAATACCGTACCCGGGTATCGAACTTGACCAAGGACCATGCCCACGCCATTGAAACGAATATCGTGCGCTCCCTGTCCGCAGCCTATGCACTGACGGCGCTGGTGCGCCAAGGAAACGGCCGCGTTGTCAATTTTGATGGTGTGGCAAACGAACTACTCCGGCATTACCCGGGTGTTTCAGCCCTGGAACTGTCCCCTGGCGGGATCATCCGTTATGCCGTGCCGCTTGCTGGCAACGAAAACGCGATCGGCTTCGACCAATTGAAGGATCCAAAACAAAACAAGGAAGCCATGCTCACCCGCGACACCGGGAAGCTGACACTGGCAGGACCCATGGCGCTGGTCCAGGGCGGCATGGGCGCTGTCGGACGCCTGCCTGTTTTCCTGGACGATGCGAAAGGCAAGCCATACTTCTGGGGATTTACCAACGTGGTGATCCGTTTCCCGGAAGTGCTCGTGGGATCCGGACTGGCGCAGTTACCCGAGCAGGGCCTGAATTACGGACTATGGCGCATTGTGCCCGACAGTGGAGAGAGACAAATCATCGCTGCGTCTACAACCAGCGAGCTAGTGGAACCTGTCGAGCATCTTCTGGAACTGCCCTACGGCAACTGGACATTGAGCGTCGCGCCTGAAAATGGCTGGAAGGATTCCCGCGCACTCTGGCTCAAGAGTTTGATCGGCCTGCTTTTCAGTTCGTTACTGGGTTACGTGGCCTTGCTCGTCATGAAGCTGCGCGCTCACCGCGCAGAACTGGAAAATGAAGTGGCTGAGCGCACGCAGGAGCTGGCACAAACAAATGCGGATTTGGCGGGCCGGGAATCCCTGCTCACCCAGATTCTCGATACATCCAGCGTGGCAATCTTCCTGGTCGACATGCAGGGCCGCATCACGACAGCCAACAGGCGTATGGCCAACATGTTTGGCTGGCCTATTGAAACGCTTGTGGGAAATGAATACGTCGCCTTGATTCATTCTTCGGAAAGAGAAATCGGGCGCCAAAGAATGCTTGACTTGCTGGCGAGCGCCATCCCGTCAGTTGATTTGGATCGACTTTACTGTCGTGCCGATAACACGGAATTCTGGGGACATCTGACCGGGGTGCGTTTTCACGACACCAGCGGGATCGAGCATGGCCTGATCGGCGTAATCGCAGACATCACCGACCGCAAACAGGCTGCAGCCGAACTCGAACAACACCGGTTACACCTGGAAGAACTCGTTCTTTCACGCACCGCCGAACTGGCACAGGCCCGCGACGATGCCGAGGCCGCCAACCGCGCCAAGAGTATCTTCCTCGCCACCATGAGCCACGAACTGCGTACACCAATGAATGGCGTCATGGGAATGATCGACTTGGTGTTGCGCCGTGCCACCGACCCCAAGCAGATCGACTGGCTTAACAAGAGCAAGCATTCCGCCAAGCATCTGCTGGATGTCATCAACGATATTCTCGACATCTCCCAGATCGAAGCCGAGCGGATGACGCTGGAAGAGAATAACTTCTCCCTCTCGCAGACGATTCATGACGTGCTGCATATGCAGGAAACTGCAGCTCGGGCCAAGGGCTTAAACCTGTCCAACGAAGTTTCTGCGAAGCTGCCCGACCTATTGTGCGGCGACGCCATGCGACTGAAACAGATCCTGATCAACTATGTCGGAAACGCAATCAAGTTCTCCGAATCTGGACAGATCACAGTTCGCGCCGTTCTTGCCGAGCAAGACAAATTCGGCGTATTGCTGCGTATTGAAGTTGCCGATCAGGGCATCGGCATCAGTCCCGAACAACAGGCTCGGTTATTTCAGCCGTTCACTCAGGCTGACGGCTCGATCAATCGCAAGTATGGCGGCACGGGACTGGGACTGACCATCGCCAAACGCATCGCCCTGTTGATGGGGGGTGATGCGGGTGTGATCAGCAGCGAAGGACGGGGCAGCACTTTCTGGGCTACCCTGAAGTTGAGAAAAGCCACGGAGATCGTTGTACCCATACCGACCAACAATGCCGATGCCGAAAAATTTCTCCAGCAACACTATTATGGCCACCGCATTCTGGTTGTGGACGACGAACCGATAAACCTTGAAATTGCGCTGATACAGCTTGAGGTGATCGATCTTGTCGTGGACACTGCGGAGGATGGCGCAGAAGCAATCGACCTGGCTCGAAAGACCCCGTACTCGGCTATCCTCATGGACATGCAGATGCCGAACGTAAACGGACTGGTAGCAACGCAGGAGATACGCAAGCTGCCTGGTTACCAAAAGACGCCGATTATTGCCATGACAGCCAATGCATTTACCGAGGACAGGGAACGCTGCATGGAGGCGGGAATGAATGACTTTCTGACCAAGCCGTTTACCCCGGAAGCGCTGTTTACAACCCTGCTTCACTCTTTACATCGGCGTGATGGCGGCAGTGATCATGCCGGATCACCATAAGGTTTCGCGCTCCGGCGAAGAGGTGATTTTGTGTATCGACAGGTCAGCACCGTCGAATTCGGCTTCCGGCTCCAGACGGATTCCCACGGTCTGCTTGATTGCGCCATAGACCAGGAAGCCTCCGGCCAGCGCAATGGTTACACCCAGGCCGGTGCCGATCAATTGCGAGACAAGGCTGACGCCGCCGATACCACCGAGCGCCTTGGCTCCGAATATCCCGGCGGCGATGCCGCCCCAGGCGCCGCACAGGCCGTGCAGCGGCCAGACACCGAGCACATCGTCGATCTTCCAGCGATTCTGGGTCAGGGTAAACATCCAGACGAACAATCCTCCGGCAACGCCGCCCGTCACCAGGGCACCGAGCGGATGCATCAGATCGGATCCGGCACACACCGCCACCAGACCCGCAAGCGGGCCATTGTGTACGAAACCCGGATCGTTTCTGCCAGCGATCAGCGCCATGAGCGTGCCACCCACCATGGCCATGAGTGAGTTCATGGCCACCAGCCCGGAAATCTTGTCGAGCGTTTGCGCGCTCATGACATTGAAGCCGAACCAGCCGACCGTCAGCACCCAGGCGCCAAGCGCCAGGAAAGGAATACTCGACGGCGGATGCGCGGAGATGCCACCATCCTTGTGATAGCGGCCGCGCCTGGCGCCGAGCAACAACACGGCAGCAAGGCCCACCCAGCCACCTACGGCATGCACGACGACAGAGCCGGCAAAGTCGTGGAACTCCTCGGCAAAGCTGGACTGCAGCCACGCCTGTATGCCGAAGGCATGGTTCCAGGCGATCCCTTCAAAGAACGGATAGATGAAACCGACCAGCAGGAAGGTGGCAACAAGCTGCGGATAAAACCGTGCGCGTTCGGCAATGCCACCGGAAACGATGGCGGGTATCGCGGCAGCGAAAGTCAGCAGAAAGAAAAATTTGACCAGTTCGTAACCATTCTTCAGCGCCAGCGTTTCTGCCCCCGCAAAAAAATTCACGCCATAAGCAATGGCATAACCGATGAAAAAATAGGCCAAGGTTGAAACCGAGAAATCGACCAGGATCTTGACCAGCGCGTTGATCTGGTTTTTCTTGCGCACGGTGCCCAGTTCGAGGAAAGCGAAGCCCGCATGCATCGCCAGGATCATGATGGCGCCCAGCAGTATGAACAGGACATCCGCGGGGTTCTTGAGATTCTCCATTTTGGGGCTCCGGTTGCACGAATTCGGGTGATCCAGCAATTACCGTTCCTGAAAATTTATTTCATAGAAATGAATTGGTTAAGAATTTTAGCCGGGGAATGGCCGAACTTAATGCACACCAAAAGGGCATGACCCGGCCAGATATGCACCAACAGCGTGCATTTTATTGCGCCCCGAAGGAAGTGTCCCTGGGGTGCGCACGTCAGGATGCTTTCAGCGTTGTCCGTCGGGCGGGATATGGAGACGCGGCAGGAGGATCCACATCCGCCCCTTTTGCCGCATCTTGCCTGCCTGGACGCCCGCCTCATGGCCGGAACCCCAGAAGAAGTCCGCCCGCACCGGCCCGCGGATCGCCCCGCCGGTGTCTTGCGCCAGCATCAAGCGCTGCAGGGGCCGCTCGCTGCCCGGCCAGGTCGTCGCCAGCCAGACCGGCGCACCCAGAATGCTGTAGCGCGCATCGACGGCAATGCTGCGTTCTGCGGTCAGCGGCACGCCGAGCGCGCCGGGTGGTCCAGCGTCGAGCGCGGCCAGCTCTCGAAAGAACACATAGCTGGGATTGGCATTGAGCAGTGCCTGCACGCGCTCGGGATGTGCCCGGGCCCACGCCTTGATGCCCTGCATTGAAGCCTGTTCCGCCTTCAACTCGCCCTGGTCGATCAGCCAGCGCCCGATCGAACGGTAGGGGTGACCGTTCTGATCGGCATAGCCGACACGGGTCCGGCTGCCGTCATCGAGCTGCACTTGACCCGATCCCTGGATCTGCATGAAGAACACATCGAAAAGATCGTCCGCCCAGACCAGGACATTGTCACTGCGCTGGGCTTTCTCCCAGTCGGCGCGCGAATAGTATGGCAACAGTTTCCTGCCTTCGATGCGGCCGCGCAGCCGCATGTGCTTGAGTTCCGGGTAAAGATCGCCGAGTTCGACATCGATGAGGTCGGCAGGCACGCCATAAATCGGGTAGGCGTAGCGCTGGCTGCTCTTGCGGCTGCCCTTGAGGAGCGGTTCGTAATAGCCTGTCACCAGTCCCTCGCGACCGCCATCGGGATTGACCAGTTGCCAGGGCTGCAACTGGCTCTCGAACCAGGCACGCACGGCCTCGACGCTGCGCCCTTCGAGAGCGCGGGCGCTGCCGCAGGTCTCGCGCCAGACCGCTTTCTTCTGCAGGACATCGCAGGAGGCGAGAAAGGTACTGAAGGCCTGGAGCAGATCTTCGGTCTCCGCACCTGGCCAGCCGGTGATGTCCTCCCACTGCGCAGCCAGCAAGGGCTTGGCTGACGGCTTCGGCACTTCGGGTACGGGGCAGACCGGGCATACCGGACAGGCAGCCAGCGCAGGAAGGCATTGCGCCGGAGACGAGGCAAGCGGTTGAACGGCGCAACCGCCAAGCAGTACAGTCATCCAGGCCACCAGCAGCACAACCACCAACTCAACTGAGGGAATACGCGACATGTTCTGATAAAGTTCAGGATTGGCAATACCGACTAGCTTACCCGATAGCGACGCTGTCCATGACCGATCTTGACCGTTTTCTGTCTCGTGCCGAAGCGCTGCTGGCCCGCATCGAGGCACTGCTGCCCAGCGCCGCTGGCATACCAGACTGGGATGCCGCCGTGGCCTTTCGCTGGCTCAAGCGCCAGGGCCGCGGCCACCTGCAGGCGGTGCTTCGGCCACATCAAATCCGTCTCGAGGATTTGTGCGGCATTGACGAGCAGAAGGCGCGCATCGAGCAGAACACGCGCCAGTTCCTCGCCGGCAAGAGCGCAAACAATGTCCTGCTGACCGGCGCACGCGGTACCGGCAAGTCTTCACTGGTGAAAGGTGTACTCAACCAGTATGCGACCCGGGGGCTGCGCCTCATCGAAGTGGACAAGCACGATCTGATCGACTTGCCGGAGATTGTCGATCTGATCACGGGACGGCGCGAACGCTTCATCATTTTCTGCGACGACCTGTCCTTTGAAGCCAGCGAAGCCGGCTACAAGGCACTCAAGAGCGTGCTCGACGGCTCGATCGCCGGCATGTCGGAAAATCTGCTGCTCTACGCGACATCGAACCGGCGCCACCTGATGCCGGAATACATGGACGAAAATCTCGAGGCACGCCATGTCGATGGCGAAATCCATCCGGGCGAAACCATGGAGGAGAAAATATCGCTCTCCGAACGTTTCGGGCTATGGCTCTCGTTCTATCCTTTCGACCAGGATCACTATCTGGCCATCTGCCAGCACTGGTTGCAGGAATTTGGCCTGACCGCCGCACAGGCGGCAGCGGCGCGCGGCGAAGCCCTGCAATGGACACTCCTGCGCGGTTCTCGCAGTGGACGTGTGGCCTGGCAATTCGCACGTGATTTTGCCGGGCGCCATGCCGGCAAGAGCAGTCGCAAGAAATTACAAACTTGAGAAAGATCGTCGAAGTTGCGGCAGCCGTCATGCGCCGTGCCGACGGCGCCTTCCTGCTTGGTCGACGTCCGCCCGGCAGTGTTTATGCGGGTTACTGGGAATTCCCCGGCGGCAAGGTGGAAGCCGGAGAAACGCCAAGGCAGGCATTGGTGCGTGAGTTGCAGGAGGAACTGGGTATTGCCGTGAACCTTGCCTATCCCTGGATCGTGCGCGAATTTGACTACGAGCATGCGCATGTCCGACTGCATTTCTTTCGCGTGACTGACTGGTCGGGGGAAGTCCGCGACCTGCAGCATGATGCGCTGGCGTGGCAATACCCGGGAACTGCCGGGGTAACCCCAATGCTGCCCGCCAATGCGCCGGTGCTGGCGGCTCTCAGCCTGCCGGATTTCTATGCCATCAGCAATGCTGCGGAAATGAGTGTTGAAGCGCAGCTCACGCTGCTTGCAAAAAAGCTGGCGCAGGGTTTGCGCCTGGTGCAATTGCGTGAGCCAACTCTTACCGCAGATGCGAAAGCCAGCTTCTTCTTCGCCGCCGTCAAGCTCTGCCACGGCTTCTCCGCCCGCGTGCTGATCAACAGCGATGCCACCCTGGCCCTGCAAACGGGCGCAGATGGCGTCCATCTGAATGCCGCACAACTCATGACAATGCAATCGCGCCCGGATTTTCCTCTGGTCGCGGCATCAACTCACAGCATTGAGGAACTGGAGCAAGCAGCGCAACTCGGTCTGGATTTCGTGGTACTCGGTCCGGTCCGGGAAACCGCCACCCATCCAGGTCACCCCGGCATCGGGTGGTCAGGGCTGGCACAACGGATGACCGCCATGCCCATGCCGGTGTACGCACTAGGTGGCTTGAGCCGTGCTGATGTCGCAGCAGCCTGGCAGGCGGGTGCGCACGGCATTGCCGCTATCCGCGCGGCCTGGAACTAGATCAGGCCTCCGACTCCAGGGGCGGCGACTCGCGCTCCGGAATACGGTATTCGTCTGCCGCCCAGGCACCGAAATCAAAGGCCTTGCAGCGTTCGGAGCAGAACGGACGATAACGGTTTGCACCGATCCATTCGACAGTCTTGCCGCAGGTCGGGCAGTTGACGACAGACACAGCAGTCTGGGAGCTCACAGATTGCAGAAGGTCAATTGAAAAGAGATGTCCACGTCCGCCTGGCGTGGACGCAAATCGCCATCGGGTGCGGTGAAGCGAATGTTCAATGCGTATTTATTGGCGCTGATCTCGGGGATATAGGGATCGCTGCGTGAGACGCGCAGACGCAACATTTGCGCAGTTCGGCCTGCCAGCATCAACTGGTAGGCGCCGCCGGTGGCCACCTGCAATTCGGGACGGCCGGACGCCCGCAACAGGCGCAGTACGATACTCAAGCCGGCCTGAATCGGCAGGATCGGCTCCAGCCAGCCGTTCAAGCTCTCGCGGCGCTGCACCGGATCCCGATGCAGCCAGTAATGGTAGGCCGGCAAGTCGAACTCACAAACGCCGCCGGGTATCGTCGCGCGATTCTTGATTGACATCAGCCAGTCGTTCTCGCGCAAGTACTGGCCAACCTTGCCCGGCATGGCCAACATCTGTACGCTGGCCTGTTCAATCTCCTGGAGCGCTTCGGCCAGAGCCTCCTCGGAAATGTCCGGGTTATTGCGGAACGACAGCAGCGTCTGACGCTGGCGCTCGAGTTCCTGGATCAAATCGAACTTGAGGTCTGCCCGGCTCGCGACTTCGAGAATCTCGAAAATCATCATCAGGGCAACATGATGATCCTCCGGCGCATCGGCGGTCACGAAGTGCAATGCTTTGTCGTAAAGGTCCTCAAGACGCAAAAGCGTACGAACGCGCTCGTTGAGGGGGTATTCGTAAATGATCACGCGGCGGCCATTTGAGTGAAGTCCAGGGATTCTGACCGATTCAAGCGGAAATCTCAACTTGTCCGAGGCTTATTTCCTGACAGGCTCACATATTTCCGGTGCAGGACCTCGATCTGGCTGCGCAGGCTGTCCAGGTTCGTATCGTTATTGACGCTGTCGTCAGCCGCTTTCATGCGCTGGGCACGCGTGGCCTGGGTGGCCATGATGCGCCCCACTTCCTCGCTGTTCATGCGGTTGCGCGCCATGACCCGCTGTACCTGGGTTTCTTCGGCGCAATCGACCACCAGGATGCGTGCCACACGACTGCGATAAGTTCCGGATTCAACCAGCAGCGGAACCACCAGGACGACATAGGGAGCGCCACTCGTCAGCCCGGCTTGGCAGCGCCGTTGAGTTTCAGCACGAATCAGCGGGTGGAGGATGCCTTCGAGGCGCGACTTGGCATCGGCATCCGAGAACACCAGGCGACGCATCGCCAACCGATCCAGCGCGCCATCCGCAGCGATCACGCTCGCGCCAAAGGCACTGCGAATCTTTGCCATGGCGACGCCATCGGGTGCTGTCAATTCATGGGCGATCTGATCCGCATCGACCACGGCCGCGCCCAGTTCGGCAAACATGTCCGCTGCCGCACTCTTGCCGCTGCCGATGCCGCCTGTGAGTCCGACAATGAAACCGCTGGCCGCTTCAGTCATGCCGCGCCGGGATCGTCAGTTCGCGTCCCGCACCGCAGTCGCCCAGACTCGCCGATGGCTGCCCGCCGATCAATTCGGGCAATTGCCTGGCCAGGATCTCTGCCGGACCACGGGCTTCCAGCTGGGCCTTGTCGAGCAGGTTTTCGCGTGTCTGCAGTTTTGCCGACTTCACGCCGCGCTTCTGCAAATCCTGCAGATAGACGCTGGCAAGCTGCTCTGTTTCGAACAAGCCGAGCGAGATGGCATATTTGTCCTGTCCCTCGTCCTGGATCATCGCGGCATTCGTCACTGCGAGACTCTTCAATTCGAACAGCTTCCTATCCGCCATGAATTTGTTGGGCTGCGGCGGAATGAACACCCAATACAGGTAGGAAGGCGTTTCACGATTCTTCAGTGCGAAGCGCAAGTTGGGAAATTTTTCCTGCGCCAGAAGCAGCAAGCGTTGCATGTCGCTTGGCGCCAGACCTCTGACCAGGCGGCAGGATTCGGCCGTCTGGTCAGCAAGTTTCGGGTCGGCAATTGTCGTCTGCAGTTTTTCCGGCTCGATCTGCTGGCTGAGCCGCTGCGGTTCACGGCCTTCGTCACGCGTTCCCAGCCATCCCTGCGCCCAGACGAAAAACAGCAGATTCGCCAGGACCAGCAACAGCAATATCAGACGCCACACCGGGCTATCCCTCGTTCAATCGGCCATGCGGCTTTGCGACGACAACGGACAAAGCTTTTTCGGCCGCAATTCCTGGCGGCTAACCCACCTTGGGCAAGTGATCGAGCGCAGCCCTGATTTCTGCTTCAGGATAGTCATAGTCCTCCAGCTTGCCTGCCAGGTATTTGTCATAGGATGCCATGTCGAAATGGCCATGCCCCGATAAATTGAAAAAGAGTGTCTTGGGCTCGCCGGTTTTCTTGCAGTTCAGTGCTTCATCGATCACCGCGCGTATGGCGTGATTCGATTCGGGTGCCGGAATGATGCCTTCCGCGCGGGCGAATTGGACGCCGGCAGCAAAGGTGGCGACTTGCGGCACGGCCACCGCCTCGATCAGCCCTTCCTTGAGCAGTTGCGAAACCAGCGGCGAGTCGCCGTGATAGCGCAAGCCGCCGGCATGTATCGACGGCGGCATGAAATCGTGGCCCAGGGTATACATCAGCATGATCGGCGTATAGCCGGACTCGTCGCCGTAGTCGTAGGCGTAATGTCCCTTGGTAAGCGTCGGACAGGAACTTGGTTCCACCGCCACCAGGCGCACTTTCTTGCCGGCCGCCTTGTCTGCGAAGAAGGGGAAGGCCACGCCAGCAAAGTTCGATCCGCCACCGCAAGGGGCGAAAATCATGTCCGGATAGACGCCGATTTTCTCGAACTGTTTCTTCGCCTCCAGCCCGATCACCGTCTGGTGCAGCATCACGTGATTCAGCACCGAGCCCAGACCGTACTTGGTGTCCTCGCGCCCCGCCGCTTCCTCCACCGCTTCGGAGATGGCCAGACCCAAGGAACCCGGGTTGCCGGCGTCTTTGGCCAGCGCTTTGCGCCCGGCCTCGGTCAGGTTGCTCGGACTGGCGAACACCTCGGCACCCCAGGTCTGCATCATCGAACGGCGAAAGGGTTTTTGATCGTAGCTGATCCTGACCATGTAAATCCGCACTTCGATCTCGAACATCTGTGCGGCAAATGCCAGCGAGCAACCCCACTGGCCGGCGCCGGTCTCGGTGGTCATGCGCTTGATGCCGGCCTGCTTGTTGAAATAGGCCTGCGCCACCGCCGTATTCGGCTTGTGGGAACCGGCCGGCGAGACGCTCTCGTTCTTGTAATAGATTTTGGCCGGCGTACCCAGCATCTGTTCCAGCCGTTCCGCCCGGCACAAGGGCGAGGGCCGCCACAAGTTGTATATGTCGCGAACCGGCTGCGGAATTGGAATCCAGCGCTCTGCCGACATCTCCTGCTCAAGGATCGGCATGGAAAAAATCTGCAGCATCTGTTCCGGGGACACCGGCTTGCCATCCGGCCCCAGCGGCGGCGCAGGCGGATTCGGCATGTCCGCAACAACGTTGTACCAATGAGTCGGCAGTTCCGACTCGTCGAGCAATATTTTATGTGCAGCCATTTCAAACTCCCTGACGAGGTATTTCGATCGAATCTTTACCAGCTTAAATTTCGTTGGCGACGCAGGCCAAGCCTTCCAGCACCAACGGGTCTATCCGACGCAACGGCAAATCCAGCAAGGGCTCCAGCAAATTCGCAGCCCCACCCGACAGCAGACAAAGCGCATCCGGATCACCCGCCAGCGCCTCGAACATGCGCCGGATCGCGCCAGTGGTCGCCAACAAACAACCGCTCACGATAGCATCCGCAGTGTTGCGTGGCAAGCGACTGAAGTGTCCCGAAGCCAGCGGCAGGCGTGCCGTATCCCGTGCCAGTGCTGATTGCATCAGGCTCACACCAGGCAGGATCAAGCCGCCCTGAAATATGCCCTGTGCATCGAGAATGTCGACCGTGGTGGCCGTCCCGGCATTGACCACGAGACAGGCACCATGATGCATATGATGCGCACCGATCAGCGCCATCCACCGGTCTGCGCCCAATTGAGCCGGATCATCGTAACCGTTTTTCACGCCGCATTGTTCGGTGCGACTCGCGGTCCAGTCCATGGGCAGGCCGAGTTGCATGACCGCCAGTTCGACCGCCGCACCAATCGCCGCACTGGCCACGTTGCATCCGATGGCACGTTCGGGGCGCGTCTGACCGACCAGCAAGCTCGAGAAATGCGCCAGTTCATTCAGCGCCAGCGCTCCCTGCGCCTGCCATTGGAGGCCTTCGCGCAGCCCCCATTTCAGGCGGGTATTGCCGCAGTCGATGCACAACAGCGTCATGATTTGCGCAAAGACACTTCGCCGCTGATGATGCGTTGTGGCTGTGTACCTGAAGACGTTTCCAGCAGCAAGGCGCCGTCGCCATCTACGCCCAGGCAACGCCCTTCGAGAGGCGCAGCATGATCGGCCAGCAGACGCACGACTTGCCCAGTGTAGGCATGACGCTCCTGCCAGGCTTCGCGTAAAGCGGGGAACCCTTCCGTGGCAAAGCTTTGCAGGACACCATGCAACTCTGCCAACAGACGCGCCAGAAGGATGTCGGGCGCTGGCAGTGTAATGCCGGCATCTGCCAGTGCAGCCGCGTTTTGCTTGATTTCCGGCGGCAATTCCTGAGGCAGATGCAAATTGATACCCACACCAATCACTGCCGCCGAAGGCCGAATGCCGGGCACGAGTTCGATCAGGACGCCCGCCAGCTTGCCTCCGCGTAACAACACATCGTTGGGCCATTTCAGGGCGATCCCGGCGATGCCCAACCTTTCCAGTGCATACGCCAATGCCACGCCGACTGCCAGCGAAAGCCCGGTCAGTTGCACTTGCGGAGGAAAGCGCCAGAGCAGAGAAAAGGTCAGGCTTGCGTCAGCACTTGAAAACCAGTTGTTGCCGCGCCGTCCTCGTCCAGCAAGCTGATGCTCGGCCACAATCACGCTGCCGGCCGGTGCACCTGCCTCCGCCAGCGCCATCAAGCGCGCATTGCTCGAATCGCATTCGGCAAGGATGCGTACGTCAAAGCGGGGCGACAACTCGCCCAAGGCGGCGGCGATTACCGCGACATCAAAGCGCGCTGGCGATGTGGGCTGTGAGGAATTCAAAAGACCTGCAGCAGAACGGGAACAGGCCGCATTATCCTCGATCTTTGCCAGTCTTACCCTCTGCCAATCCGAGCTCGAAGATTTTTCGGGTAATCGTGTTGCGCCCGATACCCAGCAACTGTGCCGCTTCGATGCGGCGTCCGCCTGACGCAGCCAGGGCACGCTGGATCAGGGTCCGCTCAAAATCTCGCGACAACTGCGCGAAAGTTTCACCAGGGGCAACCACGATGAGCCGATCGGCTTCGGCGGCGAGACCATTCAGCCAGTCCAACGGTGCCTGGCTTTGCGGCTGCTCCCGCAATTCGACGGGAAGATCGGCGACTTCGATGGTCTGTCCAGGTGCCATGACCGTGAGCCAGTGGCAAAGATTCTCAATCTGTCGCACATTGCCGGGGAATTCCAGCGCCGATAAATACTTGAGAGCAGCAGCCGAAAGGCGTTTCGGCTCGACAGCCAGATCCAGCGCACTCTTGTGGAGAAAGTGCTGTGCCAGCAAGGGGATATCCTCGCGCCGTTCCTTGAGTGTCGGCAGACGCAGCCTGATAACATTCAGGCGATGGAACAGGTCTTCGCGAAACAATCCCTGCTTGACGCGCTCTTCCAGATTTTGGTGTGTTGCGGCGATCACGCGCACGTTGGCCTTGACCGGCTGTTGTCCACCAACACGATAAAAGTGCCCATCGGAAAGCACCCGCAAGAGGCGCGTCTGCAATTCCGCCGGCATATCGCCGATCTCATCCAGAAACAGCGTGCCGCCCTCGGCTTGTTCGAAACGACCGCGACGCTGGCTTTGCGCACCGGTAAAGGCGCCGCGTTCATGCCCGAACAATTCGGATTCGAGCAGATCCTTCGGAATCGCCGCGGTATTGATGGCGATGAAGGGCTTGTCACTGCGCGGCGAGTGCCGGTGCAGGGCACGCGCCACAAGTTCCTTGCCGCTGCCCGATTCGCCGTTGATCAGCACCGTGGCGTGCGATTGCGATAGACGGCCGATGGCGCGAAATACCTCCTGCATCGATGCCGCCTGGCCGAGAATTTCGGGCACCAGGCTGACCGCTTCGTTCGATTTGTCCTGCGCTGCTGCCGTGTCTGCAGGAGCCCATGGCGAATGTCCAATCGCGCGTTGCACCAGTGCCACAGCCTGATCGACGTCGAAGGGCTTGGGCAGGTATTCAAAAGCGCCGCCTTGAAATGCCGAAACTGCCGAGTCCAGATCGGAATAGGCCGTCATGATGATTACCGGCAGATTCGGGTAGTGTGCCTTGACGTAGCGCAGCAAATCGAGGCCCGACTGGCCCGGCATGCGGATATCCGATACCAGTACCTGGGGCATTTCTCCGGAATCCAGCGCAGCCTGGGCCTCCACCGCCGAACCGAAACTCTTGAAAGGAATCTCTTCGCGCGCCAGGGCTTTCTCGAAAACCCAGCGTATTGAGCGGTCATCGTCGATGATCCAGACTGGCTTCATTGCTGTTCTCCCGGGCGTTTCTCGCCTGCCTGCAAGGGGAGCAGCAGCTTGAAGCAAGTGCGCCCCGGCCGGCTATCGACCTCGATACTGCCCTGATGTTGTCGAATAAAACTCTGGGCCAGCGTCAAGCCCAGGCCACTGCCGCCCTCCCTGCCGGACACCAGCGGATAAAAGATTTTTTCCCGAATTGCATCCGGGATACCCGGCCCATTGTCGATCACCTGGATTTCCAGGGCGAGGCGGTAGCGCCGCTTGGCCAGGGTCACCTGGCGCAGTGCGCGCGTGCGAAAAATGATCTCGCCTTTCTCGTTCATGGCCTGTGCAGCATTGCGCGCGATGTTGAGTATCGCCTGGATCAACTGCTCGCGATCACCGGTCAGGTCAGGCAGGGAAGTGTCATAGTCACGACGAACGCGCACCGCACTGTATTCGGCCTGGATCAACCGTCGCACATGCTCGAGGATGTCGTGCACATTGACCTGCGCCGGCTGCATGGTCCGGTGCGAGGAAAGCAGCCGCTGCATCAGGTCCTGCAGCCGGTCCGATTCGCTGATGATGACCTGGGTGTATTCCCTGAGTTGCGGTGCATTTTCCAGTGTCCGCAGTTCGTGCTCCAGCAATTGCGCGGAACCGCGAATGCCCCCGAGCGGATTCTTGATTTCATGCGCCAGATTGCGGATCAACTCGCGACTGGCTTGCTGCTGCTCGACCAGACGCTCCTCACGCGCCGCTTTCATCAACTGATCGATCGGGCGGAACTCGAGCAATAGTGACGCCCCGTCCGTATCGACTGCCGTCACCGTACAGTCGAGATGCAGAACTTCGTTGGAAGGCTGAACCACTGCGATGTTGTAGCCGGTATAGCTCCATCGATTCTGCAAGGCGCTGGCCATGGCAGCATCCAGTTCGTGCGACTGTCCCAGCAAGTGCGCTATGGAATGTCCAACCAGCTGGCGCTGGCTGACCTTGAACAGATTCTCGGCAGCCGGATTGACATGGCGCATCTTGAGGTTCGCATCGAGCAAAATCACCGCCGTGGATAGCAGTTCCAACCCGGCAAAGGATGCTTGTCTATGGAATCGTTCTGCCGGCGTGCTCATATCCGAACCCCAGCAAGAAGCAAGCCATCCGGGTTATTTAAGACTGGAGAGTTCGTGCTTGAGTGCCGAGACATTGCGCTCGTGCAAGCTGATGCTGTCCTTGAACCCCTGCACCCGATCGACATATTTCAGGTAGTTCTTCTCGTCGGCCTGGCGCGCTGCCTCGACTTCTGCCAAGCCTTTCCTGGCCTTGTCCAGGTTCTGCTGTTCGGTGGCGAATTCCTGCTCGAGAATTTTGCGTCGATCATCGTCCCGTCCCCGCTGGGTCGTGCCATCGACGCGCGGGAAATCGGTGGGACTCGGCGTTCGCGTCGCCTGTTTGGGAGCCCCAAAGGTTGAAACCGGTTGCTCGCTCGACAGCACGGTGCATTTTTTTCCATTGCTTTTCTGATTGGTGTAGAGCACGACACCAGACGCATCCGTACATTTGTACAGCGTATCGGCTTGAGCGAAGGCACTCGACAACGCAAGCACAGGCAGCACCAAAATGATGCGCAGATTCATGAAATAGGAGCCAGGGAAAGGGATTGCTTAGTTTAAGCGAAAGACCGGCAGAAAAAAAGGACGGATCAGCTCCGTCCTTTTTTCACCGCAACCTTCTGGCTTAGAGGCTGTAATACATTTCGTACTCGAGCGGATGCGTGGTCATGCGGAAACGGGTCACTTCCTCCATCTTCAGTTCAATGTAGGCGTCAATCATTTCATTCGAGAACACGCCACCGCGCGTCAGGAACTCGCGGTCCTTGTCGAGATAGTCGAGCGCCTGATCAAGACTGGAGCAAACGGTCGGGATCTTTGCATCCTCTTCCGGCGGCAGATCGTAAAGATTCTTGTCGGCAGGCTCGCCCGGATGGATCTTGTTCTGGATGCCGTCGATGCCGGCCATCATCATGGCCGTGAAAGCCAGGTAAGGATTGGCCATCGGATCCGGGAAGCGCACCTCGATGCGGCGCGCCTTGTCGGATTGCACGTAGGGAATGCGAATCGAGGCGGAACGGTTGCGCGCCGAGTAAGCCAGTTTGACCGGCGCCTCGAAGCCCGGCACCAAACGCTTGTAGGAGTTCGTCCCGGGATTGGTAATCGCGTTGAGGGCACGAGCGTGCTTGATGATGCCGCCGATGTAGTACAGGGCTATATCCGACAGGCCGGCATAACCGTTGCCCGCAAACAGGTTCTTGCCGCCCTTCCAGATCGATTGATGGACGTGCATGCCGGAACCGTTGTCGCCAACGATTGGCTTGGGCATGAAAGTGGCCGTTTTGCCGTAGTTGTGCGCCACGTTATGGACTACGTACTTCAGCACCTGAGTCATGTCGGCACGGCGCACCAGAGGACCAAATTTGGTGCCGATTTCGCACTGGCCCGCCGTCGCCACTTCGTGGTGATGAACTTCGACTTCCACGCCGCAGGCTTCGAGAGCCAGGCACATGGCAGCACGGATATCGTTCAGGCTATCCACGGGAGGAACCGGGAAATAGCCGCCCTTGACGGTCGGCCGGTGTCCCGTATTGCCGCCTTCAAACTTGTCGCCGGAAGCCCAGGCCGCCTCTTCAGAGAAGACCTTGCAGGAGGAACCGGACATATCGATTTTCCATTCGACGGAATCAAAAATGAAAAACTCGGGTTCCGGTCCGAAGTAACAGGCATCGCCCACGCCTGAAGATTTCAGGTAGGCCTCGGCACGTTTGGCAATGGAGCGTGGGTCGCGGTCATAGCCTTTGCCGTCAGAGGGTTCCACCACGTCGCAGGAAAGAATCAGCGTGGTTTCATCCATAAAGGGGTCGATGTAGGCCGTAGCCGGATCGGGCATCAGCAGCATGTCCGAAGCCTGGATGCCTTTCCAGCCGGCGATCGAGGAGCCATCGAACGCATGGCCATCTTCAAACTTGCTCATGTCGAAGGCTTTGACCGGAACGCCGACATGCTGCTCTTTACCGCGGGTATCGGTAAAGCGGAAATCGACAAACTTGACTTCTTTATCTTTGATGAGTTTCAGTACATCTTGCGGCGACATGATAGGAGGCTCCTGACGGGTTAAGACGAAAAGGTTCGGGGAAAGAAACTTGCTAGAGACCGTTTAGCAGGTTCTGTGCCACGCGGGCTGTACGAGTATCTAATTGTGCCATAAGAGGATCGGCGGAGTTTCAGAAAAGTGCGCGCACCTAGTTGGTGCCATTCACCAGAGGATCGCCCCATTTCGGTGCAATTCGACAATTCAAGCTCACAGCAGTGAAATAGGGATCATCAGGCAAAAGTTCAGCCAAACGTTTTTCTACGAGCACTATTTGCGCTGGATCGAAGCAGAGTTGCTGAGGGAGAAATATCTCGGCCTCGACGCGATTGCCCAGGTAATGGAGCAGCGTTTTTTCGAACTGCGGCAAATCCAGACCCAGCAGACCGCGCAAATGCGCCAGCAGTTGTTCGCGATCTGGCAATTCGATGTCACCGGCTGGCTGTCCCGGCACAATGTCGTCTTCGGCGTCGACATGCACCAGGACATCGAGCACTTCGGGATGCATCGCCAAGACGCGCTGCCGGGCCATTTCCGCGATGCGGTGACCCTCCGATACGCTGATCCTGGCATCAACCTGGATGTGCGCATCGGCGAGGACGCGATGGGCCATGCGGCGGGTACGCAATTCGTGCAATCCCAGGACGCCGGAAGTTTCCCTGAGCGTTTTGCGGATACGCCCGACTTCTTCATCCGAGAGCGCGGTATCGACAAGTTCCTGCGTTGCTTCGTAAGTGAACTTGAGTCCCATGCGCAAAATCATGAAGCCGACGATGATCGCGGCAACGGGGTCGAGGAAACGATAACCAAGCAGGCTGCCGCCCAAACCGACCGCAACGACCAAAGAGGACGCCGCATCAGAACGCGCATGCCAGGCATTGGCGACCAGCATCGGCGAGCGCAGTTTCTCCGCCACCGCAAGCATGTAGCGGAACAATCCCTCCTTCGCCACCAAGGCCAGCAACGCGGTCCATAAGGCAATCGGCGCGACCTGGGGTACGTCTTCAAGATGCTGCAGGCGCACGCCCGCCGACCAGAGAATGGCGGCGCCGGTTCCGGCCAGCAATACGCCAAGCGCCAGTGAGGCCGCTGTTTCAATGCGATGATGACCGTAGGGATGGCTCTCGTCCGCAGGATCGCGGCTATGGTAGCTGGCAATCAGCACCATCACATCCGCCACCAGGTCGGACAGCGAATGGAAGCCATCCGCAATCAGGCTTTGTGCATTGGCGATCCAGCCGATACCGATCTGGACCAGCGTCAGCCCGATATTGACGACCACGCTGACCCAGGTGACCTGCTGCGATTCCCGGTAACGCGCGGGATCGACTTTTTCATGAGACAACAAGGGTTCTTCTGGGGACATGGAAAACGTTTGGTCTTGAGCCTATACTTTGGGCTCTTCATTCTACTGCCGCAAGCCACCAGCATGGGTCAGGTCTCAGAGATACTCCAGATCGCCGCGCAACGCAGCCGCGACCAGAAGCTCGCCTTTGAAGGTGCATTGACGCCGCGCGAGGCCTGGCAGATCTTGCAGCACGCACCTGGTGCCAGGATCATCGATATTCGCAGTCGTGCCGAACTGGAATGGGTTGGCCGCATCCCGAACGCCGTCGAAATTGAATGGCAGACTTATCCCGGCATGAAGCCCAATCCGTATTTCCTGGCCGAACTCAAGCGCGCCGTCGACAACGAATCCCTGCTGCTGTTCATCTGCCGCAGCGGTATCCGCTCGCAAGCTGCAGCCGTGGCGGCGACCCAGGCGGGTTTTGCAAACTGTTTCAACATTCTGGAAGGCTTTGAGGGAGACAAGGATGCCAACAGTCGCCGCGGCACGGTCGGCGGCTGGCGTTTCGCCGGTCTGCCCTGGTCACAAGGCTGATTGCTTAAAATAGCGCTCCAGCCCGTCGTGGCGCAACACTCAAATATCATTCCTTAACTTCTCATGCAAGCTGCCCCCATCCGATTCGAGCAATTCAGCCAGTTGGCCGACCAGGACGCACAGCAGCGCATCCTCGCAGCCCGTGCCAAGCTTGGCAAGCGCGCCGTGCTGCTGTGTCATCACTACCAGCGCGCCGATGTCTATCGACACGCCGACATCACCGGCGACTCACTCAAGCTGTCGCGTTTGGCGGCCCAATCCGACGCGGAGTTCATCGTGTTTTGCGGTGTGCATTTCATGGCCGAAGTCGCCGACATCCTGTCGCGTCCGGAGCAAATCGCCATCCTGCCAGACCTCTCCGCGGGCTGTTCGATGGCCGACATGGCCAGCCTGGCCAAGGTCGAACGCTGCTGGCGCGAGATCGGGATGATCATGAATGCCGACGAACAATTCACGCCGGTCACCTACATCAATTCCGCAGCCGATCTGAAAGCCTTTTGCGGCAGTCACGGCGGCATCGTCTGCACCTCCAGCAACGCTCCCAGGATTCTCGAATGGTCGTTCGCCCAGCGCGGGAAAGTATTGTTTTTCCCCGACCAGCACCTGGGCCGCTGGAGCGGCCACAAGATGGGCATTCCGCTGGATGAGATGCCGGTATGGGACCCCGATCTGGAAATGGGTGGCCTCACCAGAACACAGCTTGAGAAAGCCCGCATCGTGCTGTGGAAAGGCCACTGTGCCGTGCATCAGATGTTCCAGCCGGCACATATCCTGCGCTTCAGGAATACCTACCCGGATGGCCTGGTGATCTCCCACCCGGAATGCAGTTTCGAAGTCTGCCAGCAGTCCGACTACATCGGCTCGACCGAGACCATCCTCAGCACGGTCAAGCAGGCACCCTCCGGCACGCGCTGGCTGGTCGGCACCGAATTGAATTTGGTCGAACGCCTGGCCGAGGAAGTCAAGGCTGAGAACAAGATCGTCCAGTTCATGTCGCCCACCGTCTGCATGTGCTCGACCATGCAGCGCATCGACCCGCAGCACCTGGCCTGGACCCTGGAAAACCTGGCTGAGGGGCAGGTTGTCAATCGCATCACGGTACCCCTGCACGAAGCAGTTCTGGCGAAAGTGTCGCTGCAACGCATGCTTGATGTCTCCTGAAAAACCCTGTTGCAATGACCAACGCATTGCACATCGCCACCTATAACATCCACAAGGGGTTTTCGCAGTTCAACCGGCGCATGATGGTGCACGAGCTGCGCGAAAGGCTGCGCCAACTCGCGCCGGATATCGTTTTTCTGCAAGAGGTGCAAGGCCTCCACCTGGGTCACGCGGAGCGGCACAGCGACTGGCCGGAAACCGCTCAGCACGAATTTCTCGCCGACGAAGTCTGGGAAAACACTGCCTATGGCCGAAACGTCATCTACGATCACGGCCATCATGGCAATGCCATTCTTTCGCGCTTCCCCATTCTGGCCTCACATAACCAGGATGTCACGCGCCTGCGCTTTGAACGACGGGGGCTGCTTCACTGCAAAATCGAGACTGGCGATTATCCGGTTCACTGCGTCTGCGTGCATCTGTCGCTGTTCGGACGGTCACGTCGCAAGCAGATGGAGGCCCTGGCGGAACATCTGGAAGCGACGGTTCCGCACCAGGCGTCGCTGATCATCGCAGGAGACTTCAATGACTGGCGCAATCGCGCCGACAAATTGCTGATCGAACGTCTCGGCCTGATCGAAGTCTTCGGCGGCATTGCAGGACGACCGCCGCGCAGCTTCCCCAGCGCCCTGCCGGTATTTCGTCTCGACCGGATCTATGTACGCGGGTTCAGTATCGATCGCACCCAGGTGCATTTTGGCGAGCCCTGGTCGCGCATCTCCGACCATGCCGCGCTCTCCGCCTTTCTCCGCCGCGAATGAAGACGGACTATTTTCCCGGCAATCGCATCGACTTGCTGACCAGCGGCGCAGAGTACTTCCCTGCCTTGCTTGCCGCAATCGATGCGGCCGCCTACGAGGTGCATCTTGAGACCTACATCTTCGAGGACGACATCACGGGCAGGCAGGTCGCCGGTGCCTTGGTCAGGGCCGCGCAACGTGGCCTCGCCGTGCGTGTTCTGGTAGACGGTTTTGGCGCCCATGACTTCATGCCAACACTGGGCGCCGAATTGATCGCGGCAGGTGTCGAAGTATTGATCTACGGGCCTGACATTTCGCCCTACACGTTTCGCCGCCACCGCCTGCGCCGGCTTCACCGCAAGCTGGCGGCGATCGATGCGCGCATCGCCTTCGTCGGCGGCATCAATATCATCGACGATATGAATGTAGGAAACAAGCCGACACAAATTCCACCGCGCCATGACTACGCGGTTCGGATCGAAGGGCCGCTCCTCGCGCCAATCCATGCCTCGCTGCGTCATCTCTGGAAGCTGGTGGGCTGGACGACATTTCGACGCCGTTATCGCGCACCCAATTTTCATGTCGACGCCATGGCTGTCTGCGGTGATGTCACCGCCGCGTTTGTGATCCGCGACAACCTGCGTCACCGCCGCGACGTCGAAGAGGTCTACCTGCAAGCGATTGCGGGCGCAGAAAACGAGGTTGTGCTTGCCAGCGCTTATTTCCTTCCCGGCCGCCGCTTTCGCCAGGCGCTGATGGCTGCTGCCAGACGTGGCATCAAGGTCGTCATCCTGCTCCAGGGAAGGGTCGAGTACTCACTGCTGCATTACGCCACGCAGTCTTTGTATGGTGCCCTGCTTGGCGCGGGCGTGCGAATTTTTGAATACCACCGCAGTTTCCTGCACGCCAAAGTGGCCGTCATTGACAGTCGCTGGGCGACCGTTGGATCGAGTAACATCGATCCATTCAGTCTGTTGCTATCGCGCGAGGCCAACGTGGTTGTTCGTCATCACGGATTTGCACATGAGTTGCGAGCCAGCCTGCAGGTTGCGATGGATCAGGGCGCGCAAGAAGTCCGCAGCGAAGACTGGCAGAAAAAACCATTGGTGGCCAGAAGCGCGAGTTGGCTCGCCTTCACCCTGGTCAGGCTAATGATCGGACTTTCCGGCTACGCCCAAAAAGACGCCGTGCTGTATCGCGGAAGAAGCGCTGATCGCCGCTGAGTTGCTGACCTATCGAGGCTTGGCGAAGGGCGGCACGGCAGGACGTTTCGCTGAAATGATGCCGGTATTGACCCCCGCCCAATTCAATCCACCGAACAAGCGGGCATGTTCAATCTTCACACAGCGATCCACGACCACTTCCAGACCAGCCTCGGAAGCGCGCTGTGTTGCAGCGGGATTGATCACGCCAAGTTGCAGCCAGAGCACCTTGGCGCCAATTGCGATCGCATCGTCGACCAGTGGCGGGATGTCCTCCGATTTGCGGAAGCAATCGACGACGTCTACTTTCTGGGGAATATCGCGCAGGTTCGCATAACACTTCTGCCCGAGGATTTCACTTTGACCGGGATTCACGGGAATGATGGTGTAACCATGCTCCAGCATGTATTTGGCGGCAAAATAACTCGGGCGATTCCAGTTGGCCGACAAACCGACCACGGCGATCACGCGGTTTTCAGCCAGAATCCGGCGCAGGCCGGCGATATCGTCAACGATCATCGGATTTCCTCTCAACGCGGCGATTTTACTCTGCCACGGGCAGGCTTTGCTGACGCGGCACACGCGCCATGTCCCAATGTGCATGAGCCCATTGCCAGACATCGGCAAGCCCGGCTCGCCGCAATTCCACTGGCGGCGACTGGCCGAGAAAGACCAGGGCATTCCACAGGGCAGGCTGTGGTTTGGTGTTGTCCAATGGCGCAGCGCAGGTCTGCTTGGAGAGTTTCTCCCTAGCCGCATTGACGGCCACCGGCAGGTGCGCGTACTGCAGCGTGGACAATCCGAGCAAGCGTTGCAGAAAAATCTGGCGCGGTGTCGACTCGAGCAGATCCGCACCACGCACCACATGCGTAATTTCCTGCTCCGCATCGTCCACGACGACCGCCAGTTGGTAGGCAAAAAGACCATCGGCACGCAACAACACGAAATCGCCTACTTCGTGCGCCAAATTTTGCGCGACCCGGCCTTGCACGGCATCATCGAAGGCAATCGACTCATCGACCGCGCGCAAACGCCAGCTTCGTGCCACCTTGCCTGCAGGCAAACCCTGGCGGCAGGTGCCTGGATAGATTTGTGCGCCGTCGCCGGCGAGTTCCGCCAATCGTGAATCGGCCAATTCCCTGCGGGTGCAGGCACAGGGAAAAGCCAGATCCTGAAGGCGCAACGATTCTAGAGTCGCACGATACTGGTCGACGCGGCTGCTTTGATTCTGTACGGGACCGTCCCACTCGAAGCCGAACGCAGTCAAAGTCTGCAGAATTTCGTCGGCCGCGCCAGTCTTGCAACGCGGCCGATCGACATCCTCCATGCGCAAACGCCAGATGCCCCTTTGATGACGCGCTTCCAGAAAGCTGCCCACGGCAGCCACCAACGAACCGAAATGCAATGGTCCGGTCGGCGAAGGGGCAAAACGTCCGGTGTACGAGATCATTCAATAAAAAACCCCGGGCAGAGCCAGGGGTTTTTTGCTAGAGACTGCCTGGGACAGCTTGCACGCTCCAGATGGAGCAGCCGCTACCCGCAATCTCGGAATTTACTGGGACTTGCTGATGATGTATGCGTTGGCAGCCTTGATTTCTTCAGCAGTCAACTTTTGCGCCGGCATCTTGCCCTTGCCCTTGGCGACCGATGCATCCAGCGCCTCCGCTCCGGCCTTGATCAACGGCGCCCACTTGTCCTTGTCACCGGTCTTGGGCGAACCCATCAGACCTTTGTCATGGCAGCTTTTGCAGCTCTTGTCGTACACTGCCGCGCCGTCGGCAGCAACCGCGACCTGGGCAGCACCGAAGACAAGCGCCGCAGATACAATCATTAACGAGAATTTCATTTGCCTCTCCTAGTGGTTGGAACATCCATTCCCTGCTGTTGCGCGGGAATATCATTATAAAACCTCTCCGAAACTGCTGAAGCCATTCCTGGCTCCAGCAGTCGGATGAAAATTACATCGCCAACACCCACTTGACGAGGGTCTTCACGTCAGCTTCGCTGGCCTTGACGGGCGGATGATCCTTGCCGCCCATGATCTTGGCAGCCAGCGCCGCTTCATCGGCCTTGCCCTTGTGTGCGGCCGCAACGTCCTTGAATCCCGGACCCATTTTTTTCTTGTCAACGTCATGGCACTTCAGGCAGCCACTGCTCTTGGCAAGATCCGCATTTGCACTCACCGGACCTGCCAGAACCAGGCCTGCAACCACCAAACCAGCTACGATTGTCGCTTTCATCTTTACTCCTTGTGAAAAAACTTAATCCGGATTGAACACCCGTATATTCTTGTAACTCTTGCAACCTTTGCGATCCTGACGAAGCCAGAACCTGCCCATATAACGCGGCTACCGCAAAATAGTTACAGTGACAAGATCCATTTCGAAATCGCCTTCAAATCGGCCTCTCCAGCCTTCACCGGAGCGTGGTCCTTGCCGGCTACCAACTTCGCGACCATGGCCTCCTCGGCACCCGCCTTGCCCTTATGGGCGGCAGAAATATCCTTGAAGGACGGGCCCATTTTCTTTTTATCCACGTCGTGACATTTCATGCAACCGCTGCTCTTTGCAAGATCGGCAGAAGCGCTTACCGGGCCAGCTAGAACGAGGCCTGCCACTACAAAACCCACTACCATTGCTGATTTCATGATTGCTCCTTGGCTGAAGAAAAGTCCAGAGACCTGCTATCTGATTGAATCGCGGAAGATGTTAGTAGTCCTTAGTCAGTTGGGAGTTGATGTAAGTCAAATCAGTCCGTGTTGCTTCAATCATAATCGCCCCTCAGTTGTCGGCACTGGCGAAACAAGATCAAGATTTTGCTGCAAAGCCGATGATTCTAAAGAGTTCATCCACCGGGGAAGGGGATGAACTTGCTGTTTTTTTATGGGGATATGGAACAACATTATGGGTATTTCAAAATTTTCGTCGTGGGTCATCTCAGCCTTTGTCACCCTGGCTTTGAGTGTTGGAGTGACAGCAACCAGCAACGCAGAGGAAGCCGCTGCAAAACCGGTTGAAAAATTTGAAAACTCGACTTGTCTGGGCTGTCATGGCAAAGCGGGTTTCGAGATGCCCGGACCCGACGGCCATATGCGCCCCCTGCATGTTGTCAAGGGAAAATTCGGCAAGAGCGTCCACGGAAAGCGCTTGTGCGTTGACTGCCATACCGATATCACCGAAATTCCCCACAAGGAAGGCGTAACCCACCGGGTCAGTTGCGTCAGTTGTCACAAGAAATTGTGGGAACAAGCCAAGGACGAAGGCAAGACCAAGGAAAACGAAAGACTGGGCGTAGTCATCACCCAGATCGAGCATTACATGAAATCAGTGCATGCGCGGCCCAGCGATGCGGACCAGTCGCGCACCAACGCCACCTGCTATGACTGCCACGAAGCCCATTACGTTTACCCGAAAGGCAGCGACGAGCGCAAGGAGTGGCGCCTCAATATTCCCAACACTTGCGGCAAGTGCCACGCCAAACAGCGTGAAGAGTACGCCACCTCGGTCCATGGCAAGGAAGTCCTGGAAAACAAGAACGCCTTCGCCGCAATCTGTTCCGATTGCCACACCACGCACGATGTCGCGTCTCCTTCCGATGATTCAACCCGGCTGGTCATTTTCAAGAACTGCGGCAACTGCCATGAGGACAACCTGAAAACCTACCTGGGCACTTATCACGGCCAGGTCAGCACCCTCGGCTATGCCTATACCGCAAAGTGCTTCGACTGCCATGGCAGCCATACGATCCAGCGCGTGGATGATCCGAAATCAATGGTGCATCCGGATAACCGGCTGAATACCTGCAAGCAATGCCACATGGGTGCCACCCAGGGTTTCGTTACCTTCGAACCGCATGGCAATACCCACGATTTTGCCCGCTATCCGGCCATGTGGGTGACTTCGAAATTCATGATCGCCTTGCTGATCGGCGTATTCAGCTTCTTCTGGGCGCATTCGGCGCTGTGGTTCTATCGCGAGTACAAGGACCGCAAGCAGGGCAAGAACATTCCCCACATCATGACGGAGGAAATGGAACTGCTCGGGAAAGGCAAGTACTACCAGCGTTTTGGCCCGATCTGGCGACTGGCCCACCTGTGCTTTGCAATCAGCGTGATGATGCTGGTGCTCACCGGCATGTCTGCCTTTTATGCGGAAGCCGGCTGGGCTCAATCCATCATGTCAGGCTTTGGCGGACCCAGGAATGCAGCGATCATTCACAGAATCGCGGCGGCAGTCATGCTGGGTATCTTCTTCCTGCATCTGATTTATGTCAGCTTCTTCCTCAGCAAGAACTGGAGAAACTTCGACTGGTTCGGTCCCCGCTCGCTGGTACCCAACCTGAAGGATCTCCAGGATGCGATTGGCATGTTCAAGTGGTTCTTCGGGCTGGGACCAAGGCCAGAGCTTGATCGCTGGGCTTACTGGGAAAAATTCGACTACTGGGCCGTGTTCTGGGGCATGGGCATCATCGGCGGGAGCGGTCTGATGCTGTCCCTGCCCAACCTCACCGGCGCAGTCCTGCCGGGCTGGGTGTTTAACGTAGCCACCATCATCCATGGCGAAGAAGCATTCCTGGCAGCAGTGTTCCTGTTCACAGTGCATTTCTTCAACAACCACCTCAGGCCGGACAAGTTCCCGCCACCGGATGTGGTGATGTTCACCGGCGCAGTGTCGCTCACTGAATTCAAGCATGAGCATGGCGTCGAGTACAAGCGCCTGGTGCAGTCCGGCGAAATCAAGAAATACCTGGTGGATGCGCCTTCCAAGCCGATGACACGCGCTTCCAAGATATTGGGTATAGTTTTGCTGTGCTGCGGCTTTGTCTTGCTTGCGCTGGTATTGACCGGTTTCATTGGAAGTCTCACGGCGGGTTGACGATGAGGAGACAGAAAACATTTCATCTCAGGCCTTGTTTCATATGGCCATGGGGATAAAATGATTCTCGTACAAAAGCTGGCGCAATGGAGTTGCGCCAGCTTTTCTCGGCAAATAACCATCGGGAATTGACATGAAAAGACTATTGCTAAGCATTTTGGTGCCGCTTGCTCTGACGGGTTGCGGAGACAGGAAGGACTCCGTCAAGGGGCCCGTGGGCGATGTCAATGCAGGCAAACTGATCGCAGAAAAAAGCTGTAAAGGCTGCCACGGCATGGATGGTGGTGGCACAGCGCCAGGCATTCCCCATCTTGCAGCGCAGCGAGCACCCTACCTGCTGGCTTCGATCGCCGAATACAAGGAAGGCAAGCGCACCCATGCCGCACTCAAGGACATGACCGGCCAGATGAGCGAGGCGGAAGTACGCAATGTGGTCGCCTTCTACGCC
>JBAYVV010000023.1:0-35567 GCA_041674465.1 Sterolibacterium sp.
AGCCGAGAAGATTGTTTTGTCCGAGCAGGGTTTTCAGCAGCGCCGCAGCATCGTGCTGGTTTCTCTGTTGATTTCATTGGCGCTGCTGATATTTCTTGCCACTGTGCTGATTCGACAGGTGCTACAGCAACTGGGAGGCGATCCGAAAGAAGTTGCGCAAGTCATCGATACGCTGGCCGCCGGCGATTTCTCATCGCGACCGCACCAGATCGCAGTATCGGGAAGCCTGCTGGCAAACGCCCATAGAATGCAGTCGAAATTGCGGGAAATGATCACGGATATCAAGGGCCAAGCCGGCCAACTGGGCGAAATGGCCCATCGACTGGCGAGTTCGGCTCAGCAGATAACCGGGAATGTGAACCATGAATCGGACGCTGTCAGCAGTATGGCCGCAGCAATCGAAGAAATCAGTGTCTCGACAACCCACATCGCTGATCAGGGCAGCGTTGCCAAACGTATTGCGAGTGATTCGCGCAACGATACCGAGCAAGGCGCCAACGTAGTAACCAAGACCGTTGAGGGTCTGATAGCGACCGCGCAGGAAATTGAACGTGCCGCGGGTGAGGTGTCGCGTTTGGGTGAGGATGCATCGCGCATCAGCGGCCTGGTCGACGTCATCAAGGACATCGCCGACCAGACCAATCTGCTTGCCCTGAATGCCGCCATTGAGGCAGCAAGAGCCGGCGAGTCCGGGCGGGGGTTTGCCGTGGTGGCTGACGAAGTACGCAAACTGGCGGAGCGCACGGCCAAGGTAACCCAGGAAATCAATCAGATGTCGGCCAATATTGGCGAGGTAGCCAATCATGCACTGAGCGGGATGGATAGTGTTGTCAAAACAACCCGACAAGGCGTCGGCGATGCCGAAACTGCCCAGGCATCCATCGCCACGATTCAGGCAAACTTCGTCAATGTCGCTCAAGCGATTGATGACATATCCGCAGCTCTGACCGAACATACGACCGCAGCGAATGACCTGGCAAGAAATACCGAGCGCGTATCGCAAATGTCCAGCGAGAATTCAAGTGCGGCGCAGGGTTTATTGCAGCTTGCGAATGACCTTGAGGTAAAGGCTGAGCAAATGCGAAATGGGGTAGATGCGTTCAAGGTATAGCAAGAGTCACTCTGCGCGTGCGGCAGGCCCAGCCTGATCTTCGTGCCCTGGGACGAGAACCTGGAGAACGACCATGGCCATTGGCTTTGATCGGCTGTTCTCCATAATCTGCCTGGTGACCGGTGTTTCGTAGCTTGGTTTCATTAGAGGGGGTTGAAGAGCCTTGAGCGTACTTTTTCCGTCACACCGGTCGTCGGTAACCAGACCGTCAACGCGCTGCACTGCGAACTGGTCCTTCTTTTTCGTGACGTTAACGCTACCGATGTTCTCGCATCTCTGCCAAGAATCGGGTGACGCCGTGAGGTGTTACGAGGCGTCCGCCAACAGCAAACGCTGAATCAGTGCACCGTGCACTTTCTGCAGTGACTACAACTGCGCGACCATTGACTCCAGCAATTCCGGCTGCTGCAAAATGAGGCAGCCCTTGTCCAGGCCGATCACGCCGGATTTCTCCCAGCCTTTGAAATGCTTGTTGACGCTCTCGCGGGCGATGCCGACGAGGTTGGCCATTTCCTGCTGCGACATCTTGAGATCGATCCTGACTTCGCCGTTCTTGCCGGCCTGGCCGAAGATGCGTGACAACGCCACCACGCGTTTGGCCAGACGTGCTTCGGCGTCGAGGAACAGCACGTCTTCGAGAAAAGTATCCATCAGACGCAGGCGTGCGGTGAGTGTCTTGATCAGGCGTATCGATACCCCGGGATATTTTTCGAGCAGTTCGAGAAACCGGGCCTTGCCAAGCACCAGGAAGGCGCTCGGTACAAGGGCCGTGACCGTGCCGGTGCGCGGCTTGTCGTCGAACAGCGACATGTCGCCGAAGAAATCGCCCTCAACCAGCACGTCGAATATGATTTCCTTGCCTTCGCGCGACAAGGTGCTGATCTTGACGCCGCCGGACATCAGGAAATAAATATCGCTGCCCGGGTCGCCGCGATTGAAGACGACTTCCTTCGCCTCCACGCGCTTGCGGCTGCCGGAACTCAGGATGCTCGCCAGCGCTTCACGCGCGAGCCCGTTCAGCAGAATGCAGCGCGACAACAGTTCGAGATCGACAAACTCAACTTTTTTCTGCATGGATACAGCTCCCCACGGTGACCTCGCCCAATCAATTACTTCTTGTGCGCACGCGGATGCGCTGCATCGTAGACTTTGGCAAGGTGCTGGAAATCCAGGTGAGTATAGACCTGTGTGGTGGCGATGCTGGCATGCCCGAGCATTTCCTGCACCGCGCGCAGGTCGCCGGAGGACTGCAGTAGATGTGTGGCGAAGGAGTGACGCAGCATGTGCGGATTCACCTTGAGCCCGAGGGACTGCTGCCGGGCCAGCCGCGCCAGGCGCAGTTCCACCATGCGCGGCGAGATGCGCGTGCCGCGACGACTTACGAAGAGGGCGGTTTCCGATTCTGTTGCCATGGCGCTGCGTCGCGCCAGCCAGACCTGCAACGCCGACAACGCTTTGTCACCGACCGGCACGCAACGGGTCTTGTTGCGTTTGCCGGTGACCGTCACTTCCCCGGCAGCGAGATCGAGCCCTGCGCCGATGTCGAGTGACACGAGTTCGGCCAGGCGCAGTCCGGAGGAATAAAAAAGTTCGAACATGGCGTGGTCGCGGCAGGTTAGAAGATCCTCCGGCTGAGGCATCCCATCCAGCAATGCTCCGGCCTGATCGACCGACAGCGACTTGGGCAGGTCGCGGCGGCGCTTGGGTGGCCGCACGCCATGGCAGGGGTTGACCGGCAGCAGTCCGTCGCGGCCGAGCCAGCGGTAAAAGCTGCGCCAGGCCGAGAGGGTGCGCGCAATCGAGCGCGGTGCGCGGCCGCGGCTGTGCAATTGCATGGCGTAGCGGCGAATGTCCTGGGCAGACAAGGTATCAAGCGCCGATCCGGAATTTGCCGAACTGAGTTGCTGCAACATCGCCAGGTCGCGCCGATAGGCGGCCAGGGTGTGCGGACTGGCGCGTCGCTCATGCGCCTGGGCGGCCAGGAAGGCGTCGATGCTTGCTTGAGCCGTGCTATCTTTCATGTGACTCTTGCAAAATAAGCGGTCAGGTCAGGGTTCGTCGCAGCGCTGCAGCGACGATGCTTCCCAGACGGGAGAGGAACAAGGTGCCCATCTCGGGATAGAAACGGTGCTGCTCTTCGCTGCCCAGTGCGAGCAGGCCGATGGCTTCGTTGTCGCGCCGCAACGGCACCAGCGCCAGCGAGCGCACGCCGCTGCTGAGCCAGGAGAGGGCCTCGAGGCCGCTGCTCGGGCCGCAATAAGGGTGCTTGAGACTGCTGGCGAGGGCCTTGGTGGTGTCGTCGGCCGGCGAGAATTCGGCTTGCGCCGCCCGCTCTTCGGTCTGTTCGATGCCCCACAGGCGCAGCGCCACATGCGGTACTTCGAAGGCGCCGCCAAGATGTGAATACAGTTCGCGCATCACCGCACTGAAATCGCCGGCTGCGATCAATGCCTCGGTCATTCGGTGAATTTTTTCCGAAATCGCGTCGTTCTCCTCGCCGAAGCGGATCAGTTCGGCGAGCTTGGCTTCGAGCTGCTTGTTGCGGTCGCGCAGCACACCCAGTTGCCGCTCGGTGATCGAGATGGCGCGTCCGCCATGCGGGTCTGGAATATGCACTTGCGCCAGCAGGTCGGCGTACTGGTCGAAGAATTCAGGGTGGCTTTTGAGATAAGCGGCAACCTCATTAGCATCCAAAGCAGCTTTCATGTCGTTCCTTCTGAATCTATGGTAAATCGATTTCGCCGGAAAACACCGTCACGGCCGGCCCGGTCATGATGACCGGGGCATGTTCGTCGGCCCAGGCGATGCGCAGCTCGCCGCCACGCATCGTCACACGCACCGGGCTGTCGAGCAGCCCACGCCGGATGCCCGCGACCACCGCGGCACAGGCGCCGCTGCCGCAAGCCAGCGTTTCACCGGTACCGCGCTCGAAGACGCGCAAGCGGATCGCATGGCGGTCGACAATCTGCATGAAGCCGGCATTGACGCGTCGGGGAAAGCGCGGATGGTTTTCGATGAGAGGACCAGTGGCCTCTACCGGAGCCGTGTTTACATCCTCAACCACTTGCACGGCATGCGGGTTGCCCATCGAAACAACGCTGATCGACGCGCTTTGATCGCCCACCTGCAACGGTTGTAGGACAGCATCGGTATCGCTGATGAAGGGAATCTCGGCGGCAAGAAAACGCGGCACACCCATGTCGACACTGACCTCGCCGTTCGCCTCGAGGCGCGGCGCGATGATACCGGAGCGGGTCGCCACGCGGATCTCGCGCTTGTCACTGAGTTTCTGCTCATGGACGAAGCGCACAAAGCAGCGTGCACCATTGCCGCATTGTTCCACCTCGCCGCCGTCGGCATTGAAAATTCGGTAACCGAAATCGACCCCGGGCTCGCTGGATTTTTCCACCACCAGGATCTGGTCGCAGCCGACGCCGAAATGGCGGTCGGCGAGGAAGCGTGCCTGCCCGGGCTGCAGGTCCAGCTTCTGGCGCACGGCATCAATGACCACGAAGTCATTGCCGAGGCCGTGCATCTTGGTGAAACGTATCCTCATGCCTGTCTGTATGCGTGAATGAAATAGGGATAAGCGGAGCGATCCGGATGGAATATCACTGACGGGGAATACTACCGGAGCCCCATGCCGCGTGCAACGCGGGGAAAGGCTATCAACTGCGGGAAAAGGGGCTTATTTCAATCGCCGATGATCTTGACCAGGGCGCGCTTCTTGCGACGGCCGTCGAACTCGCCGTAGAACACCTGCTCCCAGGGGCCGAAGTCAAGCTGTCCCTGGGTGATCGCAATCACCACTTCGCGCCCCATGATCTGTCGCTTCATGTGAGCATCGGCATTGTCCTCGCCGGTGTCGTTGTGCCGGTAGGAAGCCACCGGTTCGTGCGGGGCCAGCTTCTCGAGCCATTGCGCATAATCCCGGTGCAGCCCCGGTTCGTCATCGTTGATGAAGACGCTGGCTGTGATGTGCATGGCATTAACCAGCACCAGTCCTTCGCGTATCCCGCTCTCGGCGAGGCATTCGCGCACCTGCCGGGTTATGTTGACGAAGCCGACGCGCGAGGTGATGTCGAACCAGAGTTCTTTACGATAATTTTTCATAGTGCCTGCCTGATCAGGATTGCCATGGTGACACCGCGCATCATGCAATAGCGTCGGGTTGAGTTCAAGAGCTGGGTTCAAGGGAAGTGGCGGACGGGGAAACATCGTAAAATGCGCGCACAGCTTTCACGCCCGAACCGACCATGCCCTCTTCCAAGCAGCGCCTTCAGATTGACGATCCGAGTCTGGTCGCGGTGTTGCGCGACATTTTCGAGGAGCGAGTGGTGTTCAACAAGACACTCGGCATGAAGGTCATTTCCCTGGACCCCAAGGGACCCATGGTGCGTTTCGACATGCGTCCCGACCTGGTCGGCAACTACATGCGCAGCATGCTTCACGGCGGCGTGATTTCGGCGGTGCTCGACGTCTCCTGCGGCATAGGCGCGATGCTGAGCCTGATCGAGAAGCACATCGCCCAGGGCGAGCCCCTGGAAGCCCATGTCGCTCGCTTCAGCCGACTGAGCACCATCGATCTGCGCGTCGATTTTCTGCGGCCCGGACTCGGGCAATGGTTCGTCGCCAAGGCTGAAATCCTGCGTTCCGGCAACCGGGTTGCGGTCGTGCGATCCGAACTGCGCAATGACAGCGAGGAACTCATCGCGGCCGCGGTGGCCACTTATACCGTCAGTTGAGTCCGTTGCCTCTGCGCTGCCGACCCTTGCAGGTCGTTCAATGCACGCTGACCGGAATGTTGTGGTGCTGCGCCTGGAAATAGAGGGAGGCGACCATGTTGATGGCGGCGCGGGTCGCTTCGTCCAGTTCGATTTCCTCGAGTTCTACGCTCAGGCTGCCATCGGAATGCACCGAGATCGTGAATTCCATTTCTGCGGCACTGCCGCTCGGAATCAGGGTTTCCAGGGCAACCAGGCTGCTGACATAGGCCAGCGAACTGACATCGCGGGTATCGATGCCGGCAACGGCTTCCTGGGCATCGGCAAGCAAACGCGCAAAACTGTTCATGGAAACCTCCGTGAGACAGGTGGGCAATCGCGGTTTCAGCTCATGTACAACTTTAATGGCAGCCGGCGGCAGCCAGCATTTTCTCGGTACGCTTGTGGCGTGCCTGCTCTACGGTCAGGCCGATGAGTGATTCGGGAGGCAGGGGAACATCCCAATGTTGCTGGAAGAGATCGAGGACTTCGCCGGTATCGAGTTGGGCGCGGTAAAGTTTTTCCTGATATACGGGCGCATTCGGCATGGCAACCAATTCGACGAACTTGATGATCATTTGAGATTTCCTCCGTCGCAGAGCCTTGACTCGGTTTACGACATGATAGCGGTGGGCTTGAAAGAGATTAAACACAGAACTGAGGGTGAATTCCAGCTCAATTTTCACGATTGCTGTCACGATTGATTCAGTAGGGCACCTTGATCGCCTCGCAGAGGAACTTCATCAAAGGTACGGCCGAGGCGAAGCGCGTTCCGGCGAGTTTGACCAGTCCCGGCCCGGTGGCTTCGGCGAAAGACAGTGGTGCAAGGCCGATAAAGTCCTTGCGTTTGAGATCCTCAAGTGCCATGTGGTTTCCGGCGTAGCCGCGCGGCGGGCGGGTCAGGCTGGCACCTGCGAGTTGCCAGTGCGCGGCGAATTTCTTGTCATCGCGGGTCGTCAGCCAACGCTCCGGCTTTGTCGCGATCAGTGCACGTATGCGATCCAGCGCAATCGCCTCGGGATGCCAGCAGCCCGCGCCAAAAAAACACTCGTCCGTCGCCACATGAACATAGAACCCCGGTGCATGCACATCTTATCCCCCCTAGTTTTCGACACATACTTACCGTTGCCTGCCTAACTTTTTACACGAAAAACCGGCCATGCTAAAAAAATTTAGCCATTTTGTAATTGCTATTACTCCTAATAAACCATACAATGCATTTAAAAGTATGTCTCAAATGAGGCTTAAATGACGTTCTCCATCGTTCGTGGAAAGGTATTCAGCGACAACACAGGTGCATCGATTGAGATGCCTGTGTTGATGTCGGCAGACGGGCCAGTGCGTCCGCTGATCGACTACATTTTGACGATGCGCAACAGCCTTAGCTGGCAAGAAAAGTTCGTGCGCGCAAACAAGCTATTTCTGGAATATTTGGAGCAGAACGCGGTACAGGGCGAAGAAGAATGGCGGCTGTTCCGCAACTTCAGCAACGCGCTTCGAAGTGGCACAATCGACCCCGAAACACAGGAAGACCCGAGCGGCCTGTACTGGACCGGGATCGCAGTACGCGATGCCAATTTCATGGTCAAGCTGTTGTCGGATTTTTTTGATTGGCTTTCAGACCCCGAAAGAAGTCCGCGCGCAGCAAAATTCAACCCGGATTACGCCGGGAACCAATACGCCCAACGGATCGATGAAAAGGCCTACCAATACTTGCGCAGCAAGGCGTTCCTGGGCCATGCATGGTCCCCACAATCGAAGCGCAAGGCCAGGCTCACTCAAGGTGAGCGACCACCCAAAGTATTTCAAAAGCGCCCGCCGATGTTTCCAGAGGATCGTTTCGAAGAGCTGTTGTTCAAGGGCTTTAAGGTTGCCGGCCGACCCGACTATCGGGGCATGCTGATAACGCTGATGTTGTTTGGGGGGGGCCTCCGTGTCTGTGAGCCCTTCCATTTGTATATGGCCGACGTTCATCCGCATTGGGACGATCCGACGCAGGCATTCGTGGCCGTTCATCACCCGAGCTTTGGCTTTGCCCCGAACGATTGGACGAATCGTTCAGGACAGCGTGGCTCACGGATGGAATACCTGTCCCAGGAATTTGGCTTGGTGCCGCGTCACCTTATTCGTGGCAAGTTGCACGCCGGATGGAAGCATCCCGCGCTCGATGAGAAGTGGTTCATGCAAGTCTATTGGCTCCCCAATGGGAACGGCAATGATTATGGCCAATGGTTCTTACATATTTGGCAGCGATACATGGAACAGGTAAAGGATATTCCGAGAAACCACCCCTACGCTTTCGTCAACATCGAAAGGGAGCCTGGCGGTATCTACACCATTGACCATTACAACAAGGCATTGAAAAACGCGGTCGAGCGGACTGGCTTGGTGTTCGGCAAAATCTATGGCACGTCGGCGCACGGCCCTCGCCACGCCTTTGGGAACCGGGCGCGACGGGGTGGCATCCATGAGGTTATCATCCAGCGTCTCATGCACCATTGCTCACCCGAGAGTCAGCGGGTCTATACCCAACCCGAAGTTCATGAGGCCATGGCTGCCATTCGGAAGGCCGCTGAACACCTACGCGAAAGCCATTCCCAGTTTCCCGCGCCACTTGCGTTGCCAAACGAATTAGCGATTTGAGGGAATTCCAATGAGCAAAAGACTGCCTGACGCCAAGATAGAAGAAATCCGTCGCCGCTTCGATGCGGGTGAGCAAAAAAAGGACATCGCCCAAGCGATGAAGATTGGCATTTCAACGATTATCTTCTATACGCCAAGGATTCGGTTTCGTCTCACGGACAGCCAGAAAAAAGAGATAGTCCGCCTCGTTGAAGCCGGTGAAAGCAAGGAAGCGGTTGCCAAGAAGTTTGGGGTTTCAGGGAATTGCGTCAGTAGAAAAACCATGCACGTAAAGCGAAGGCCAGATGCCATCCCGAAGGAGATAAAGGCCAAACTCATCAGCCGTGCCGTGAATGGCGAATCCGTCGCATCGATTGCCCGCGACCTCGAACTACTTCCTGGAAGTGCCGGCTCAATTGTTAGAAGAGCCACCGGTGACTATGACCTGAGTGAAGTACAGAAAACAGCCATTCTTGCCGCGAGAGAAGAAGGAAAGGTCATCAAACAAATCGCGCTCGAACTCAACATCCCCGTGGCCATTGTTCACAACTCGCTTGGCATTACTGTGGGACATAAAGTGAAATACACGGACGCGGAGCGCGAGGCGGCCATCCGCGCAGCAGAGTCAGGCGAAGCATTTGCGTCTGTAGCAAAGAGACTTGGATGCGGGCCAGTAGCGATAAGATTGTGGTTCAACGCTGCAGTTGAGCGCGGGGAAGCAAAAAAGCCCCCAAAATTCCCAGCAAAAACTGACGACGCTCAATTCTCCTGGATCACGCGGCAAGACTCGCAACTGGAAGAGTGGCGACGACTGATCGCGGCATGGTATGAAGCGGAAAAACCATCAGCTAGTGGTGCCCTGTTCGCAGTGAGTGTCTTCATCGGCAAGTATCTAATTGGGCTGAACCTGCCCAAGAAGCCGGCCGACTTATTGCAGCGCGGCACGTTAGTGCCGGACTTTTATGCAAAGGCCTGCTATCAGAGTCATAACGGGCGTTCATACAATAATCACATCTATAACCTGATCGAGTGGGTGTTGGATACGGAAGCGTTTGCCGACCATGACAATGGGGAAATCGTCCGCCTATACCACCTCTACCGGAACCCAATCAACATCGTCTCCGGCGGTCGCAATGATGACCTGCCAAAAAATACGCAATCCGGAAAGACGCTAATTCCTTATTTCCTCATTTCCGACTTGCGAAAGCGCATTACCCAAGGCCCCAATTTCAAGGATTGGAGTTGGGTGCAGGGAATGACGGGCAGGGAAACACACAACGGGCAACAGTTCGCAGCCGACTGGTTTGCGGTTACAGAGGACAAAATCGACCGCAACGACCCCAACTGCGTGTGGCGCCAAAGACAACGTGAGGGGAAACCCCCTGTCCTCGAAATGTGGAGTCCCGTTCGTTGGGTTCACGCCCTCCTCCATCTTCAAACGCTAGTACGGGGTGGACAGGCTCGCATGGCAGACTCCGGCGAGGCGGACACCTTTATCTGGAAGGAGGGTGAATTCATCCCAAATCCGGCCCCGCTCAGGCAGGGGACTGCACGAGCACCGCGGGCGCAGGGCGTCATCCGGCGACCGTCGGCAGAGGATGCAGAAAGAGGGGCCAAGGTCTGCCTCTACTTCAACTCAAACAAGACGCGCGATATTGGAAAGAGCGGCAAGGAGAAGGGCCACGACTGCGCCTGGCCTCAGATGGAACGCCTGGATGAAGACCCCTATTACTGGCTGGCCGCGCTGCGCGATTGGCAAATAAAGTACAACCCCATCGATAGTCTGACGCGATGGCGCGACTTGACGGGGTCGGCAAAACTGTCGGCCCGCCACCAAGTCGAACTCGCCGAATATCCCGACACAGCGTTCCTTTTCCGCACTCCTGAAAACAAGGAACACCCCGGCTGGCCCCTGACGTCAGGCGACTGCGACTTTGCCTGGCAAAAGATTATGGCTGCCTATCAGCGCGTCTTGGCAGAGGAAGGCATTACGCGCCCAGGTGGCGAACCCTTTGAACTGATCGACCCCGAAAACGGCGTGGCAAAGAGTTCGCCCCACGCGACGCGGGTCAGCCTCATCACGCACCTGATTCTCGACGCCAATGTCGGCGTAGAGATCATGATGAAGCTGGCGGGTCACGCCCGCTTCATCATGACGGTGTATTACACCAAGGTCGGGCTTACCCACATGCAAGACGCGATCAAAGTCGCGACGGCACAGCTTGAAGCCAAAAAATACGCCACCTTCGAGCGCGACTTAAAAAACACCAGTGCAGAGCAGATGCGACAAAAAGTGGTCTTTAACACCGAGGACTGGCAGACCGTGCTCCCCGTAAACCCTGCCGACCGGAATGCGCTGGGGTGGATGCACCTACACGATGGCATTTGTTTGGCTGGCGGGAACACAAGCGGTGAATCGACCTTGCCGGGGTGCCACAATGGTGGACCTGTGATAAGAGTTCTTGCAAAAAAGGTTAGGTTCCACGGCCCCGTCCCGGGCGGCGTCAGAAACTGCAACCGCTGCCGCTGGAAGTGCGCCGGCAAAGAACACATCCGGGGTCTCGCCGCTAGCTACGATAACCGTTCCTACCATCTGCACAAGCAGAAGGAAATCGCCATCACCGCCGAACGCGAGCGCAACGAAATTATGCAGAACAAGGCTCGCGTGGAGGCCGCCAACAAGCCCTACACTCGAATGCGTGATCTGATCGAGTCCGAACGCAGGTATGAGTCGGCCATGCAGCGGTACCAGGAGTTGGCAATGGACCTTGCAGCCATCCAACGGACTATCGAGCGCGTCATGGGCCTACCTGACAATCCGGACAGCCCAACGGCGCTTGCCGCCAACGGTGATCTTCTGACCCTCAACATGGTCATCGAGGAAAGCGATTCGGAGTTGTTGCAGTTGGCCGGTGTCTGCGAAGACCTTGAGTTCTATCCTGACCTCGACGCGGGTACGGCGGTCTTTGAATACCATGAACTGATAGAACACGCCTTCGAGACGCAAGGGCTCCCGTTGCCCCGCGCCCGACTGTCGCAGAAGGAAAGACTGAGCTACTTGAACGGGATCATGCGTGAACTGGAACGGATGGCGAACCCAGAAAACCCGATCCTCGGCCGGCGCAAGGTGGTCCAGATCATGGAGCGCGGCGAGTCCCTGGAAGAGATGCTCGGGGTGAAGCTGAAGAGCGTCGTGCAACTGGCCGCCCAAAGCGTCCAGAAGCCGGTTACCCTGCGCCTTGTCAAGAAGGAGGGAACCCGTGACCAATGACGTGGCGGTGTCGGTGCATCCTGACGAAGTGCTTCAGGCGATTCTCGCCAAGGGCCACCGCAAGGACAAGGAAGAAAAACTTCGCAAGCTGCATGAGCTGTGCTCGGTGGAATACAGCCGCCACAGCCAGGGCGCACGAGATCTGAGCCTCGGGAACATCGCTCGCATCGCGGAGAGTCACGGGCTGTTCAAGGCGAGGGTCATCTACAACACGCAGTCTCAGGACTATGCCGCGCTGATCAAAGCCTGGGACGCCTACAACGGCCCGAAGAAGTCGAAGGTGATCCGGGAGCAACTGGCTCCTCCTGACAAGCATGCGTTCCTGAAGAAGATTGAAGACCCCGCGATCCGAAGCCTGTGCCACATGGCGCTGATTGAACGGGACAAGATCAAGGCCGAGTTGAACATGCTCAAATCCAAAACTGAGGTGATCATCAATATGAGGCCGTTGGGTGCCGAGATAGCGAAGGGATCGAAAAACGTCGCCGTGATCGAAATGGCGGCGCAACTCACCGATTCGGAACGTAACGCGCTTGAAGCGGCGATTGACCCAAAGAACTTGGGAAAGAGAGATTGGACGATTGGGGATACTGGCGAGGTGAATGACGAATTCAATCGCTTTGTCTTCTTCCCCGGCTTTGTGACCGCCATCGCCAAAATACTTGGCAAGTCCGATATGAAATCGCTTGGTGTGAAGGGGGAGAAATCGTGAGCCTTTCCGGCAAGCAGATCGCCGCCGTCAACGTCAAGCGGTTCAACGACTGGATCGCGGATCGCGAAGCCGCCGAGGACTGGAAAAACTACATTCGCAACGGGCAACTGAACCGCAGCCAGATCGCCAGTGAATGCGAATTTGCCCTAGCGGTGGTTCGCCAGAACCCGGCCATTAAAACGGCGCTAGGAGCCTTGGAAACCCGCCTCCGGGACTCCGGCATCCTTCCCGACCAAAAAACCGCTCAAAAGGCCGCGAAAGCGGTCGTTGAGGCTACCGCGCTAGCGTCGGACAATCGATTGCAATCACAATTGCAGGCCGCTTACCACCGCATCAAGCAGCTCGAAGAGCAGAACGCTGTGCAGAAAGTGGAGATCAAGAGCCTGCGCGAAAGCCTAACCAAGTTCAAGCATCTCGATCAGCACCTCGCGACCACGGGACGGATGCTGCATCCATGAGCGACCTGTCCGTTCAACTGCGCGTCACGTCTGTCCGATCACGGGGCAGGACGGGCGGCGGCGCTCTGTTCTCGGGGCAGACCGATTCGGGGGAGTCCTATGTGGCGAACTGCGATTTCAAGTTGATTCCCGATCCGTCTTTGGTCGACATTGGGCAATTGTGGAAGATCAGTGGCGCGGTGAAGGTTCGCAGCACGAGCGTCAAAGGCGGGGCCTTCCTGCGGCACGAACAAGTCATCGAAGCCACTCACGCCGAGCTTCTGCGCCCCGCTGGGCAAAACCTGATCCGCTGGATTGAAGATTGCCAGGATTGCCCCGGTGTCGGGCCGGTGCGGGCGGCACAACTTTATGATCGCTTCGGCCCGGAACTGGTCAAGCACCTTGAAGAGCGCGACATTGCTGCCTTGGCAGAGATAATCACCGAGGAACAGGCCGGCTTGCTGTGCGAGGCGTTCTCCAAGCACGATCTGGCATCGACGCTGCTCTGGCTCGATCAGATTGGAGTCCCGCCGCGCCTCGGTAAGAAGATCGTCACCCACTACGGCAACGAGGTACGCGAAAGAGTTGAGGCCAACCCGTATGTTCTGCTGAGTTTTACGGCCGGCTGGAAGGAAGCGGACACGGCTGCCCGTGAGAAATTCGGGGTGGCCGAAGATGACCCGCGCCGGTTGGAAGCAGGCATAGAAGAGGCGCTGTATCGCGCCATGGATCAGGGCCATACCTGCCTGCCAAGCGACGAATTGAAAGCCCGCCTGCGCTCCGTATTGGGTTCCAATGCGCTGATCGCCAAGGCGCTCGCACTGACCGATGAAACGCCCATGTATCGGCGGATCGGAGCGTTCTATCAGCCCGAAGGCGCTTACGCCATAGAGAGTTTCATCGCGGCGCGATTGCATCAGTTGGTCGCGGGAACGGATGACGATGGACAGGTTGGCCTGTTTCGTCAGAAGGAGTGGGACGTTGACACCATCAACGCGATTCTCGACACCTACCGTCTGCCCGGAGGCGGGACATTGACCGATGACCAGCGCGAGGCCGTAGTGACTTGCGTTCGCTCCAATCTGAGCCTGATCCTGGGTGGTGCCGGCACCGGCAAAACCACCGTCTTGAATGCGTTGTACTACGTTCTCGAAAAGCTGATGCCCGACGTACAGATTCACCAAATCGCGCTGGCCGGACGAGCGGCACTTCGGATGACCGAGGCGACGGATCGCGACGGCAAGACCATCGCCGGCTTTCTGTCGAACGTCGATGCCGCCACTATCCCGATGGGTTCGCTCGTGGTGGTCGATGAAATGAGCATGGTCGATGCCTTGCTGTTCTACCGGCTGATAAGGCACTTGCCGGGCAATGTCTGGTTGATCATGGTAGGCGATCCGAGCCAACTGTCCCCCATCGGGCCGGGCCTGGTGCTGCACGCGCTGGCCGGCCTTGCGTCGATCCCTCAGACCACGCTCACCACCGTCAAGCGTCAGAGTCTGGAAAGCGGCATCCCGCAAGTTGCGGCGGCGATCCGGGCGCATAAGGTTCCTGTGTGGGCGGAATATCACGGTGGCGCGGTCCCCAAGAAACTCAAGCAGAAAACGCAACGGGAATTATTTGACCGTGGAGTTTCCTTTATCCCCTGCCCGGAGAACGAGATTGGTCCCACGACACTCCGCGTCTATGAAGAACTAGGCGGTTGCGGGCAGGACTTCTCGGTACAAATTCTTTCCGTGACGAACGGCGGCATCGGTGGGGTCGGTTACTTCAACCTTGAACTGCCACAACGGTATCAACGCAACGCGGAGGTTGTTTACTCGAGACATCCGGGCTTCGGTGTGGTTGGCTCGACGACAACCCAAGGGCTCGCGATGCGAGTGGGCGACCTGGTGATCTTCACCAAAAACGATTACGACGAGCTTGATTTGCGAAACGGGTCGTTGGGGAAAATCATCCGGGCAATTCCGTTTAGCCAGGTCACCGATCACTGCTGTGAGTGCGATTTCAACGGGAGGTCGGTTCTCTTTAACTCCGATCAAATGGCTCTGCTCGAACACGCCTACTCCATCACGATCCACAAGGCCCAAGGCAGCCAGTTCCGACAAGTCATCATCCCCATTCGCAAGAGCCGTCTTCTCGATCAATCGCTAATCTACACGGCGGTCACACGCGGCGTTGAACAAGTCGTATTGGTCGGCGACATGGAGGCGGCAATAGCAGCGATACAAGCCCCTGCCGCTGCTACACGGCGTTACGTTACGCTACCGAAATTGCTTGAGGTGTCGGAATGAGCGGAGGGCGGGGTCAAGGGCAGGCGCGGAGGCCGCAGCTAAGCGAGCGCAGCAAGTCTGAACGGGCGAGCACCTGGCGCAGCGAACCCTTGACGCCGAGCGCAGCGGACACGCTCATGGCTGCTGGGGTGGATTGGTTTTTAATTCACCCCAGCTGCCCCACGGCGAGTGCGAGGTTTGGGGCGGAGCCCCAAGGGGTACGTATTCTGAGGTAACCCACCACCCATAATGTTGGCTAAACTGTGCCCTGAAACTGTTGAGACGAATGGATTTCCCATGTTCGCGAAAGCTACCCTCAAATTCCTTGACGAACTAGCCGCCAACAATAACCGGAATTGGTTTGCGGCGAACAAGTCACGCTATGAATCACTCGTGCGTGATCCGGCGTTGGAGTTCATTTCGGCAATGGCGCCTGCTCTGGAAAAGTTTGCCCCACATTTTCGTGCAGATCCACGCAAGATGGGCGGATCATTAATGCGGGTGTTCCGTGACACCCGTTTCTCGCGCGACAAGACCCCGTATAAAACTAACATTGGCATCCAGTTCCGCCACGAACTCGGCAAAGGGAACGTTCATGCGCCGGGCTTTTATGTGCATATCGCCACAGACGAACTCTTTCTGGCAGTTGGCTGCTGGCGTCCGGACTCCGATGCGTTGGGACGGATACGTGATCTTATTGCTAAGGATCCAAAGAAATGGTTTTCTGCGCGTGACCACAAGAAGTTCGTTTCGGAATGGGAGCTTACTGGTGACAGTCTGACTCGACCGCCACGCGGATATGCTGCTGACCATCCAGCGATCGATGACTTAAAGCGGAAGGACTTCATTGGTATTGCACCATTAACTCTGGCCGAGGCTACAGGATCTGGGTTGGTAAGGTTGGCCAGTACGAGGTTTGCAGCATCTGCACCTTTGATGAGCTTCCTGTGTGAGGCTTTAGAGGTTCAGTACTGATAAGTGGAAACCAGTCATGACCGCGTAGTTTGAGGTAAACCGCCACCGATAATGCTGGCAAACCCGCCACCCAGAATGCGTCGAAGGCCCACCACCAATTCGTTATTCTGCATTTCGTGGTATCCAAGGTTCAGTGGCCGATTTCCGGCGGCGAATCTCGATAGGCAACTGACTCTTCCGTGCCCACAGCCGCCGTTCAGCTTTCTCCAAACCAGCCGTTCGGCCAAACCTCACTTCCGCGAACTGGAGTTTTCCGGAGCGGCCGTTGGCGACCTCACCCTGTCGGCCATGACCGGCCGCTAGGAATTCTTCTACATTGCGGCCATTCATATTGGGCCTTGTTCCAAAGGCGCCATTGGCCCAAGGGTGCCAAGATTTTTCACCTGGCGGTCGGCTGTGCAGCGATGAACTAAACCGCTTCGCGATGGTTGGTGGTCACAAGCTGCCATCGAGGTTACGTCTTACGTTTGGGGTAGTGCTTGTGCTCACGGGCATTGAGGTGAAGCCTATCGGGCGGCAGTTCTCCGTTTAGCGCCGTGGCAGGGTCTTCAAGCTATCCTTTGCGCTTTCCTCGTTTCCCGATTTGCCAATATGCAGCATCCGGTATTCCTGATCGTCATCGCCCAACTGTTCGGCACTTCGCTGTGGTTTTCCCTAAAGGTATCAGGCTAAACTCACGGGCACTCTACGAGCCTAAGCACCCCTCCAGCGTTTCCTACATGCTGCTGAGTGTCTGCGTACTGTCAGAGACAACCGCCAGTCGAGAAGTTTGGAGTGCACCCTCCCGCACCGTGGCGCATCTGTTGCTGTTGTTGTTGCTGCTGCCACTGCTGCTGCTGTTCCTGTTGCTGTTGCCATTGCCGCTGTTGCTCCTGTTGCTGCTGCCACTGCTGCTGTTGTTCCTGTTGCTGTTGCCATTGCCGCTGTTGTTCCTGTTGCTGTTGCCATTGCCGCTGTTGTTCCTGTTGTTGATTGTCCCAGTTGTTTTGAGCGAATGCCTGAACCGAAACGCATAGAAAAAACGAGGCGATGATTGCCGTTTTCATTTTTTTCCTCTCGATGAAATGTTACGTTAGCAGCCATTCCGCATATATCTTATGCGTCTCAGCAAACACGAAGGTTCAGGAACACGTATTATCACCCCATAATTCTGCCTTGTGCTACAGTGCATTGGGTTTCGTCACTACCCCACACGCAAACCCACTTCCAGTCGCACCGGCCGCAGCACTTTTATGCCGAGCACCACAAAGACAAAGCCCCTCTAGGCATAACACCTGAGTGGCATTGGGAATATTGGTGGCCAGGGGCGGAATCGTCGACACGCGAATTTTCAGCTCTACAACAGCATCGTCAGACTCTGTATGACTGCCTGTTGTTTGCGCGAGGCTGATTACCCATGCTGCGCGCCTTCTATTACCCTGGCCCAATCAACTTCAACTGTTTGACGACCTTACTAATTCTGCCTCTGATCTACGGGTAGTGCAGTGCGCGCGCAGTGGGTAATTTTCGGTGCGCGACAACACTTCTTGCGCTTCCAGAGTGCCCAAAATACTAGACCGGTTGGCGTGCCGCCGTTGGCGAACAAACACATGGGATGTCTTTCGACTTGAGGCCGGTTGGGGTCAGGCACGACTTATTGGTTTCTGCGCTGTGGTTACTCGACGACTGGCCTGGTCGATTTGTGGACGCTGCGAAGGCGGTAGGCCTGTCTCAGTCCAGAATCCTGCGCGGAGAAACGTTGCCGTTCTGGTTCGAGTCTGAAATACGGTTGAATCTGCGAAGTGCGCTTCGGCCCATTTAGTCGGGTGCAGGCCGGGTTTACTGTGAGGTAAGATATATCCCTATAAGCAATACCATTTTAATATTATAGCTATATGATACACTCCGACATCTATGGCTGAAATCAGGTTGACCGGGTTCAAATGCGAACGCTGCGGGCACCAATGGCGGCCCAGAGATGCGGCTTCGCCGCCTAGGGCCTGCCCTAAATGTAAAAGCCCCTATTGGGACAGGCCGCGCAAAAAGAAGAAGCAGGCAACGCCGGTGTCGCATATCCAAATACACGGCACGCGAAGCGGCAATCGTCTTGGCGAACGCTCCCATTCTTATAGTATGAAAACAAAGAAAATTGGTGGGCAGTCAAAGCCTTTACCCCAACTTCACCTGGTCGACTTTTTCTGCGGCGCGGGGGGAATGAGTTATGGCCTTCACTCCGCAGGATTCAAAGTTCTCGCCGGCATCGACAATAACGAGGAATGCAAGAAAACCTATGAGAGTAATGTTTCCGGCGCACGCTTCATTAACCATGATATCGCGAAGCTGACTGCAAAGAAATTAGCTGCACTACTTGAGCTCAATCGCGGCGATCCCAATTTGGTTTTTGCCGGCTGCAGTCCGTGTCAATTCTGGAGCAAAATTCGAACGGATAAAACAAAATCGCAGCAAAGTGCGTTTCTGCTAAAGAATTTTCAGCGATTCATCCGACAATTGCGGCCAGGGTTTGTCATTGTGGAGAACGTACCGGGTCTGCATTCCAACAAGGAACAGTCAATTCTTCCAGAGTTTCTGGCTTTCCTTTCCAAACTTGGGTATGCATTTGATGATGGAATCGTGAACGCGAATCATTTTGGCGTTCCACAGAATCGGATGCGATATTTGCTCATAGCGTCCAGGCTGACAAAGAACGTCACGCTCCCTGTGCCCCAGCGGACTGACGAACTTGTTGTGCGCCGGTTTCTTGGCGTCGCTAATGGTTTCTCGGCGATAGCCGCCGGTCACAAGGATCAATCTTCCTTTCAACATAGCGCTGCCGCATTGTCCGCCGACAATATGCGACGCATGAAGCTAACCCCGCCGTCAGGCGGAGATCGATCCAGTTGGAAAAACCGTGCAGACCTGCAGATTCCGGCCTACGAGGGCAAAGACGAGATCTTTCGCGATGTCTATGCCCGAATGTATTGGGACCGGCCTGCCCCGACCATCACCACTCGATTTATGAGCTTTTCCAACGGTCGCTTCGGACATCCCGATGAGAACCGCGCAATTTCCATTCGTGAAGGCGCGACACTGCAAACATTTCCGAAATCATTTGAGTTTTTCGGAAGCTCGCAAACGAGTGTCGCTAAGCAGATTGGCAACGCGGTGCCCCCCGAGCTTGCGAAGCGTATCGGCCAGCACTTAATGGCGGTTGCCGTAAGTGGCTAATTTCAAAACCAGGGCGCGCACCATCGATATGCTGGGGCGCCAGCAAATTGCTGGCGCGCCGACCGCTATTAGTGAACTCTTCAAGAACGCTCACGACGCGTACGCCGACAACGCCGAAGTAGACTTCTTTCGCGAAGACAACTTGTTGGTCGTTCGCGATGACGGCGTCGGAATGACTAAAGATGAGTTTGAAAATAGATGGTTGGTGCTGGGTACAGAAAATAAGATCGGAAAAAATATTACGTCTGGCAATAACTACCGCCCTCCCGGTAAAGCTCGGCGAGAAGTTTTGGGAGAGAAGGGTATTGGGCGGCTGGCTATCGCAGTACTCGGCCGCCAGGTCTTGGTGCTTACAAGAGCAATACGCAATGGCGAGTCTGGCGAACTTGTAATGAGCTTCATTCACTGGGGCCTATTTGAGCTTCCCGGCCTCAATCTCGAAGATATTGAAATTCCAATTCATACGGTAGCGCCCGGCACTTTACCGTCAAAGAAGCAGATTGCTGCGCTTCTGGCTGAGAATCAAAAACTACTACAACGCCTTAAGTCAAGAACGGCTCCGCCGATTCAAAAGCAAATACAAAAAATTTCCAGCGAACTGGATGACGTCCAAATTGATCCCGTCAATTTGGACGCGTTTTTAGGCGGACGGACACTAAAAGGCACGGGGCACGGCACTCACTTCTTCATCCTACCGGCCAACGAGTCTATCTTGGCAGAAATCGAAGGAGAGAGAGGCGCTCGCCGCAAAGACTTCTCCAAATTCCTCCTGGGTTTTAGCAATGCAACATTTTTGGATACGACTAATCCGCCAATAAAGACGGCGCTTCGCTATTGGCCGTCGGATACCGAAAGTGAAGATCTCATTTCGGAGGGCGAGTTCTTTTTGCCGAGTGAATTAGAAACTGCTGACCATCGGGTCACCGGGGTGATCGACGAGTTCGGCCAATTCAAAGGCACTGTTCGTGTTTACGAGGAGGAGTCCAAAGACCACATCATCTCGTGGGCTGGGGCAAGCGGGAAACCTACATCCTGCGGGCCATTCGCCGTCGAGTTTGGATACGTGCATGGCGAAGCAAGAGTAAGTAGATTGCCCGCCGATGACTGGGCTCGCATGGATAGGAAACTGGAGAATCTGGGCGGCTTATATGTGTATCGGGACCGCATCAGGATATTGCCTTACGGCAACTCAGATGTGGACTGGCTCGAGATTGAATTGCGGCGAAACAAAGGCGCAGCGCATTACTTCTTTTCCTATCGACGTATGTTCGGCGCAGTGTGCATAACACGTGCACACAATGAGGCCCTACATGAAAAAGCGGGCCGAGAAGGATTCCAGCAGGACAAAGCGTACCGACAGCTAAAAGCAATTCTGGAGAATTTGCTCGTTCAGCTAGCTGCAGATTTCTTCCGGAAGGATGGCGATAACGCAGATTTCTTCCAGCATCGAAAGTCCGAGCTTGAGCGGCTCGAACTCGCGCGACGTAAGCGAGAAAAACAAGTCACAACAAAGCGCAAGAATTTAGCAGCGTCACTAGAAAGCTTTTTTCAGCTTTCGTCACAAAAATTGCCAGAAACAGAACTTGACGAATTAGGCCGTCATATTAATCAAAGGATGGAAGCCGCTGCGCGAATGCCGAACCCAGACGAGGCATCGGTTGCGCTACTGGATGCGGAGCGCGAGGCAAATCGACGGCTGTCTGAAATTAGAGGAAAATATTGTGTTCAAAGGCCCCGAGGAGTGGGCATGTCGCGTCCATTGCAGCGCGATTGGGACGCCTATCAAAGCGAGCAGGTTCGACTCGAACAGGAGGTGTTTGCGCCATTTGCCGCAGCAACCGCCGACACACTAGGCAAGATGGCGTCACAGGCGCGAATATATGTTGACCAGCGACGGCGGCTAGAGCAATTGATCAATCAGGTAGCCGACACGAAACGCAAGGCTGTACGCACTGAAGCCGTAAAACTTCGAGAAACTGCCGGCGAAACACGTAGAGCCGCGGTCAACACGGCACATGATGCCATTCGTCAACTTCAAAACACTATTGCCGGCGTACAGGCTGATTTCGCCAGACAGGACTTTGCCTCATTGCCAACAGAACAAATCGAGCAAATTCGGCGCGATTTCGAAACAAGAATAGACGAGGTCGGCACAAGAAATACCGAGACTCTCAGCAAGGTACGCGACATGCTCGCAACAATTGCAGAAAACCTTGAGCAAGGCATTGATGTGTCGCAATTGGAGATGATGGAAGCGATGGACGAAGAGCTACAAGGCCTTCGTGAGCAAACCGACGCCGATGCTGAACTTGTACAACTTGGCCTCGCAGTCGCAGTCATCAACCACGAATTTGAAGCCGCTATTAAAGGCATTCGCGGGACGTTGAGGCAGCTCCATTCATGGGCAAATGCAAACGAAGCGCTCACTCCGCTCTACCAAGAAATTCGAAATAATTTCGATCACCTAGACGGACACCTCAATCTCTTCACTCCTCTACAACGGCGACTGTATCGTAACCCGATAAAAATTAAAGGCGCCGATATTCATCACTATGTGAAGGCGCTATTTGATGTCCGACTGAAGCGTCACAACATTGATATCGTTGCGAGTGATGCATTCTTGGCGACAAATGTTGATGGCTACCCGTCGACACTCTATCCGGTGTTCGTGAACATACTGGATAACGCTATTTTCTGGCTGCGCGACGTGTCAGGAAAGAACGACATCAAGCTGGATGCGGATAGCCAGTCTTTCCTGATTGGCAATAACGGGCCCGCCATTCACAAGCGTGACTATGAGTCAATTTTTGATCAGGGATTTTCGCGAAAGCCCGGCGGGCGAGGGCTGGGGTTATTTATCTCAAGGAAAGCGTTGCGCAAGGAAGGTATGGATCTATCTGTTGTTCCATCGAACTCTAATAAGGGCGTGACCTTCCGCCTTGACTGGCCAAAAAATGAATAGACCGCTACCGAAAACACTACATGACTACTCGCGATTTGCCGCAGAGAGATTCTTGCAGACCGCTGTATTCATCGATGACAAGATTTATGATCGGCGGCCCGTTACTCCGGCTGTGCCTGCGCCTCTTGTTAGTCCGGCAACTAAGCGCGAGCCCGCGCTGAAGAGTACAGCCAAGAAAGTTACGTCGACCTCAAGGGCGAAATCGGGTGATGCGGGCAGTAGTGCCAACCTCGAGGAGCCGTTCGTTCCGCAGGATATCGTCGCAAGTTTTGCAAAGAAGCGAATTGTTTGTTCGCTGTATCAGCCAAAAAAAGAAGCCTCAGTCGGCGCCAATTCCGATGTATATCCCTTGTGCCTTGCCTCCGACATTGTCATTGTCGACTGGGATCTATACGGGGATGCGGGGAGAAGAGCATTGGAATTGGTTACTAACCTCATCTGCCAAAGCTTAGAAGAGGTTCCCGAACAGCTTAGGCTCGTCATGGTCTACACGCAAGAACCCAATCTCTTCAAAGTGGCGAATGACATATACGAGAAATTGAATGAGCGTATCCCAAATGTTGTCCAGCCACCGACGGAAAATGCCTTGTCTCTGCATTCTCTTAATTCGCGCGTTGCGATTCTCGGAAAGCCCGGCACCAGACAGGCGGAATACAAGCCCGCTGAAGTGAAAGAAAAAGAGTTGGCGGACAGAGCGATTACCGAATTTACGCAGTTGGCATCGGGCTTGTTGCAAGGAGCGGTGCTGCTTGGGCTTGCGGAAATTAGACTTAACAGCCGAAAGGTGCTTTCGAAGTTCGATGCTTCGCTAGACCCAGCGTTTCTGACCCATCGTGCATTCTCTTTGCCTCATGAAGACGCGTATGACCACGTGATTCCGTTGCTAACCGATGAAATCAGATCATTGCTAGAGGATTGCGCACCAAACCCGATAATCACGGCCGACCTAATCGAGGATTGGTGCAAGAACGTTTGGCAACCGAGCGCCAAAGCAAAGACATTCCTGGGCAAAATTGATGCTCACGAGTTCGCTAAGGAATTTTGCATAACGGGACCGGAAATAAAAGCAAAATATGGTGACTCAAAAAAAGAATTAAAACCTCTGATATCGGACGATAAAAGCTGGAATCCTAAAGGTAATTCGCAGTCAATTTTCAAAGAGCTGGCCAGTCTTCTAGTTTCCGAAAAGGACCCTACTACAAATCAAAGGCTGGCGGTACTGATGAGCCATAGAACTCCTTACGGAGACTTTCCGCGAAAATTGCAGCTGGGAACGATAGTGCGCCATAAGCTAGGTGGGCAACTTCAATATTTGCTTTGCCTTCAACCCATATGTGACAGCGTGCGCGTTAAAGAAGCGGATAGGACTTTTGTCTTTTGCAAGCTCCAGGCAGTTGTGCAAACGGGGGGAGTTGCCAAGAAAAATCACGTTGTGTTCGATGGGACAACCTATGTGGACTTACAATTTTCCCCGAAGTCCTTTCACTGTGTCGCCGAGAATTTCGCCCCTGATCACGGTGTTGTCGCCGCCGAGAAGAAAGGAGAGGCGAACTGGATATTCAAGAGCGTCGACGGTGCATTTTATGAATGGCTAGGGCAATTGAAACCTGACCATGCACAGCGAGCGGCCGAGCAATTTGCAAGCCAGCTCTCTCGGGTGGGATTAACTGAATCAGAATGGCTACGCCTCTCAGCAAAATAGACGGGTAAACAATCGTGGTTGACACGATGGATTCTGCGGGCCGTAGCAAATGTATGGCGAGCATACGCGCGAGTAATACGCGTCCAGAGTTAATAGTAAGACGTCTGCTATTTGGCCTGGGGTATCGCTATCGGTTGCACGCAAAAGGCCTTCCTGGAAAACCGGACATAGTTTTTCCAGGTCGGCAAAAAGTCATTTTCGTGCATGGATGTTATTGGCATCGCCATGCATGCAAGAAAGGCTGTTCCCTGCCTGTCACCAACCGAAAATTTTGGCAAAGCAAATTTGCGGCTAACGAACACAGAGATGAGAATGTTCAGGCCCGCCTGATGAAGCAAGGTTGGAAGGTGTTGATAGTTTGGGAGTGCGAGATAGGAGTAGAAGCGGCGCTCATGCCGAAGTTGATCGGATTTCTCGGCTAAGCGGACCCCGGCGAAGTCGCTTGACCTTACGGTATGGTTCTGACGATATTCTCCCGATCAGCGCGGAAGAAGAAGCCATGGTTGCCCGACTCATTAATCGCACTGGATTTAGATCTGCTTGGCTGTTGCCGCGCGACGGAAATTACCCAATGCCCGCAAACTGCATTACCCAGGTATTAAAGGCGGAATTGGTAGCTCGTCAATCAGTTGAAGCTGATTTGCCCTGGGGAATACGAGGTGCGCAGATTGGGCAATCCGTCTCGCGCAAACAACAGATATAGCGTCACCGCCAGCAGCATCGTCGCCAGTTCGATCCCCATTGAGGAGATCGAACTGAGATCCACAAATATTGGCAATTTATTCAGATGTACAAGCACAATCGAGCGTTAACAGAGATCATATGCCGCCGTAACGCGCTAAATATAAATCATAATTGCCGTCCAAGGCTCCCGGCACGGTTATGCCCGTTATTTTGACTTGTGGCACAGATATGAGGCTACGAGTTGTGCTCAGCAGGGCAACTCAGTGGTGTTTTGGGACAATTTACGGCACGATTATCATGACATCGGCCGGCACGGAATTGGCTCCGGGTACAATACAGCATTCGCGTTGGCCTATACGCTCGAAGAAATGGGGTCATCAAAGGGACTCATGCCGAATCGAGCTTATTTCGAGACAAGGTGGCTGAGCACTCTTAACGACGTGATACCCGGGTTCTGTGTACTCGACGGCCAGACTGTCCATCTTCTGTGGCATGACGAACCAGGCATCACTATCGCATTTGACGACTGCCATTCCGTTGAGGCTAAAGGGTTGGTCACATCGGTCTACCGCGTTTGTGAGTTCACCGTTCACGAGCAGTTCGAGGGCGAGCGCACAGTGTTTCCAATGGCAGTCCATGATCGGAGAGCCGATGTCTAAGCCAGAGCTCGACACGGACAGCCCAACAGCTGTGCTGTTGGGCCTCCTCCCTGCGTGCTCCGGCTGCCGGTTAGCTTCACATTTGAACGTCCGCTTTCCTAATCAGGCTACCTCCGCTTAGGGCACTGGGTCGCCAGTGGCCTTCTCGGATTCACCACCAGAAACCTGCCGTCGAAATTCCGCTGCTCCTATGCGGCCCGTCGCCAGCGCGAACTGTCGGCCATCTGCGGCCATTCCTCAATATCGAAGAAAGCAGCCGTTCGGCCCCCAATACGTGCCGCTGTCTATCAGTTGTGGGGTCTTCGGGTCGGATCTGTCCGAGTCTACGCTGGCGCAGGCTCGAAAAAATATATCCGCTGCAGGAGTGAGCATTCCTCTTGTACAAGCAGACTTTCGCCACCTTCCAGAGCAGTTCTGCGGTGGTTCCTGTGGTTTGGACAGCCACCGGGGTGGAATAAGCTAAGGACGGTGGTCGAGTGATGGTTTTGACTTTCCCGGATTTTAAACGTGATTGCTGGCGCGCTGTGGAGCTTGTGGGCAGCCGCCGACCTGTGGGCAAGCGGTGGGAAACGCGCAGCGTTTTCCACGGGTTGTCCATAGGGAACCGCGCTTGCGCGGTTAGGCGGGAATCGGCGCAGCCGACTGTCCACAAATCCACAGTGCATGGTCTCTTTCATCTGTCAGGCCGCCGCAGGCAGTACTTCGGCGGGACGAGTGAAATAGGCCTCATCCGGCGTCTGCCAGTCAAGCGATTGATGCGGTCGCCGACGGTTGTACCAGTCGAAGAACTCGACGAGGCTCCGCTTCTGTTCAATGCCATTGGCCGCCGGACGAAGATAGACCCACTCGTGTTTCACCGTCCACCACAGTCTCTCGACGAAGATGTTGTCGTAGCAACGCCCGCGGCCATCCATGCTGATCTCGATCTTGTGCTGCTTGAGCACGGCGATGAACTCATCCGAGGTAAATTGACTGCCCTGGTCGCTGTTGAAGGTCGCCGGGGTGCCGTATTTGGCGATGGCTTCCTTGAGGGCATCAACACAGAAGTCCGCCGTCAGCGTGTTGGACAACCGCCAGGACAGGGCACGCCGGGTAGCCCAGTCAATTATCGCCACCAAGTACAGGAAGCCCCTCTGCATCGGAATATAAGTGATGTCGGTGGCCCACACCTGATTGGGTTGGTCGATAGTCATGCCTCGCAGCAAGTAGGGATAGATCTTGTGCTCTGGGTGAGGGCGACTGGTGTTCGGCTTTGGCGTGATCGCCTGCAGTCCCAGCTTCTTCATCAGCCGGCGGATGCGCCGCAGTCCAACGGGAGTGCCCTCGCGCTTGAGCATCACCTGCAACCGCCGGCAGCCATACATCGGGTTCTCGGTGAATATTCTGTCAAGCCGCTTGAGCAGATCGAGCTCCTCAGTCGAATCGGGCTTGGGGCGGTAATAGAGGCTGCTGCGGGAAACCCCGAGCAGCTTGGCTTGCCAGGCTATGGACAACTCCGCGTTCGGCTGGATCATCGCGCGCCTTTCATGAGGCGGGAGATGGCGGGCTGCCCGACGAGAAAATCCCGTTCGACCTGCAACTGTCCGATCTTGCGATGCAGGTTGTCGATCTCCTTCTGCGGATCGCCAGCCTTTTTATTGCCGCGTTCAAAGAGCTCATCAGCGCGCTTGACCAGCTCCTGCTTCCAGGTGCTGATCATCGTCACATGCACCCCGTATTCCGAGGACAGTTCCCCCAGCGTCTTGTCTCCTGCCAGTGCTGCCATTGCCACTTGCGCCTTGAATTTCGCTCCGTGCTGCTTGCGTTTTACTCCCATGGTTCCTACTCCTTTCGTCCGGTCGGCCTTAGCTTATCCGACTGTCCGAAAAACCGAAACCGCCGCAGTTCAACGTGAAGCTTGACGCGGTTGTGTGCCTCACGAACTCGATTAACGAGGTACTCTCAGAGGAAGGAACGCTTGAGGCCTTGCACAGCATGAAGTCGGTCTTGCGCGACGGAGGGGTTCTAATATTCGATCAGGGGCAGACCGACGCATCCATGAAGCTCCCTCCAAAATTTGACATGGTTGCCAACAGCCGCGACTGGACGAGGTATCCGACTTCAAGCACTCAAGGGTAGATGTTCGGATTCGTCTGAGGGAAAGTTGGACGCAACCTCTGCGAGAGGTGGGATTCTCCAAGGTTGAGTTCTTCGAGGATTGGCGCTGTTCACGGTACACCAAGACGACAAGCCAGCGCCTGATCGCTGTTGCCACCAAATGATGCTGCCCAACAAAAGCTTGCAGTGGATCGTCAAAAAGCTACGCTTTCTGCCCTCCACTGCAAGATTCACGTTGGGCACCTGAGCAGAGCGCATATACGAAGCCTGAGTGTTGCTGAGTGGCTTGCCTTTCTTGATTAGCGGCGTGCGAAGCTACTACCAACCATATCTTGATCTCATGCCGATTTTGGCAATCCGCACGCTGCCCAACGGTTGCTCGGTATGCTAATATTGTTCCAGTATCTAGCATCAAGCTGACGAGTCCTCAGTCGGCTAGAGAACGGGGCCCAAAAAACTGCCTCGCTCATGAAATCTCAAGATGCGGTGCATGGGCACCGCATTGACTAGGTCATGGAGCGAAGCATGGTTGGGGTCTGCCGGTTGGTTACTTCCCACTCCGCTTTGATAGCGCACTTTTGTCGATGTCGTTCAGCAGTGGACGACTTGTATCGATTGGCGTACGCCCATCTCCTACCAATCCGGATGTGGCCAAGACATTCCACACCAGCATTAACGCCCAACATATCCGGCAACACGGATTGGCGCGATAAGGCCGCGCCTGCCGGTTATGTAAGACCCTCTACTTTAGCAATATGGTGCTCCGCCATTGTTAGCTTTATTGCATGGCTTGTTGTTCCAGCGCTTTTACTCAGTGGATGTGGTGGCGGAGGTGGGTCCGTATCAGACCAATACTCATCAGCACCCCAGCCTACATCATCATCCCAGCAAGGATTGCTGGCCTTACTTGCAGGTTCATCAGGCGGTCCTGGAAATATTGATGGTATAGGTGCTGCGGCAAGTTTCTTCGCTCCGGCAAGTGTTGCGTTAGACAGCGCGGGAAATGTATATGTAGCCGATGCGGGCAACAACACCATACGTAAGATCACCTCGACCGGGATTGTCACTACACTGGCAGGCACTGCCGGCGTAGGCGGTAGCACCGACGCCACAGGCGCGGCAGCGCGCTTTAGTCAGCCCAGCGGTGTTGCCGTAGATGGCACAGGAAATGTTTATGTGGCCGATACAGGCAACCTTACCATACGTAAAATTACCAAGGATGGAGTTGTCACAACACTGGCAGGCACTGCCGGCATAGGCGGTAGCACCGACGCCGCAGGTGCGGCAGCGCGCTTTAGCCAACCCAGCGGTGTTGCCGTAGATGGGGCTGGGAACGTTTATGTGGCCGACTCGGGTGCCTACAATGTACGCAAGATCACCCCGTCCGGAGTCGTCACTACCGTGGCAGGCAGCACTGCCGGTTTATTGGGAGTATTAAGTGACAACGTTGACGGTACGGGCACAGCAGCACGTTTTAGCGCGATCCATAGCCTCGCTGTGGATGGCGCGGGCAATGTTTTTGTTGCCGACTATAACAACCACACCATTCGCAAGATCACCCCGGCTGGGGTTGTCACTACCTTGGCGGGCACTGCCGGTATTCGCGGTAGCAGCGACGGCATAGGCGCGGCAGCTAGTTTCGACTATCCCAATGGCATCACTGTGGACGGTGCAGGGAATTTGTATGTGACCGATTTATTCACCTTGCGAAAGATCACGCCGGCTGGAGTTGTTACTACACTGGCGGGCACAGCCGGCAACAGCGGCAGCGACGATGGCATAGACACGGCGGCAAGTTTCAACGCACCGACGGGTGTTGCAGCGGACGGCTCGGGGAATTTATATGTAGCCGATATGAACTGCACCATACGCAAAATAACTCCGGATAGAACAGTCACGACGTTGGCAGGAGCCGCCGCGAAATGGGGTAACTCTGACGCCACAGGCGATGCGGCACGTTTTGGCGGGTATTTTCGTAATCTCCAGTTTTTCAATATTCCCCCAAGTGTCGCAGCGGACAGTTCGGGAAATGTCTACGTAACCGATATGAGCAACGCCACCATACGCAAGATTACGCCGGCTGGAGTCGTCACTACGCTAGCGGGTAATGGCGATATAGGCAAAACTGACTCCGCAGTTGGACCGGCAACCTTTACCAATCCCAAAGGTATTGCAGTGGACCGCACAGGAAATGTGTATGTGACAGATAACTGTTCCCTACGCAAAATTACCCCGGACGGTTTTGTCACAACGCCCATAGGCCGGGCAGATCAATTGTGTTTCGGCGGTGAAATAAGCCTTGCAACGGACTTCGAAGGCAATATTTATGCGAATAATGCCGGCAGCGAAACCGTAAGCAAGATCACCCCAGAAGGAGTTATCACTGCATTGGCAAGCACAACTGGTATAGGAGGCAAATTCAGTCATTCCTATGGTGCCGCAGTGGACGACGCGGGGAATGTTTACGTGACCGCAGGCAATACCATACTCAAGATCACTAAGCAGGGGAGCGTCACTACTCTGGCTGGCACTGCCGGTCAGTTCGGTAGCGCCGATGGCATAGGCGCAGCGGCTCGTTTCAACGATCCCAGCGGCGTCGCAGTGGATGGTCCGGGAAATGTATATGTTGCAGATCGGGGCAACAATACCATCCGTAAGATATCGCCGGCTGGGGCTGTCACCACTGTAGCGGGGGAAATAGGCTCATTCGGCTTTGCACCTGGCACACTACCTGGTGTTCTGAGAGCTTTGGGTGGCATTGCAATTTCAAACTCGACGTTGTTTCTTGTGACCGGCCTAGCAATTGCAACCATTAGCCCTTTGCCTTGATGATGTCTATAAGGCACAGTAACAACATGGTCGTAACTCGACCACAACATGATGTCTAACACAGCGACGGAGTCGGGTATTCGTCCAAACACAGCACAAAACCAGTGTCTCCAGGCGCTGAGATTTGCAAGTATTGACTGCCTGGTCGTGGGTACTATGTATGCTTCCTTTTATGCAGCCTTGTCTCCATGGCTTGACCTTCTGCTCATGGCCGATAGGGTGAGGGCCTCTGCGGTAGTAGCCGATGCTCTCCAAGACTTGGGGTCTCGGCAATGGCAGCATTGTGGAACCAGCACGACTGAGCGCAATCGGCCAGTTGCGGCGATTTAGGCTCTCTCCTTGATGCGGTCGTTCCCGGTGGAACCACAACATATCCCGGTAGTGCCTATCCCAGTCCGTCACTCGTTCACCAAGTTTGAGGAAACAAGTGCTTGAGCGTAATCTCACTGTGTCAGGTTCCCTAAATGGGGCCTTACAAGGCCCCATTTAGGGAACCGACTTCTTTAGCTATAAACCAAAATGTTAAAAGGTACGAAATATAGTGTTGAGAAAGGTATTGTTGGCCGATACGCGCCACACCTGCTGGAAAGGGCTTTAAGGGATTACGACAATGTTCATGAAGAATTAGTTGCCCTCCTTATGTCAAAAGACATGCACTTTGTTGCGAATTTACTGCGCTTCATTAAGAGAAGTAGGGGGTTTATTAGTGAAAAATACAAGGCATCGGAAGAATTAAGGAATGAAAATAGCTTAACCGTTTTTTCGAGATGTTTATCGGATTTCTTCTTATTTCATTTGAAGTTCTTCAGAAAGAACTCCGGTGAGAGTATTTATAAAATGATTAGATTTATTTCTGGTCACGGCTTATATCGCGGCGACAGAAATCTACCAAGCTATTTGCTTGGGCGCATAAGGTTTGAAAAATGTGAGGGGGTTGACAGGCCAGTAATTTATGCAAGACCTGGTCCATTGCAGGAATATATACTGGCTCATGAAATATACCACTTGGTATTCAGCATTTGGTTTGACGATAAACTGTCTTCATTCGAATTGAGGACAAGTCACTATGAAGGTCTTTCAGACATGATACGGGATGCCTCAAAGGTATGGCAGCCGGGGGAACAGTTACCAAGTGATTACCAAATCTCATATTTCGATGAATTGATGGCACCAATGAAGTTGTATGATTATCGATCTAAGAACATTAATACTGCTGATGACATAAACGAAGCTCTAATAGAAGTGCAAGCAGATACTTTCGCAGCACTTTTCGTTTCACGTAACTTTCTAGACCCACAGTGGTTCGCTCACATGTATGAAACGGCATTCGCGAATCAAAACGATGATCTAATAGATTCATACAACAACTTTGTATGGGCTTGGGCTAGTGTAATTAGACGAAACCCATTTCTTTTATATTTTTGCGCTAATAGTCTCTTGGCCGGATACAAAACTGGCAGACAACTTCCGAAATGGCACGAACTAATAGCGTCATATGACAAGAGATGACATTCAATAGCGAACTTCCTAAGATCGTTTTAGAGATCTCCAACACACCTAGAGGAAAATTGATCAAGTCAAAAGCCTTCGAGGCACTGTTGCCCATCGCTGATGCCGAGATATCTCTGAAAGGAGATAGTGAATTCGGATTTATTGAAGCACTATCAATCGGAATTGTATTTATTACTGCTAGAGCACTAGCGAAACTATCTGATGCCTTTTTTGGCGAGCTGGGTAAGCGTTTAGCAGACTCACTTCTCCCAAATTCAAAACAATTAACAAGAGAAGAGGTGGAAAAAGAGAGGCCTTACTTCGTATATATTGAGGTAAAAGTATCGGATGGTGAAGTTATTACAAGCATCGAGTTAGAAAGTGGTGCCAATTCGGATGAACTCACTAGTGCTATAACCAATTGCTTAATTGCATCAAAGAATCATATAAAGACGTGAATTCGGAATAGCGAATATGCGTAGATCATGCCCTAATATTGGATTTTTCATCTGATTTGAAATCTATGATTATTAGCGAAGACACGTTCAACCGGACTCGCTAAAGCTCACCGGTTAACAACGTCCGCTCTACGAACTGTTCTACTTCTGCTTAGGGCACCGAGCACTCAGTGACGACCGGCCGCTTCGAGAAGCGAAACTCCACTGACCGCTTTCCGGCGACGAATCTTGGAAGGTGACAGTCGCCTCGGTGCCCGTTGCTGACCTTCAAGAATCTGCGAAGCGGTCGTTCGCCCGTGTGGACTTGCACAGCCATGGACGCCCAGACAAATCGATCCTTAGCTCAGCAACGACTGTCGGCACGGAAGTCGATGGGACCGTCCTGCGGCGAGCAGTCCCAGTTCCGGCAAGCGATACTGACTTCTGGTGGCTCTCTGACTCAAGCGACAGGAAGCGCACATGTGGCATGATTGACGAATGAAGCGCAAAAAGCACAAGAGGCCTGGCCTTCGCACCGCAGCCCAGAAACCCGACGAGGTCTTCAGTTCAGGACCCCTTCGCATGATGCGGTTTGGCCGCCACATAGTCGCGCAGTCAAACTGGCCGCCGGGAGAGTTCGACAAGTTTCAGGCATGCCTTATAGCGGGCTATGACGAGGTCGTGCGAGAGATTGACCAAGATGTCGGCGACGCCGCAGCTCTGGTAGCGACGCTGGACCCGCTGGCAATGCTGCACCGCGCCTGGTGGGAGCGGAGTGCTGCGCACCTGCAGGTGGAGAGTGAAGTCGAAGGCGGCCCCGAACACGCTCATGCTGCGCGAATGCTCGACTACGTTCAGAGTTTGGTTGCCGGCACGCCGCCCGTGACGGGCCCGCCGAGCGAGCTGACCGATGAAAACTGGGGCAAGCTGCAGCAGTTGATTCAGTCCATCTTTCAGAAGCTGAATGTGCGGTACTTCTCCTGCGCGACCGCCAAGCACCGCCAGGACAGCGAGGCTGTCGACGCAGCCTTCGAAGAATTCCATTTTCGTACGCAGCTCTACTGGTGCAATGTCACCGGGGAACAGTATCAGAACCATCAGATTCAAGCACTACGGGAACTGCTCGCACCACAGACCGGTGCAGTTCTACACCTCTATGGGCTGAGCAGCGAGCAACTGTGCGATGAACTCGCAAAGATATGGCACGCACTGACCAAGGGCATCGGTGATGCCTTTGGTGCCATGGAGGCGTTCAGAGAGAAGTCTCTCGCGGCGCTAGACGCAGACATCAAAGCTGGCATTGCGAAGGATGGCGATACGGGAGAGCTGCTGCGCGCGTCAATCGTCCGTCATGGGCTCGAGGCGGAACAGAGCCGAGCAGTCGGTCTCTGTTTCTATTACGACCTCTTCGACTTGCAGAAGGTGACGAACTTGCCGACTACGTTTCTAGAGGACTTCTCCTTGGCGCCTGGCCAGGATGGTGAGTTCTTCGCCGACGGGCCCTTCAAGGGTTGGCCGCTGCGTGTCTGGCCCATTTTCAGGCGGCCCTTCGTCAACCTGGATGGGAGGTACTACTGCTTCGACCTGAGCGGCTTGTTCGATCACTTCTACCGACAACTAGAAAAGCGCGTATTCGCAGCGGACCAACGCCTCAAGCAAGCCTGGACCGACGCCCGCAAGGCAGTTACCGAGACTTTGCCGTTCGAGTACCTGCAGCGGCTGCTGCCCGGAGCAACGTGCTTCAATGAAATCTACTACTGGCTGGCCGAGGTCGGGGCAGCGGCTGCTCGCTATGAAGCGGACGGCGTGCTTGCGATTGACGGCCACCTGTTCATCGTCGAGGTGAAGTCTGGCTCGTTCACCTACACGTCGCCCGCTACCGATGTCGACGCACACGTGCAGTCGATCAAGAACCTCGTGTCCGCACCTGCGAAGCAAGGCAACCGGTTTCTTCGATACCTGAAAACTGCCGATGAGGTCCCCCTGCTGGACCACGCCGGAAACGAAACCACCCGCTTGAGGCTTCGAGACTATCGTCAAGTCACGATCTGCGCTGTCACGCTCGATCCATTCACGGAGATTGCGGCCCAAGTTCAGCGCCTATCTTCCATCGGCGTCGAGGTGGGAGACGAGCCCGTGTGGTCGCTGTCTCTGGACGATCTGCGCGTTTACACGGATATCTTTCCCAATCCGCTCGAGTTCCTGCATTTCGTCCAGATGCGCAGGGAAGCGTTCAAATCGGAGATCCTGCAACTCGACGACGAGCTAGATCACTTAGGTCTGTACCTTCAGCACAACGACTACCCCAAGTACGCGGCCGATATTCGCGGCGGAGCAAATGCTAGTCTGCAGTTCATCGGGTACCGCCATGAGATTGACAAGTTTTTCGCCACGCGCCTGCGGGACCCGACACTTCCGTCTCCCCTCCATCAAAAGATGCCTGCGGGCTTGACGACCTTTCTCGAGTTATTGCGATTGAGCGGCAAGGATGGTCGGTCCGCTATCGCGGCCTACCTGCTCGACATGAGCGGAGACTGGCGCGATCGGATGTTCGACACGCTGGCACAAGAGCTTGGGCGAGCAGATGCAAAGCAATCGCGTCCCTTCTCCACATTCGGGGAGGTGCGTCTGACAATTTTCGCGTGGACACCCCGGTGGCTTCGCCCTTCGGCAAGCGAGATGCGAGACCATGCGAAGGCGATCATGGTGATGCACGACGAGGCAGAACGGGTGCTTCTTGAACTCTCCTACGATGACGCGGGCACACTTCTCGATGCCGAATGGCAGTTCTTGCGACGGGCGGACATCACAGTCTTCGAACTGCCAGCGCTCCAAGAGCGGGGTGAGGCTCTGCGTGAAGCACGGCTTCGGAAAGCCATCGTAAAAAGTGGCCGCATTGGACGAAACAAGCAGTGTCCATGCGGTTCGGGAAAGAAGTTTAAGAAGTGCTGCGGCCCGGAGATGAAAGTGAAGTGACCAAGGCAAAGCCACTCGCGCGACGCAGACAAACCAGGACAGCGGTGCTGTCTGCCGCTTCGACGGAGCGACCCAATCGGGGCCGAAGGGTTGGGAGCCATGTTCGGAGCTTGTGCCCGACACCGCACTGCGTGGTCACTTCTTATGAGTTGGCTCCCGATGACCGGTCTGGAGCGCGAAGGCGAATGACCGCTCTTGGCCGCTATGTAGAGGTTTACATAGCGGCCAACAGCAGACCGTCGGTAAGCGTGAGTCGCTACCAGGTACGCCTACGAAGAAATTGGGCGCGTATCTTGCGAGCGAAGCGGCAGCAAGGAATCGATCTGACTGTTGAGACAGGACGGCAGTTTCTCCAGGGTGTC
>JBAYVV010000024.1:0-35559 GCA_041674465.1 Sterolibacterium sp.
CACCACGCTCCGAAGCTGCACCGCTCTCCGAAGCGGCACCACGCTCCGAAGACGCACCCCTGTCCGAAGCTGCACCGCTCTCCGAAGTTGCACCGCGCCCCGAAGCGGCACCACGCTCCGAAGTCGGTTATCGTCGAATAATCTCCGGTCGGGCACTGGCGTATGCCATCGACCACGGGCAGCGCGTCGAACTCTTTTTGCGTGTACTTTTTCATGGCTTCTCTCCTTTCCGCGCGGCGTCTATGGCGGCGTCGAGTGATGGCCCTTGCTCGAAAGTGTTAAACCAGTTGCCCCAATCGTTTTCTGTTTGGACGGTGACGTAGGGCCGCTCTTTGTCGGGGTTTGTTTCATCCCGCAGCCACCGATACCGCTCCCCATCCCTCGCCAGCGCGAGAAGGTCGGGGAAGGCGTTGTGCAGGGCGGCGATAGACTTGGCGTTGGCTTCCGCCTCATTGACAGGAAGATTTGCGTACCCCGCTCCCGCGTCAACGCAAGCAATCATTGCTTCGTTTTTTTGCGCTCCCAAATACACAATTGGGGGTATGTCCACGTCAGAAAGCAACCACTCCCCCGGCGTCGCCTTCCGATACAGCCGTTCCAGTTCGTCCAGGTTCATGCGTGCAATTCCTCCCTAATAGGAAGCGTGTCGCCAATGGCGGGCGGGTCGATTTTCTTTAGGCAACAGACAAGCACCGCCTCCGGTCGTCCTCGGCTATTTATTACGCCAGTCGTTGCAATTGGATCTGAATGCGTAATAACGCCGCAGCGACACCGGAGGCTATCGCGGACTATTTTGCCTACGGTAAACGTCAGCCCAAGATTTGTAAGCCCTCCGCAGCATGGGCGCGGCTTAACCACCATCACCAGATCCCCCGGCTTTATTTCGCCCATATCAGCCACCCCACTCCCATCCCCGCAAGAAAGATCACCACCGGCACGCAGAGAATCGCTCCGATCCCCGCGATGTAGTCCCATGTGGTCAGGTCGTCTAATTCGATGCTTGCCGCTCCGGTCAGGTCGTCATGCATTTACGCCCCCTCGCTCTGTACTCTCTAGCCTTCGCGGTCAGGTACGCCCGCCGCGCCTTGAGGTTCTTGAGATACCACTCGCGCTGGTACGCAGCCCGCCGCGCGCGGTTCTTCTCCAGCGTCTCCCGGCCTCGCTCGCCCTGCCGGTAGCGTTGCTCTCTGGCATGGGCGCGTGCTGCCTTGCTCGGCTGGCCGACTGTGCGCACGCGCCCCTTGAGCGCACGCAGGACTTCGCGCCCCGGCAGAATCCAGCTCATCCCCGGAGTGCCTTCAGCCGCTTCAGCGTCTCGTCCACTTCGGCCAGGAACACGACCACCTCGGCCTCCATGTCCTTGATGCGCGGCTCGTCGCGCTCCAGCCGGCGCACGAACAACTGCAAGTCCTCCGGCAGACGTGGATCGAAGCTCACGAAGTCGCACCACGCCGCATCCGTGCAGGCCATCTGCCAGAGCATCTGCGGCTGGTACTGCGCAGGGACTTCCCCGGCCAGCAGGTAGGACAGGTGCGTGGCCGTCTTGGGGCACTTGCATTCGATCAGCCCATCTCCGACCACCCCATCAGGGGATGCCGCGGCGCGGTCGATGCGCGGGTGCAGCACCAGCCCCACCTGATCGACCATCGCGTTGAGGCTGACCTCGTAGGCGGCGCGGGCGAAGGGCTCCTGCTCGGTGCCCCACTGCATTTCTGCATTGAGGAATCCCGATTCCTGCGGCTTGCCGGTCAGAATCTCGGCCACGATCTGCGCCCGGTAGTCCCTGCGGGCAGCGGCTTCGCCGGTCTTGATCTTCGCCAGAACGTCAGAGACGCGGCTGGCGGTGACCTTCCCGGCGCGGGCGGCAAGCCATTCCTCGGTGCCCTGGGGGAAGTCGAGGGTCTTCATGCCTTCCCCTGCATGGCGGCTTTCCTCGCGTCCTTCGCCCGCGTGAGCGTGCGCATCGCCGCCTGATCCTTCTCGGCCTGCGCGGCCTTGTAGGCCTTGCTGAAGGCGTCCTGCAGCGTCTGAAGGTCTTCCGCCGCATCGAAAGCGGCGATGAAGTCCGCGATCTGGCCCTCATCCATCCCGCCCTGAGGCGGGCGCCCCCCGTCCTTGTCGTCGCCCTGCTCGGCAACCCCGCAAATCGCCTTCAGGGTGTAGCGCTCGAGATAGCTGATCGTGCTGGCGCGGGCTTGGATGGCGCTCTTCGCTCCCCCGGCATCCGGAGGCCCGCCCATCGAGACGGCCTCGAAATGGCCCAGGGTGTGCCGGATCGTGCAGGTAACCTCGATCCAGTCTTTCTCATCCTTGGACAGCTTCCAGGACGCGCTCAGTCCGTGCTGAGACAGGGCCGGGGTGACGGCGTTGACCACCGTATAAAGCTCGGCGTAGCTCTTCCCACGCAGGGGGCCATCGGTCACGCTTTTCGTCTTCAGCACGCGGACGGCCTCGGACTTGAAGGCGGTGAACGCGAGATTGAAGGCTTTGCGGGCCTCGTTGGCCTCCCAGCGCTCCTGCAGCTCCATCAGCTTCTGCAGCTTGTCGAGGTCGGCCCCCTGCTGCACGGCGATCTGCAGCATGTGCATCGGCGTCAACGCGCCGGAGGCCGGGATGGCGGGGAGGGTGTCGGGCTGGACTTCGCGGGCCATGACTGCGGTATTCATGTGCTTCTCCTTGGATTAGGTCGCGCGACGGCTTATGCCGCCCGCTTGAGAACTCGCGGGCGCCACTGGAAAACCTCCGGCAGCGGCTCCTTCAATTTCTTCACATGGTTCGCCCTGTGCAGGACGTAGCGTTTGCCGAGCCACGCCTTCGCAGCTTCCAGCTTGGCTCTGTGCCCGCAGCGGGGCACCAGCGGCGTGCGCTCGGATGCCTGGCGGATGAGGATTTCGCGGATGTCTTTTGCGTAGTCGGTCATCGCTCGGCCCTCAGTTCGAGAGCCAGCAGCAGGCACACGGCCAGCGTCGTGGCCTGCTCTATCGTGAGGTCGAGCATCACGCACCCCCGAACAGTTCGGTCTCGGCCTCGTCCTTGAGGTCGGACAGCCAGTATTCGCGGGCCTGAAGCGCGGCCTGTTTCTGGATGTTGGAGAGCGCCGCGAACACGGCATTGCGCGCGATCTCGTCCCCGTTGATGGCCTTGTCCAGCGCCTTCAGTGCGGCGTGCAGATCGCGCCCGGTGTGCAGGGTGTCATCCAACAGTGACACCATCCACTCGGGGTCGCCGATGCGCTCGGCAAGCGCGGCCTCGGCGTGTGCCTCGATCTCGTCTTCCTGCGCGGGGGTGAGGTCGTCGGCGCAGTCGCTCAGAACCTCGGCGCGGTCGGCGGGCATGGCAGAGGGCATGACGAGGCGACCGTTCATTGCACGCCCCCTTCGGAGACTTCGAAGGAATCCGGCGCGTACTCTTGGCGGGCGTCGTATTCGCCTTCCAAGAGAGAACCTTTTGCCTTCAGGATGGCGTGCTGTTCGTTCACCGCTTGGACGGTGACAAGGGTTTCAATCTGGCGAACCCTGCGCACGGTGTAGGTTTTCATTTGGACTCCTGTTCTTCGGGCGTGGCGGGCTTGACCAGCAGCAATGCAAAATCAGCGGCGGCGGAATACTGCTTCCCGTATTCGTTGTCGCCGTGCGTTTGCTTTACGGATTCGCGGAAATCCGACTCCGAGCCGCTAAAACACCCGGTTGAGAATCGAATTCCTATCTTTGCATCCGCGTGAACGGTCAGAAACGCGCTGCGCGAACCCATCGGGCCAACCAAAAGGAAGGACGCATCGCCGTACACCAGCGCATTGCCGTACACCTGCGCATTGCCGTACACCTGCGCATTGCCGTACACCCGCGCATTGCCGTACACCCGCGCATTGCCGTACACCAGCGCATCGCCGTACACCAGCGCATTGCCGTACACCTGCGCATCGCCGGACACCAGCGCATCGCCGGACACCAGCGCATCGCCGGACACCAGCGCATCGCCGTACACCCACGCATCGCCGGATACATCGAGGTTTGTTTCAGCTTCAATCCAGCCGCCGATTTCGCCTTTTACAACGACGCCAAAGGAGGTCAAGGCGCGAATCTGCTTGAGCGTCCGGCCCGCCCACTCCTTTGTCTGCCCGGTGAATTCGTATTTGGTGTTCATCACGCCTCCCCGAGTTTGGTGAGAAGGGTTTCGGTTCGTCTGATTGCGGCTTCCTCGTTATGCGTTTGCCACCCAGCCTCTTTCATGGCCGGAAGCGCGTCGCGCAATAAATCCAGAAGGTTCACCACATCGGCCACCAGCTCCGGGTAGGCGTTGTTTTGGCGATGAAGTTCACCCGCAGCGTCTAGCAGCACGTTTTGCAACCCGGGAATGCGCAGCACTTCGGGGATAGCGGCAAAAGCAAGAAGCTGCGTCGGCAGCGCGGTCGCGGGCTTGTGGTTGGTGTTCATGCGGACACCTCGGCAATCGGCTTGTTGGTCGGCGCGGCAACAAGGATGTCGCTAAAGTCAATCTGCCCAGCCTTGAGCATGGCAATCGTTTTGTAAGCGGCTTGGCAGTCTTTCAGCGTTACGGTTTCCGCTTCTTCGCCGTAGTAGGTCTTTTTGCCGAACTTGCGCTTGAACGTCGTTTCCATCTGCTCTCTCCTGCGCCCCTTGAGGTGAGGCGTTAGAGGGAGTGTCCCAAACTTTTGAGCATTATGCAAGCAAAAGTTTGAGTATTCCGATTATGCATAGCGAAACAAGCCGTAAGGAATTTGTCAGTTACCGGGCTTTAAGGAACGGCGGCGGGGCTAAAGGGCCGTTTTTGACCTTAATCAAAAAGTCTGTTTCTAGGCGGGCGTACATCTCGCGCTCTTTTACGGATCGCTCAATGTCCGGGTGCAGCAATTCCCACACCTCGCAGTTAAGTTCTGCCGCTAGCCTAGCAAGCTTGTCTAAAGTAGGAAACCCTATGGGCTTGCTGCTGGTCACGGTGCGCTTTTTGTAATCGAGATAGTTCCGGACGGTGTTCGGCGCGATCCCGGCTTTTACGCCAAGTTCGTTTGCTGACCACGGCTCGCCTTCCCTGCGGCCCATAAAAAAGCGCAGGTTGTTCGCCAGGACAAGGTTTAGATCGGTTCGGTTCGGCATAAGACAAAGGTACCGCTTGACATGCTCAAAGATTTGCCCTTATGATCCTCAAAACTTTGACCAAAGGCGATATGGAAAACGATCTTTTTCAGCAGGTACAGAAGGCTCTGGCGGCGCGGCGCGGCGAGTGGAAACAGATTGCCGCTGCGATTCCAGAAGTCTCCTATTCGTGGATCGCCCAAGTTGGGCGTGGCAAGTACGCCTCGAAGCCGCTCTACGACAAGCTGATCGCCGTTGATCGGTATCTGCGCGGTGGTAAGTCCGCATGAGCGCCACTTCAAAGCGGTTCCAGTGCGTTCATTGCGAGCGATCACCACATCACCACGCCTCTCCGTACTGCAACCCTTGTTCCAACACCGTTTCCGCCTATAGGCGGCGCGCTCGGTATCTTGTTGACAAGGCTATCAAGTGCGGTCTGTTTGCTCATCCTAAGCAATTGCAATGCACAGATTGTGGCGCGGCTGGTCTCGACTATGACCATAGGGACTACAGCAAGCCTCTTTCTGTAGATCCTGTCTGCCGCCGATGCAATCAGTTGCGCGGCCCCGCTGCCATCTCCGATCTTCGGAAGGCCGCGTGACCTCCTCGCTCCTATCGGGGCTTGCCGAGCGCCCTGCTCGGTTTTTTTCTTCGTCATGCGGGCATCGTCCTTTTTTTGCCCATTGCAGGTCTATCCGTCCGCTTCCGACGAAATGTGAGGCTGTATGAACGCCCAACAAAGGCTGTTCTTTGACGACATTTACGACGCTATACGGGTCACGGTGCAGGCTTTGGGAGGGAACAAGCCCATCGGCGCGAAGCTGTGGCCTGAGAAGTCTCCGGACGCCGCTGGAAGGCAGCTTGCCGACTGCCTCAACGAACACAAGGCGGAAAAACTCAGCCCTGACCAAGTTCTGCTGATTATGAAATGGGGCCGGGAGGTTGGCTGTCACGCGCTGGCCTCTTATTACGGGCAGGAATGCGGATACGACTTCACGCCTGTCGATCCCGAGGTCGAGAGAGACAGGCTTGCCGATTCGATTCAGGAAGCCTCTAGGACGCTTGAGAGGCTGATTGAGGCTGCGGGCCGGATTCCCGCCAACGTGCGCAGGGTGGCCTGAAAAATGGCCGTGCTGAGAGTTCTGGACAGTCCGGCAAGTCTGCATCCGACCGCCACTCACCTTCTGTGCGGTGGCCAACAGTGATCGATATGCCAAACAACGGCCCGTGGAAGCGCCGCGAGGTCATAGGCAATGCGACGCTGTACTTGGGCGACTGCTTGGAGATATTGCCGACGCTGCCAAACGAAAGCGCCGACATGATTTGGACTGATCCGCCATACGGCCACAGCAACGCGGACGGCGATTTGCTATCGCGCAGAGCCGAGGCGGTGGGCGATGGGCTTGCATCGAAAGCCGAAGCCATAGCGAACGACGACGCGGACGGAATGCGCCTAGTCGTTGACGGGATGCTCACCGAGGCCGCGAGGATTCTAAAGAAGGACTGCTGCTGCTGCTGCTGCTGCTGCTGCGGCGGCGGCGGGCCTCGGCCTACCTTTGCGTGGGTTGCGCAGCGCATGGATGAAGGCGGGTTTTCGTTCTTCCATTCCGTGATATGGGACAAGAAAAACCCCGGCATGGGTTGGCGGTATCGCAGGCAGCACGAAATGGTCATGGTCTCCCATCGCAGGGGTGGGAGGCTGGCGTGGGCTGACGAGAACATTAAGCAGCCGAACATCATCAGCCTATCAAAGCCGAGGGCAGGGGAACACCCAAACGAAAAGCCCGTAGACCTGCCGAAGCGGTTTATAAGCCTGCACACGAAGCGCGGTCAAATGGTAATTGACCCGTTCATGGGGTCGGGGACGACCGGGATAGCGGCGCACGAATTGGGGCGAGAGTTCATCGGTATTGAACTGCATGAGCCGTACTTCGACATTGCCTGCCAGCGCATAGAGAACGCTCAAAGACAAGAGAGGTTATTCGCATGATTAACCGTCTCTCCGACTGGTTCAGGGAGTTGCTGATTGCTTTCTATCGGCTCCAGCTTCAAGGCTGCGAGCGGGACGAAATCGGCTACTGGTGGGGAAAGATGAAGCACCACATTGATAAGCGCAGCGACGCGCAGATTGAGCGGATGGAACGAGAGCGGGGGCTTGCTGAATGAGCGGCTGGATCAAGTTCGAAAAGGATTTGTTGACCGATCCTCGAGTGCTGCGGATTGCGAAGGCGCTTGAGCGTCGATGGATTACGTTCGATACCTCGGCTAAATACTACTCAGACCCCTCAGATTCAAGTAACGCAGCGGCGTTACCGGCTGTAACGCTGGTGTGTGGCGCGCTTGTACGCATATGGTCGCTGGCTGATACGCACATCGGCCCGGATAACGTTTTGCCGCTTGGAATTGACGAGCTTGATGAGGTTGTCGGCATACCTGGATTCTGTGCTTCGCTGCCCGCAGATTGGCTAATTCCCGTTGACGAGCATTCGGTAGAACTCCCTGAATATCATGCACATAACGGGACGGAGGCTAAGAAGCGGGCGGTAACGCAAAAGCGTGTCAGTAGGTTCCGTGCACAAGCGTTACAAGGCAGTAACGGTAGAGCGTTACCAGACCAAGACCAAGACCAAGACCAAGACCAAACACCTAGCACCCCAAAACCGAGGGTTGCGCAAAAGCACACAGCAACATCGGGGTTTGACCGCTTCTGGCAAGCCTATCCAAAAAAGGCGAGCAAAGGCCAAGCGGAGAAAGTTTGGCAAAAGCTATCCCCTGACGAGCAGCTTACCGAGCAGATTTTGCAAGCGGTTGAGCGGGCCAAGACTCGGGCCGATTGGCAAAAGCAGGAAGGGCAATTCATCCCCTACCCGGCGACTTGGCTAAACGCGAAAGGGTGGGAGGACTCTCCAAAGATCGAACTGCCAAAGCTGGCGTTGCAGGTGGCGGTATGAACGCCGAGAACGCAATCCGCGCAGCCGAACTCATGCAGGCCGTAGAGCTTGCAGCGTGCCCACCGCAGGCGTTTTCCGGGCTTCTGGCGAGACTTTGGACTGAGGGCATGCCTCCGGGTGACCGGACGGGCTGGCCGAGCGTGGACAAGCTTTACAGCGTGGTTCCGGGGCAGTTGACGATCCTCACCGGCTGGCCGGGTTCGGGAAAATCGGAATGGCTCGATGCGTGTCTTTTGAACCTTGCAAAGCAGGGTTGGAAGATTGCCCTGTTCTCTCCCGAGAACCAGCCAACTGAGTTGCATGTTGCAAAGTTCGTCGAGAAGTTTCTCGGCAAGCCGTTCGGTGCAGGGCCGAATGCCAGGGCAAGCCTGGAGGAAGTGAACACCGCGCTTGAGACCATGCGGGACTGGTTTGCTTTCCTCTGCCCTGCCGCGACGAGCGCAAAGGTGACGTTTGGGGTTGAGGAAATTCTCGGAGCTGCGGAGGCGCATTTCCGTCTTTCGGGTGCGTGGAACGATCCCCATGCGAAGCGGGGTTTGGTGATCGACCCGTGGAACGAGATTGAGCATCTGCGCCCGAACAATCTCAGCGAAACGGAATACATCTCCGCAATTCTCTCGCGCGTGCGTGCGTGGGCCAGAGCGATGCGGGTTCACGTTTGGATCGTCGCCCATCCTCAAAAGCTGAGAAGGGACGACAACGGCAAGCTTCCGATTCCTCGCCCGGACTCCATTTCCGGTTCTCAGCATTGGTGGAATAAGGCCGACAACGCGGTAACGGTGTGGCGTGCTTTGGACGACCCGAACAATCAAATCGTGCAAATCCACGTTCAGAAGATCCGGTTCAAGCACGTTGGCCGGGTGGGTGTTGCGGAACTTTCTTACGACCGAGTGACGGGCAGATATCACGAAGTGTTGCAGGCCGTTCGAAGTTATGACGCGGGCTGAAAGGACAACATGAAAACAGCTATTTACATCGAGGACGGTGATGTGCAGTTAGTCCTGACTCCAGAAAACGAGTGGGAGCAGAAAACGCTCAATTCTTTTGGCGAGGACGTAACCGCATCTATCAAACATGGCCAGTTCTACACCTGTCAGGGCGGCTGGCATCGGCACCCTTATGGGACTGCGGAAAACGAGCGAAGCTTGATTCTCAGGGCGCGGAACAAAGTTGACGCGGGCTGAGCGAATCGACGAATGGGTGAGGTTCTACAAAGCCTCTCAGCCGAGTTACAGGGCGTTTGCTTTGGTGGCGGTGGAGAAGAACACGCCCGAGTTACTGAGCGACGTGATTAAGAAACTCGGTTTGACGGTGGAAGGATTGATAAAGGAGATGGGCAAATGACCGACCTTGAAATCACGAAACTGTGCGCGGAAGCGATGGGCTTGGACAAATTTCAATGGCAGACAGGCGGGATTGTTACTGCAAGCCATTTGCCTATCCTGACGCTGGATGGGCGGATTGATTACGACCCGCTTAACGACGACGCGCAGGCTATGGCGTTGGTGAAGCAGTTCAAGCTGCATATCTCATATGCAAACGACAGTTGGCAAGTTTGCTTCCCGTTTTCTGCTAAATCTGAATTTATTGGGCATCATTCCTTGTCTGCCGACCTCAATTGCGCCATCTGCGGGTGCGTAGCCAAAATGCAGGCGGCGAAATGAACCAGCTCGCAATCGAATTCCAAAAGCCCTGCGTAGTCCCTCCGGCTGAATCTCAATGCGGCCAGATTCTGCGGGCATTGGAGCGTGGCGAAAAACTCACGGTCGCAAAGGCCATGACCGATTACGGGGTCTATGCCCTGAGTCAGAGATGCGGCGAACTAAAGCGCATGGGCTGGCCTGTCCAGAGTCGAATGATCGAAGTCCCGAGCGGCAAGAGGGTTGCGGAGTATTGGCTTTGACCTACAAGCGCAAAGAGGTAATAGGCAATGCGACGCTGTACTTGGGCGATTGCTTGGAGATATTGCCGACGCTGCCGAAGGTTGACGCGGTGATTACTGACCCGCCCTATGGCGTGGATTTCATCGGGAAAGCAACTAAGCACACCAAGGCCACACACACGGAACCAGGCGGATACATTGGCGGCGATTCTGAAGTCGGCCCTATTGCAGTTCGCGCCGCACTCGATAAGTGCGAAAGAGCCGTTGTGTTCCCCGGAAACCGCCTTCTGTTCGACTATCCGAAGCCTTACGAGTTCGGATGCGTGTATTGCCCGTCTGGTGCAGGTCTAGGCCGATGGGGGTTCACCGTTGTCCATCCGATGCTTTTCTACGGCAAAGGATTGCCACACACCCGCCAAGGGCCCAGCGGCTTTGAGTCTTTCGAGCTTGCTGGCGAGAACCGGCACCCATGCCCTAAACCTGTTGGCTGGATGAAGTGGGCAATCGCCAAATGCACTCTGCCAGAGCAGACAGTCTTAGACATTTTCATGGGAAGCGGAAGCACTGGCGTTGCTGCCATGAACACCAATCGCCAGTTCATCGGCATAGAGATAGAGCCGAAGTATTTCGAGATAGCGTGCGAAAGAATCACAAACGCACAAAGACAAGAGAGGTTATTCGCATGAAAGATTTCGGCCCTACAGGAAATGAATGCATCGCTGGGCATTGCTATTCGCCAAACTTGTGCGAACAAATGGGATGCGCAGCGTCGCACGACGCTACCAAAGCCGATGCATTCAAACTACTCGCTGAAAATGCGCGGCTCAAAGGTGAATCTGAGGAAAACTACAAACAAGGCATCCGGCGCGGTCTGAAGATAGCGCGGAATTATCTCTTTCGCACAGGGCATCACGTTGCTGCGGCCAACCTTGGCGACTACAAAAACGACGATGCGCGAGTAATGGCGGATTCGGCCTCAATAGACGGAGAGCAGAATGTCTGACATTGAGGAAACCAAAGCGCAAGTTGTCAAGTTACTGGCAGAAAACAAGCGGCTACGGAAAGCCTTGCAACGAATCGTTGACCTTGACGACGGAGACGAACCTGCATTTTGGAAATTCCACGACGCATTCCATGACGCGATAGAGGCGCTCAAATGACGCGCCCATACGACATTGCCTGTGAGCGCATAGAGAACGCTCAAAGACAGGAGAGGTTATTCGCATGAATCCAACCGTCAAGCATTCCTTGACAGTTTGCCCCGTCTGCGAAGAACGGCGCAGCGCCGCAGCTAATGCCGCCCAATGGCCGATTTTGCACAGTTGGGCTGAGCAAAAACAGTGGCCGGTAAACGGAACCATGACCTATCTGACCGCTGAAGAATGGAAGGACATCCTGAGTGCCGCATTTGAGAACGACACCGCGCCCCGTATAGCGCCCGGTTTAAACGGCGGCATGGTCATGCTAGGCCGCAGGACTTCGCGGTACGGGAAAAGGAAATTCAGCGAATGGCTCGACTGGCTGAACGCTGAGACTCACCACGCAGGAATACGGGTGCCTGCGCCTAAGCAATTGGAGGCGGCTTGAAAGTTCTCATAGCTTGAGAGTTCAGCGGGACGGTGCGCGATGCATTCATCCGGCGCGGGTATGACGCGATGAGTTGCGACCTGCTGCCGACTGAAAAGCCGGGGCCGCATTACCAGGGCGACGTTCTCGACATTCTCGGTGATGGGTGGGATTTGCTGATAGCGCACCCGCCCTGTACCCATTTGGCGGTATCTGGCGCGCGCTGGTTCAAGGAAAAAGCAGAGGAACAGGCTGGCGCTCTGGAATTTGTGAGTCGGCTTCTCAACGCACCTATCCCGCGCATAGCCCTTGAGAACCCGATCAGCATCATTTCCAGCCGGATCAGAAAACCCGATCAGATTATCCAGCCGTGGCAGTTCGGGCACGGGGAGACTAAGGCCACCTGTTTGTGGCTGAAAGGGCTACCCAAGCTTGTGCCGACAAACATTGTCGAGGGGAGGGAAGCGCGTATTCACAGAATGCCGCCTGGACCCGACCGCTGGAAAGAACGGTCAAAAACGTTTCAAGGTATTGCCGAGGCAATGGCTAATCAATGGTGTTCGATAGAGAAAGCAGAGGCCGCATAGATGGCGAAAGCCTCCCTCAGCACCCTAAAGAACAAGCTAGACAAGCTCTGGTCTGAGTACGTGAGAAGGAAAGACGCAATAGACGGAATAGCAACCTGCGTGACCTGTGGAAATCAGAAGCATTGGAAGGAAATGCAATGCGGGCACTTCGTATCTAGAACCCATTTGGCAACGCGCTGGCTTGTAAATAACACGGCTGTTCAGTGTGCCCGGTGCAATATTTTTCTCAGAGGAAACATGGTCGAGTACGCCGTATGGATGGAAGCCAATTGGGGCTGGCAGGCGATCCGAGACTTGAGGGAGTTGAAGCATCGGACGGTGAAGTACAGCAGGACGGATTACGAGCAAATGATTAAGGACGTTCAACAGAAGCTATCTGAACTTGACTAGGAGAAATACATGGCCCGAGGCCCGTTTGTGAAAGAGGAAGAAATCCAGCAGTGGAAAGAGCAGATTGCCGCAGGCGTTGGCATTTACAAAATAGTCAAAGAAACCGGCAGGTCTTACAAAACGATCAGGCGGTATCTGGATCAGCCCGCTGCCAATGATGCGCCGAAGGCACCGGAGGCGGCGTGAAGTTCTGCAAAGACTGCAAGCACTACCGGCCGGAAATGGTTTTTAGTTCCTCTGCTGTTTGGGCTTACAAAGGGGTCGTTGAAATGAAGTATTCCCCAAGTGCCGACAGCAGTTTGCATAAGTGCGCGCGCCGTGTTAGCCCAATTGACGGGGAGCCAGACATTACTTGCAGGGCAATGCGTGGCGGCCCTTCCGCGATTGAAACGGTTGGCCAGTGCGGCCCTGACGGGGCGCTTTGGGAACCAGCATGACCCAAGAGAATCTTGTCTATTGGATGGGCAAAGACATTCGTCAAATGTCCCGCGACGAATTAGAGGAAGCCTTACGGGTAGCGGCCTCAATAAACCGCAACCTGATGGAAGAAAACACAAAAAGAGCGCGTCTGTACGGGGAAATGATGCGGTTAGGAAGTATGCCCGCATGAGACTCGACTACGCCAAACACACTACAGCCATAGCTAGAGCAACCTCAAAGCTGGCCGAACTCTGCGCACAGGGGAAACACGACGAGGTTATTGAAGCGGCGGCGCTTATTCAAAAGCACGCGGTCGATTTGGAAATTTGGGCGATGGAGCAATCCGACAAATGAGCGCACAGCCTACCCGTCACGACTTTGTATCAATGATCGAGGATTTGCGACGAGCGGGCATCTCTCATTACAAGCTCGGCGTCATGCTCGAGCGTCAGACCGTCCAAGTCCAACGATGGGCAGCAGGCTCTCAGCCAAAGCACTTCGAAGGCGAGTGCATCATTGCCATTCACGCGACCATTTGCATGCGTTCAACCGCCGCCAGTTCTGCGGGCACTTCTTTAAAGTGCTAGCTCTAACCGGCTGGCCTTTTTTCTGGCTATTTGGCGCGATTTATGGCGGCGCGTATGCCCGCCGACAAATTTCCGTCCGCGAGCGATTTTGCGGTTTCTATTGAAGCCTCGTCGAGCGTGACGAGGACGCGGCGCATTGGTGCCTCGCCATGCGTGCGAGGGCCGAGGCCGCCGACCATTCGGACAGTGCAGCGGCGGTTGCGCCTGTCGTCCATGAGTACTGAGCAGATGTCGTACCCGCGCTTTTCTGCGCCACCATCGTAGGACGCTTCAAAGCGGGCGCTACGGGCGCGAAGCCCTGCGGCGGCTTGTGCCGCGTCGGTGGATGAAAAGGCGTCCACATAGACGCCTTGCTTGCGGTCGTCAAAAGCGACCAAAAACCGGCGGTGATGGCTCATTTGGTGGAGTGGTTTTCGATGTGCGCCATGATGCGGCGGGCCTCTTCGATCAGCGAGGCGGCGCTGTCGGCGTCAGCGGATGCGAGGCGCATGGTCAGAATTTCCATGCAGTCGATGGCGTATTTTTTAGCACCGTTGATTTCCGCGCGGATGCCCTCTGCGCGGGTGCCGCTGTAATTTTTGGCGGCGATCACTTCTTCGGCGTTAATCCAATTATTCAGCATGCTGTCTCTCCTTGCCCCTGCTCCCGAGGCGCGGCGGATTCGTCGAATCCATGAATCGAGTATATACTCTATTTGCACTTAGTCAATTGAATATTTCAATAGGTATCCGCGTAACAATAGCTGCATTGCGCAGCGCACAAATCAGGCGCGCGACCATCTGCACACAGTTACAAACCGAACTGTTAGCCCAACATAAACAAGAACAACCCGCAGAAAATATGGTCTGACTCGCTGAACCTTCTTCGAGTAGCTGAAGCGCCCCGCGAGTCGGGGCGTTCTTTTTTGTCAATTACTTGGAATCGTCTCGATTGGCATCGGTGGGCGGACAACCAGGAAACCAAAACGCAGCCAAAGGGCGCAGATGGCAAGACGCCATCAATCGCGCATTGGAGCGTCGCAGTCGCGTTGACCAAATAGCGGAGCTTGACCGGCTTGCTGATGCCTTCCTCGATGAAGTGGAGAAAGAGGGCATCACAGGATACAAAGAGCTTGCCGACCGGCTCGACGGGAAACCGGCCCAAGCAATTACAGGAGAGGGCGGTGGCCCGCTTGTAATCATTCAGGCGACCTCTACAGATGAGGGTCTTTGAAGCTAACGCCGAAGCAAGAGCAGGCGCAGTTGATGCTCTCGGGCCCGGCAACGCATTGCATGCTGTTCGGTGGTTCAAGGTCTGGAAAGACGTTCCTGCACGTTAGAAACGTTGTATTCCGTGCGCTAAAGGCTCCTGGAAGTCGGCATGCAATCCTTCGCTTCAGGTTCAACCACGTAAAGGCTTCAATCGTTCTGGACACGTTCCCAAAGGTCATGCAATTGGCCTTTCCTGGCGTTCAGTACGAGATGGACAAAACAGATTGGTACGCAAGGCTTCCTGGAGATTCGCAAATCTGGTTTGGCGGGCTGGACGATAAAGAGCGCACCGAGAAGATTCTCGGACAGGAATACGCGACGCTGTACCTGAACGAGTGCAGCCAGATCCCGCAAGGCTCAAGAGATATGGCGGCTACCCGTCTTGCTCAAAGGGTCGAGGTCAAGCTAGAAGGCAGGCCGGTAACGATCCTTAAGCCTCGGATGTACTACGACTGCAACCCGCCTTCTAAGGCGCATTGGACTTACAAGATGTTCGTCCAGAAGGTTGATCCAGAGTCAAAGATGCCATTGGCTAATCCGCTGGATTACGTCTGCATGCAGATGAATCCGCAGGACAACGCGGAGAACCTGGCGGGGGATTACCTTTCTACCCTTTCTGCACTTAGCCCAAGACTGCGCAAGCGGTTCATGGATGGTGAGTTTGCGGACGCAACGCCGAATCAGTTGTTCAGCGAGGAATCGCTAGAGAAGTGGCGAGTTCTTGATGGATCTGTCCCTGACTTCCTGAGAGTTGTTGTTGCTGTAGACCCTTCTGGATCTGGTGACGTTGACAACGCGGACAACGACGCAATAGGCATTGTGGTCGCGGCTTTGGGTACTGATGGCAACGCCTACGTTATCGAGGATTTGACGGTCAAAGCTGGCCCCGCGACTTGGGGCAAAGTTGCTGTTGATGGATACGAACGAAACGACGCGGATTGCATCGTCGGTGAGGTGAACTACGGCGGAGCGATGGTCGAAGCGACGATCCAGACCGTCCGCAGAGAGCAGGGTCAAAGGAAAGTCCCTTACAAAGCCGTGAGTGCGACGAGAGGCAAGGTTGTCCGTGCTGAGCCTATCTCTGCCCTTTATGAGCAGGGGAAGGTCAGGCACGTAGGGTATTTCCGAGACCTGGAGGACGAGTTGATGGCGTTCTCGACGGTTGGATATACGGGAGACCGAAGCCCGAACCGAGCCGATGCGTTGATATGGGCGCTGACTGAACTGTTCCCCGGCGTGGTTGCGCAGAAGCGTGAGGTTAAGAAGGTTACGGAGCCTGTTGGTCGCTTCGTCGGTCAGATGGGCGGGTGGATGAGCTAATGACTCCCGGCCTGAGAGAACACAAGCAAGCCTCATTGCGTCTGGCGGTTCCTACTGGGCTTCCCGAGGACATGCGTTCAGGCATCCGTGAAGTTTTGGACGTAGCCAGCACGAACCCGAGAAAGGGGCACGCAACGGCCTTGATGCATGAGGTCTGCGCCGAGGCCGACAAGCACGGCTGCGTGCTGCTGCTGACGCCTAGAGCCTTTTCTGAGGGCATGAGTACGGAACAGCTTTCCAAGTGGTACGCACGCTTCGGTTTTGAAGTGGTGCAGACCGAACCAGAAACCTTGATGGCGCGGCAGTGTACAGGCGCTCTAGACGCTCAAAAGAGGTGGGCCAATGGATAAAGACACCACCCAGCAGACGCCAGACGATCAAAGCGGGTCGAAAGGTACTCAATCCGGCAAAGAGCCGGACAAGATCATTGAGGAGTGCCGCGACCGCATGCAGAAGTGCATCGAGTTCGAAGGCGATAACCGCGCTGCCGCTCTTGATGACCTGTATTTCCTTTCTGGCGAGCAATGGCCGGTCAACATCCGCAGGGCTAGAAACCTCGATAACCGTCCCTGTCTGACGGTGAACACGCTTCCCACGTATCTGCACCAGGTCACGAATGACCAGCGGATGAACAAGGGAGGAATCAAGGTTCATCCCGTTGATGACTATGCCGATGTGGAGACTGCCGAGGTTATTCAAGGGCTGATCCGGCACATTGAATACGACTCCAATGCGGATATTGCTTATGACCGCGCTGTTAACTCGGCGGCGGCTATCGGGTTTGGTTACTTCCGGTTGGTGACGGAGTACACCAGCGAGGACAGTTTCGAGCAGGATATTAAGTTTAAGTCCATCCGCAACGCGATGACGGTTTACTTTGACCCCGCATCTGAGGAGCCGGACGGGTCGGATGCCAAGTTCTGCATTATCAGCGTGAAGATCCCGAAAGAGGAATTCCGCATGGAGTACCCCAATGCTGATATGGCCGGATTTGAAGCCGTTGCAGGGCAGGGGGATTTCTCGGACTGGATAGACGATCTGTTCGTGCGTGTAGCCGAGTATTACTACATCGACTACGAGGCTGCGACGGTATGCCTGCTTTCCAATGGCGAGAGCGGTTACAAGGATGAGCTAGGAAAACTGCCGATAGGTGTGACGGTTATCAAAGAGCGGGCCGGAACTCGCTGCAAAGTGAAGTGGTGCAAGCTGACCGGCTTTGAAATCCTTGAGTCTGCCGACATCCCCGGCAAGTACGTCCCGGTTTTTCCTGTCTATGGCGATGAGCTGGACATTGAGGGCAAGGTAATCCGCTCTGGACTGATTCGGAACGCCAAAGACCCGGCGCGGATGTACAACTTTTGGATGACGAGTGCGACGGAAGAAGTTTCGCTTCGTCCGAAGGCTCCGTTCATTGGCGCTGAAGGCCAGTTCGAAGGCCACGAAGATACGTGGGCGCAGGCGAACAACAGAAGCTTTGCGTATCTGGAATATAAGCCTGTCACGATTGACGGGACGATTGCCCCCGCCCCTAGAAGGCAAGAACCGGCAGACGTTCCGACCGGCATGCTGGCAATGGCGATGCATGCCGGTGAGAACATCCAAAAAACGATTGGCATATTTGATGCGGGGATTGGCCGAAGGTCGAACGAGACCAGCGGGATAGCGATCCGCGAGAGAAAGCAAGAGTCTGACGTTGGAAGCTTTCACTACACGGACAACCTGAATCGGACGCGAAAGCACGCCGGGCGGGTGATCGTGTCATGGCTTCCCGAGGTCTATGACACGCAAAGAGCGGTGCGGATTCTTGGCGAGGATGGAACGGCCAAGCATGCGATTGTCAATCAGCCGAACGTCGAAGGAAAGCCAGATAAGGCCGGGAAGATCCACGCAGTTCTGAATGATCTGACGGTCGGCAAGTATGACGTTACGGTGTCAAGCGGGCCTGCGTACTCCACGCTAAGGCAAGAGGCCGCGCAGTTTATGGTCGGCGCGATGCAGGCCGCCAAAGACCCGGCAGCGGCTGCGGTGCTTACCTATCTGGCTATTCAAAACCAAGACGTACCTGGCGGCGAGAAGGCGGCGAGGATGCTGAAAAAGCTTCTCCCCCCGCAGGTATTGGAAACCGAGGATGAGAACCCGGACGAGGGGGCGATGGTTCCGACGCCTCAAGGCCCGCTGCCCGTACAGCAGGCGGGTCAACTCATACAGCAGATGGGCCAAGCCCTACAGAACGCAGATAAAGCCATTGAGCAGGCCAAGCTTGATGAGGTGGAGAACAAGAAACGCGAAATCCAGATCAAGGAACGCGAGGCCGACATTAAGGCTTACGAGGCGCAGACCGACCGAATGAGAGCGGATGCGGACTTGATGAAAGCCGCTGCTGAAAAGGCGATGGCCGAGGCGCAGGCTTTGTCAGCAAGCGGGCACGTAGAGGCCGTGTCTCAAGCGGCAGCGAGGGAAGCGGTTGAATTGACGCTCACCGCTGCTGAAGAACAGGCCGAATCGCACGCGATGGAACAGCAGATGGAGATGAGCGGGCAATTACCTGTTGATCCGCAGAACCCGCATTTGGTGGGCGCTCCGGGAGGCATTGGCGCGGTTTGATTGTCCAGTATTTAACCAGTTAGTTACAAATTTACCTGCATGGAGATTGACCATGAATGAAGCAGAAAGTACAACTGAAGTACCGACGCAACCTGTAGAGGAAGCGTCCGGCCAACAGACCCAACCGGCTCCCGCTGCCGAAGAACAGAAAGCGCCTACGGACTCGGACACGACCGAGGAAAAGGCTGCACAGGAAACACCTGAGCAAGTCGAGGAGCGAAGGAAGCAGAAGGCACGGGAGCATGAGCGTCGCAGGCTTGAAAGGGCCAGGCGCGAAGCTACGGAAGCAAAGACCGAAGCCCGACTGCTCCGAGAGCGAATCGAGAAGCTTGAAGCGAAAGCTGCACCGCAGGAAAGTTCGGAGCCGCAGCGTGACCAGTATCAGGACTTGGAAGCCTATCTAGAAGCCAAAGCCGAATGGAAGGCTGAAAAGAAGGCTGTAGAGGTTCTGAGCAGGGAACGTGAGGCGCAACAAGGTAGGGAGCATCAAGGCCGAGCCGTTGAGACGCAAGAACGACTCGCGCAGGACTGGTCAAAGCGCGAAAGCGTGTTCCAGGCTGCTACGCCGGATTACATGCAGTCAGTCGAGGAGTTCAGCGAGGAATTCTCTAGGGATTTCCCGATGGGCACGCGAATGGCTGTTGTGGAGTCCGATGTTGGCCCGCAATTGCTCTATCACCTTGCGAACAATCCTGACGAAGCGGAGCGGATTTCGAAGCTGTCCCCTGTGCGGCAGATCGCGGAGCTTGGAAAGCTTGAGGCGCAATTCGCCCAGCCTGCCAAGCCGTCTAGAGCACCTGCACCGATCAAGCCGCTTGGTCAAGGCCGCGCCGGGACTTCAGATCCGTCGAAAATGTCGGATACCGAATACAAGGCATGGAGGAAGGCACAAGGGGCGAGGTGGGCGCAGTAACCCATAGGAGTCACTAGCGTGACTAACACTCTCGTAACTTGCAGCATCGTGGCGCGTGAAACGCTGCCCATCCTGAAAAACATGCTGTCCTTCTCCAAGAACGTAAACCGTGAATGGGAGGACGAATTCAAGTCCAACATGAGCCGGGGTTATGCCCCGGGTCAGACCATTCAGATCAAGAAGCCCCCGCGCTACACGTATCGCGCGGGTCGGGTTGCTGTGCCGCAAAGCACGGTGGAAACGACTGTTCCGCTGACGGTGAATCAGGGCGGTTGCGACATTTCGTTCACCAGCTTGCAGCGCACTCTGTCCCTTACGCAGCTTGAGGACAAGATCGAAGCCGCGATTGCTCCGGTGGCGAACGAGATTGACCGTCAGGGTCTGGAACTGGCGCATTTCTCGACCTATAACACCCTGAACGCGACGGGTGCCCTGCCTGCGACTCAACTGGCTGCGGTGCAAGTCCTGACCGCCTGCAACCAGCGCCTTGACGAGATGGCCGCTCCGGTGAAAGACGGTCGCCGCTCGATCATCATGAACCCGGCTCTTAACGGTTCGATGGTCGCGGGTTTCTCGGGTCTGTTCAACATGTCCGAGAAGGTCAACGGCCAATACCGTACTGGCTACATGCAGGACTCGTTCGGTCTGAAGCCTGGCATGGATCAGAACGTCGCGGTTCATGTGAACGGCGCAGCGACTGCGACCAACATCGCGGGCGCTGGTCAAACCGGCTCCTCGATCACGGTGGTTGCGACTGCTGGCGGTACGCTGACCAAAGGCACCACGATCACCCTGCCGGGCGTGTTTGCGGTCAACCCGCAAAGCCGCGTTTCGACTGGGCAGGCTGCGAACTTCGTTGTGACTGCGGATGTCCCGGTTGGCTCGACCTCGATCCCGATCAGCCCGGCGATTGTGACCTCGGGAGCCTTCCAGAACGTCACGGCCAGCCCGACCACCGCCCAGCCTTACGTGATCTTGGGTGCGGCTTCGACCTCCTACAACTGCAACGTTGCCTATCACAAAGACGCTTTCACGCTGGCGATGGTGCCGATGTGGGCACCCCCGGACGGTAAGGGGGTGATCGACGTGGCGCAGAAGTCCGAGGACGGCTTTACGGTCAAGGTTACGGAGTTCTATGACGGCATTAACGACAACTCGATCATGCGTATCGACGTGTTGTTCGGCTGGGTCGCTACTTACCCGGAACTCTCGACCAAGTATTACACGGTCTAACCCATAACCAGACACAAGGAAAAACACCATGTCCGTCTATCTCCTGCGTCCCTATGGGGACTACCCGGCCAGCTCGACCGTTTCGGTCACGCTGCCGGATGACACTGAAGCGACTCTGATTGCTCAGGGTCTGGCAATTGCTGCACAAACCACTTCCATGCAATCGCTGGTCGGCGCTCCCGATCAAGTGGTTTCTCAGGGTGGCAACCTGCACTACGCGCAACAGGGCGGTTACAGCACGCCTGAGTTTTATCAAGGCCCGCTGCGCCTGCCTGTGATCGCTCTTGGTTCGGCTGCCCTGACCGGCTACGAAACCAACGGCGTTGCGCAGACTGCGGGCACGTTCAATCTGGTGGAAATCTTCGTTCCGTACCGCCAGACCTGGACTGGGGCTGGTTGGCTGAACGGCACCACGGTCGGCTCTGATCTGGCAATCGTCGCTTTGTACGGAACTGATGGGGTGCTGATTGCTAACTCTGCGGTTGCTGGCACTGCTACGGCGGGTGCTTCGACCATGCAGAACGCGGCGTTTACCTCGACGGTGGATCTGCTGCCCGGCCGGTACTTCCTCGGTCTGCAACTGGACGGAAACACCGACACGGTGCGTCATCTGCTGTCGGCTAACGGTGCGGTTGCTTGCACTGGGACTGTGGCGGGTGCGTTCGGTACGGTGCCTGCTTCGATCACCGCGCCGACGACCTTCACCACGGCGGTCGGCCCGATCATGCAACTGTACGTGTAACAACGCCATGACGTAGGGGCCGCAGGGTTAACGCTCTGCGGCTTTTTTTTGAGGTAAGAGATGCCCAGCCCGACGACTGCGCTTCAGATCATTACGGATGCGCTGTACCTGACTAGAGCGGTTGGCGTGGATCAGACGCTGACCAATCAGGAGGTAAGCGACGGGCTGCGTGCGTTCAACGATTTGGTAGATGGATGGAGTACACAGAAGCTTGCGGTGTATTCCAGATCAAATCAGACGTTCAACACGATCAACGGGCAGAAGGTCTACACGATAGGGCCGGGGGGCGATTGGAACACTGATCGTCCTGTCGGTGCTGACCACATCGGGCCGATTGCTTACTCGTCTTTGCCTGTTGGGGCTTCTCAGCCCTCGACCTATCCGTGCCTTGCGATCACTCAGGAAAAGTACAACCTGATTTCGGTCAAGGATCAGCAGCAGCAGTACCCGAATTTCTATCTGTTCGTGAACCAATTCCCGCTTGGGGAAATTACCCTCTGGCCGGTTCCGAACCAGGTTACGCCGATCACGTTCTCGATTGACCAGCTACTTACTCAACCCGCGACTTCTGCAACGGTGGTGAACTTTCCTCCGGGGTACGTCAAAGCCTTCAAATACAACCTTGCGATTGAACTGGCTCCGCTGTTTGGTCAAGCCGTTCCGCCGGATGTGAAAGAGATTGCAGTCAAGAGCCTTGCAGACATTAAGCGTGCGAACAAAGTAACCCCGCTGATGAACTACGACCCGATGACGCAATACAACGCGGTCACGAACTGGCAGGGCTGGTACTGATGCGAATTCCTGTCTTTGGACTTGGACAGGCGGCGAAATCCCCCTTCGTTACTGCAAAGATGTTGCAGAACGTCTATGCAGAGACTCGTCCACAAGGCGAAAAGTCCTCGATGGTGGGATACCAAACGCCAGGGCTAGAGTTGTTCACCAACTTTGGCGCGACGCCTTGTAGGGGCGGGATGGAGTTTGCGCCGCTGGATGTGTGTTTTGTCGTTCACCGAGGTGTGTTGTGGGAAGTGAATAACGCCGGAGTCCAGACGAACCGAGGAACCCTGTTGACGACTACGGGGCGGGTTTCGATGGCCGACAACGGCACGCAGATCATGATTGTAGATGGGACGTATGGATACATCTACAACACGGTGACGAACGTTTTTGCGCAGATCACGCATGTGGATTACCCCGCTAACGCGGTGACGGTCACGTTCCTAGCTGGAAGATTCATCATCAACCAGGAAGGCTCTAGCCGGTTCTGGTGGTCGGACTTGTATGACGGTCTGACTTGGGACGCATTGAACTTTGCAAACGCTGAGACGAACCCTGATCCGATTGTCGCGGTGTGGAGTAGCAACGGGCAGTTGATCCTAGAAGGATCGGTGTCTGCCGAGTATTGGGGGCAATCAGGGGTCGCGGATCAACCGTTTGCGTTGATTCAGGGAACGGCTACAGAGTGGGGGCTTGCTGCTCGGTGGAGTGTTGCGAAATACGATAACTCCATTGCCATGCTGGTGAAGAACCGCATGGGGCAAGTAATGGTTGCTCAACTGTCGGGGTATCTCCCGAAGAAGATTTCGACCGTTGATATGGATTCAATCATCAACGGGTACACCTCGGTTTCTGATGCTTCAGCTTATAGCTACATGCTGGGCGGACATCCGATGTACGTGATTAGTTTCCCCTCGGCTGGGTATACCTGGCTTTATGACGGTTCTACGGGGATCTGGACGAGTCTTAAAAGCTTTGGGATCACCCGGCACGTTGCGGAGTTTGGTTTCTCCTACATCAACAGCACGGTCGTTGCTGACTACAACAGCGGCCAGCTTTACCGCTTGAAAGCTTCGTCTTTGACCGATAACGGCGTGTCTATCGAACGGTCTATTACGAGCGAGACGATCACCCTTCCGGGGTTGGAAAGGCTGACGGTAGACAAGTTCCGGGTTGATGTTGAGGTCGGGGTTGGAACGACTTCAGGGCAAGGGGTTAATCCTCAGATTGGCTTGGAAGTCTCTAGGGACAACGGCAAGACCTGGGGCGCGCAGATGTGGCAGACGCTTGGGGCGATTGGTGCTTATGCCTTCCGTGTCGAGTGGAGACGTTTGGGGACTGCGTACAACTTTGTTTTTCGTTTGACGGTGACTGATCCCGTTCCGTTGGTGCTGGTGAGTGCTTCTGTGAATCCTGACGACTGATGGCGCTGATTAACTCACCTCCTAACAATGCGGTGGACGAGTCAGGGACTCGCGTCGCTCAAGGATGGGCGGAATTCTTTAGCAATGTGTTCATGCTGCTGGCTGCTTTAACAGGCAGCGGAACGACAGTAAACAGACCTACAAAGTTCCTTTTTCTTGGTAGGCCGTATTTTGATTCAACACTAGGTTTCCCGGTGTGGTGGAACGGGACGATATGGGTTGACGCTACAGGGACGCCTGCATGAGTGGAGTGCTGGAATTCATCGAAGAAGTTGCGGGGTTTTACTTCCGGTCGATCCTTTTGCCTGAGTCTGGAATGGCGATTACTCAGCACGTACACGACTACGACCACGCAACGTTAGTCGGGTCTGGAAAGGCTGCGCTGTATGCGGATGGAGAGCATATCGGGGATTTCTCCGCTGGCGAGGCTTGTGAAGTTAAAGCAAATACGAATCACCTGTTCGTGTCTTTGGAGCCGAATACAAGGCTGACCTGCATTCACAGCGTTGAAAGCGCGAACAGCATCAAAGAGAAGGGGATCTAGCTATGCCGTGGATTGGGCCAGCACTATCAGTCGCAGGAAGTCTCATCGGGGCGGATTCAAGCGCGGACGCTGCTTCGCAGGCTGCGGGGATTCAAGCCGAATCCGGGCGAGAGGCGATTGCCGAACAGCGTAGACAGTACGACCTCACTCGTTCCGATATGGCTCCGTGGCGAGACGCTGGGGCTTCGTCCGTCAGTCGGCTTCGCCAGCTTCTCGGCTTGGGTAGTGGCCCTGCTAGTCCCGGAGCCTCTGGTGGTTCTGGTGCTTCTCTTGACTCTATTGCGCAAGGTCTGCGGTCGAGCGGGAAGTATGGAACGGGTAAGACTTGGGTTCCTGGGCAGTTCGAATCCGAGTCTGAGTACATGGGAAAGCTGTACTCCCACGGCACCGGGCCGAACCGAATCATCAATTCCGAGTCTGGTTACTGGAAAGACGGGAACTATGACGAAGCCGGGTTGATGGCGGAAGCACAGAGGATTTTTGACGCCTCGCAAGCTTCCTCTGCCCCCGCGACCGCTTCGGGTACGGATGCCTATCAGATGTACGGGGATGCCCCCCTGCTGCGGCGTTTTTCTGGCACTGATCTTCAACTCGACCCGGTGTATCAGTCCGGTTTGAAGTTCGGACTGGATGAGGGAACGAAGGGCATCAACGCAAGGGCTATGCAGTCTGGTGGTTATGACTCAGGGGCTACTTTAAAAGCCTTGACCAGGTTTGGGAATGACTACGGAAGCACGAAGGCTAACGAATCTTACAACCGATTCAATTCCGATCAGAACAAGGTTTTCAACATGCTGTCTGGCCTGTCTGGAACGGGTCAGACCGCAGCGAATACCGTTGCTTCTACCGGGGCGAACACTTCCAACAACACCGCAAACCTGATGACCGGAATTGGTAATGCGCAAGCTGCAGGGGTTGTCGGTGGTGCGAATGCTTGGGGGAACGCTGCCAGCGGGATTTCTGGCGCGGTGAACAACTACCAGAACAATCAGCTATTGCAAAAGATCCTCGGCGGTTCGAATGCTGGTTCTTACAGCACGCCGGGATATGGCGGTTATGACTACAGCAATTGGTACGGCTAGGAGCAATTATGCCCATTGATCCGAGCATCATCCTCGGGATTCGTCCGGTACAGGTTCAGCAGCAAGACCCGCTTGAGCAGTACGGAAAATCGCTGACCCTCAAAAACCTGATGGGTCAGGGCGAACTGCAATCCATGCAGATGAACAAAGCCAAGCGAGACATGGCCGACGAGGAAATGTACCGAGAGGCTGTGAAGGCTTCTGGCGGTTCTTTGGAGAAGCTGATTCCTGAGCTGACTGGTCGAGGCTTGGGGCGTCAGGCAATGGACGCGCAGGGCAAGTTGATGACCAACAAAAAGACCGAGGCGGATTACAACAAGACTCGGATTCAGACTCAGCTAGAGCAGGCGAAGTATCTGCGCGACCGCTTGGCAGGTGTTCGTGACCAAGCGGGTTACGACCAATGGCGACAGGAAGGCGCTGCGATGGGCGCGCAGGTTGTGAACTCTGCTCCGGAAGTCTTTGACCCTAATTTCCAACAGCAGCAGATCCTGACCGCTGACAAGTTCCTTGAAAGGATGACGCCGAAGTACGAGCGCGTTGATTTGGGTGGGAAGGTTCAGGTCATTGACGTAAACCCGTTCACGAACCCGTCTATCAAAGGCACGGCTCTGGACAAGACCGCTACGCCTGGCGACTTGATGACGGACAAGCGGACAAGGGATGAGGGGGCAGCGAATCGCGGCGTAACCATTCGCGGGCAGAACTTGACCGATACGCGGGCGCGAGAAACTGGCGGGCGCTCTTACGACTCAGAGCGCGGCGTTGTGGTGGATACCAAGACTGGAACTGCCGTTCCTGTAACGATGGGCGGAGCTCCGCTGCCCGGCAAACTGAGCGAATCGCAACGGAAAGAGCTTTCTTCTATCGACTCGCAAACTTCACAGATTGAAGCCGCTTTGAAATCTGTGGATGCCAACAAAGACGCTTTTAGCTTTACTCGCGGCATGGCGACTATGGCCGGAGGATTGCCAGAAACGCTTGCGGGTAGGTTGGACACCGATAGCCAGAGGCAGGCGCGATCCTACGTGTTCAACGTGGTTTCAAAAGTTATCAACGAGCGTGCTGGCGCTGCGCAGTCCGCTCAAGAATTGGCGCGTCTGCGTTCTTTCCTTCCTGCCGAAGCCGACAACGCAGAACAGATCAAATCAAAGCTGGAAGCCTTTAAAGGCTATCTGTCCGACTCTCGTGCGGGGTATGACAAGCCGCAAACTGGAGCGCCGAAACCAGCGGCCCCCAAACAGGAGGAGCGCAAGGTTATTGGGAATAAGGCGTACATCAAACGCAACGGTCAATGGTATGAGGCGAATGAATGAAGCCTGTTACTGACCCTGCAACCCTTGCTGAATTGAACGGCGGACTAAAGCCGGTCAAAGATCCCAACATCCTTGCGCAGCTTGAGGGCGGCGAGGTGACGGGTTCGTTCGGTCAGAACTTCGCTGCGGGAGCTGGCAAAATCTTTACGGATATGGCGCGGGGTGCCAAGCAGATTCTTGACGTTCCTGCCCAAGCTTTGGAACGAGCCTTTGGCGAGGTCAAGGTTGGCGGTATGCCGACTGCAAAAGAATCCGCCATGCAGACTCAAGCGGAGATTGTCGATTCCCGGCGTAGGGATGCCCCGCTGATGAAAACCGGCGGGGGAGTACTTGGCACGGTGGCCGGGTCGCTTCCCGTTGCAATGGTTCCGGGGGCGAATACTTACACCGGAGCGGCTTTGACGGGTGCGGCGTTGGGAGCGCTACAGCCGACATTAGAAAACGAATCCCGCCTGCTTAATGCCGGGATTGGAGCCGGTGCAGGGGTTGCTGGTAAGTACGTGGGCGGGAAGGTTGCCGACGCCGTTACGGGAAAGATGACCGCGACAAAAGCTGCTGCGGCTTCAGAAGCCCTCAAGAACGCGCCTAGAGACGCTACGCTGGCCGCTAGTCGCGAGGCTGGGTACGTGGTGCCCCCAACCCAAGTAAACCCGTCATCGGCCTGGAATCAGCTTTTGGAGGGGTTCTCAGGAAAGATTAAGACGGGACAGGCGGCGTCGGTCAAAAACCAATCCGTGACTAACCGGCTTGCTAGGGAGGCGGTCGGGTTGTCGGATGACGCCCCGCTGACTTCTGAGGCATTGAAAGGACTCCGTTCTACGGCTGGGACGGCTTATGAGGATATTGCCTCTGCTGGGCAGTTTGCCACGGATAAGACTTTCCGCCAGCAGATCACAAAGCTTTCTGACGCGCAGCGCACGCTTGCAAAAGAGATCCCTGAGCTTGCCAATTCCGAGGTTCTGACGCTTGCCAAGTCGCTTGATAAACCCTCTTTTGACGGGCGCACGCTGATCGAGGCGTCTAAAGCACTCCGAGAGAAAGCGACCGCAGCCTTTCGAGCCGGTGAAGGCGATGCAGGCAAGTTCTATCGTGGAGCGGCGGACAACGTAGAGGATTTGGTTGAGCGCGGGTTGATGGATGCGGGCCGAGACGGGGCGGGCATGCTTAACGCTTTCCGCGAGGCAAGGAAGCTTATTGCAAAGACGCACACGATTGAGGGCGCTCTAAATGACGCAACAGGAAATATCAACGCCGCGAAACTAGCCGCGCAGCTAACCAAAGGAAAACCGTTGTCTGGAGGTCTGGAGACTGCTGCAAAGTTTGCCGGGGCTTTCCCAAAGGCTGCGCAGGAGGTTGAGCGTACCGGGGCTGCTTTGGCTACCAGCCCCCTAGATTGGGCGGCAATGGGAACTCTGAGCGCGGTGACTTCGAACCCGCTAATGATGGCTGGGGTTGCCGCTCGCCCTGCGGCTAGGTCTTTGATCCTTTCCAAGCCTTACCAAGCTTTGATGACCAATCCGACAAATGGGCCGGGGGCTGCGTTGCGCGCTTCTCAGGCATTGGCAAACCCCGTATTTCAAAGGCTGCTGCCTTCAGGGGCGGTCGCCGGGAGCCTTGCGTATAGGGGTGAGAAGTAGCCGCTTCAGGCGAGAGTCTGGAAGCTTTTGAATAGCGATACGTGCCGGTAGGCAGATCAGCCCAAACAAGATCAAGGCTGCGAACGGCTTAATCAGCATCGTCAGAACGACGGTCAGCATTTAGAAAGCATAGCACAGGAGTTAAACGAACATGGCCGTAAACCCTTCAGCACTTGGCCCCAAACCGCAGATTGTTGATTCTGCCGGTGAACCGTATGTCGGCGGGCGGCTGTTCTTCTACGTCGCCGGGTCTGTTGGCACCAAGCAAGACACATACACCGATTCAACAGGCGTAACCGCGAACACCAACCCGGTCGTTTTGAACTCGCTTGGCGAGCCATCTACTCAAATCTGGTGGACTTCTGGCCTTGCGTACAAGGTCGTTCTTGCGCCTCCTGGTGCTGACGATCCGCCTTCCTCTCCTGTTTGGACAATCGACAACCTCAGAGGGATTAACGATACCACGGTTGGCAATTCTCAGTGGCTTGCCTCCGGTTCGGTTCCTACGTACGTTAGCGCCACACAGTTCACCCTTGCCGGAGATCAAACAAACGATTTTGAAGTCGGCAGAAGGGTTAAATGTACGGTTACTGCCGGGACTGTGTACGGAACGATTGCGAGTTCTGCTTATGCAGTTTTAACGACTGTAACCATTCAGGTCGATTCTCCTGGGGCATTGGATTCTGGATTGTCAGCGGTCGAACTTGGTCTGTTAACAACTACATCTCCAAGCATACCTAGAATTGTCGGCGCGACCGCTGTTGCTCACGCCACGAATACTAATCCGTGGCTTTCTGAACAAGTTACGTTGACCGGCTCTGCGGTGACGTTCACCGACATTGCAGACGCCCCCTATGTCGGCGCTGAAGTCTGGATCTATCAGAACGCGGCGCATACGTGGACGAACGGCGCGACGTTTGTGATTCAAGGCGGGGCTAACTACGTCGCCGCTGCGGGGGACTGGATTAGGCTGTACGCCACCACTGTTTCGACCTTCCAGGTCACCATTTTCAAAGTCAGCGGCGTGCCTATTTCCATGACGCCGATTACCGCATCACTCGGCGCAAATGTGGCCTTGAACAATACCGGGCTTTACTTTGATGGCCCGAGTGTCGCGCAAGGTACTTCTGGAACGTGGTTTGTCAGCGGCACGGTGACCCTGGTTGACGCCGCAGGGGCAGCAAACTTCCGCGCCAAACTTTGGGATGGAACCAGCGTCATTTCGAGTTCGTTTGTTCATACAGACGCGGCAAACAATACCCGGACTCTATCCCTGTCCGGCTACATCTCCTCTCCTGCGGGGAATATTCGTATTTCAATCCAAGATGAAACTAGCACCAGCGGTGTTATCGCGTTCAACATTTCTGGAAACTCAAAGGACAGCACGATTACGGCTATAAGGATTGCGTGATGATCATTGCCACCAACTCTAGCAATTTGATCGTCCTCGTTTTTGAGGGCGCGAAGGTTGAGCAAGTGCCCTCTACGTTCAACGGGCAGTCTTTGACGCCTCACGTTCTTACACCTGAGCAGGTTTCGGAATATGAAGCCTTGCCTAAGTCTCGGTCAGGCGTTGAGTTTGTGGATGGTGCTTTTACAGTTCTTCCTGTCGTTCCTGTTGTTCTGACGCCTCAACAGAAAATCGCTGAGATGGAGCGCATCGGGATTCCAGAACAGAAAATAGACGGTGGTTATGTCCGTGGGATTCGGGAGTACATGCTCGGCATGGCTCAAATCGTCGCTGCTCTAGGTGGCCCGGATGTGATGGTTACTCCGGGTATGCAGAAGGTCAAAAAGCTGGACGACGCAATCAAGGCTCAAAGGGCGCTGATCCAATGAGCCGCGTGCCAGCAATGATCGCTGCGTTGCTGGTTCTCTGGCTGCCGTTCAGCGTAACGGCGATTCTTGCTGTTGTCCTTGCTCCGCTTGCTTTACTCGTTGACGAGTGGACGTATGGCAAAGACTTGCTCCGGGCGATGGACAAGCTGGGAGCGGCTCTTTTGGGATGGGGTGGCCGTTATACGGTCAGCGCGGAGTGCGGATCGAGGAAGTCTGAATGCCGGCTGTGCCGATTCGTATGCCGCCTGCTCGACATTATCGACCCGGGGCATTGTAAAGGTGCAGCGCAACGCGAATTCGCGGAAGGGTAGAAAAATGGACGCCTTCATCACGGCACTTGGTCTCAAGAAGGGGGCCGCGCTCGGCGGGTTTATCGGCGGGCTGATCGCCTTCAAGTTCCTTCGGGATCTCAAGTGGCTGGACCGCATCTTCACTGCCGCTCTTGGTCTCATCGTCGGAGCCTACAGCGGCCAGGCCGTAGTCGCCCAATTCGGGCTCCGGGATGAGCTTCTTATCCCCGTTTCCATCGCAAGCGCGACGCTCGGAATCAGCTTCCTGTCGGCTGTGTGGCTGGCAATGCCGGCCATCGTCGAGAGCGTGCGCAGAAAACTGCTCGGGAGCTGAAATGCTCGTCTCTCTATCTGGATTCGTGTTCTATCTCTCCATCTGCATCCTGTTCGTGGTTCCGGTGTTCTTCATCTGGCACGATGTGTATGAGGACGGGATCATCGGTCGCGCGGCGCTCTGCGGGATCTGCGGATTCGCATTCATGATCGGTCTTCAGATCGTCACCGGGACAGAGTTCAATCCTGTCCCTGAGACCGCCTGGCTGATCTTCAGCTTTTCCGTGTTCCTCACCTGGCACCTGTTCAGGTTTCACGGGCGGATTCTGCGGCAGCGCAAGGGTGAGGCGGTAGGCGCGTGAATATCACGCAGCTCAAGATACTGATGCCTCGCGCTGGCATGGCCTGGCTGATCGCGCTGGCCGAGGAAGCGCCGCGCTGGGGGGTAAACAGCCCGGCCCGCGAAGCCGGTCTGCTCGGGCAGATCATTGTCGAGTCGAACGGCATGACCGTGTTCGATGAGAGCCTGTACTACACCGATGCGGCGCGGGTGCGTCGCATGTTCTCGCGCTACTTCGATCCGCTGGACATTGACGACGCCTGGGGCTACCTGCAGCAGCCGGAGCGCTTTGCCAATCGGGTCTACGCGAACCGCTACGGCAACGGCCCCGAGTCCTCCGGGGATGGCTGGAAGTTCCGCGGCGGCGGCCCGGGTCAACTGACGTTCCAAGGCAACTACAAGCGAATCGGCGGGCTCATTGGCGCGGACATCGTGACGCACCCGGAGCAGGTGCGAACCGTCCCGGCCATCGGCTGCCGGTCGTTTCTCGCCTTCTGGCAGGCCGCAGGTTGTAACGAAGCGGCTGATCGGGAGGACTTCAAGCTGGTGAGCGAGCGCGTCAACGGCGGGCACAACGGCCTCGAGGAGCGCCTGCAGGCTACCGCCGAGGTTACCCGGGTGCTGTCGGCATGATGCTCCTCACGCACTGGAAGCTGATCGGCGTGGCGCTGTTGATCGCGGTGCTGGCCGCTTGGGGTGCCATTGGCCGGATGCAGCTCGCCGGATGCCGGGCCGACCTGGCGCAGTCAGAGGCTCAGGTCACCGTCCTGTCGGCCTCGATCCAGCGCCAGAACGCGGCTGTGCGGGCCTTGGAGGAGGCGGGCAGCGCAGCGCAGGCCAAGGGTGCCCAGGCGCTCGCCAAGGCGCGGGAAGAGGCCAGGAAGCACGAATCCGAGCGGATCAAGCTGGCGGGCTTGGTGGCCGGCCAGAAGCCCCCGGAGGCCCCCCAGGGCATCAAGACGGGCTCCTGCGAGCATGGGCTGCTGATCGTGCGCGAGGCCCTGCAATGAGGCTCCTGGTGCTGCTGCTGCCCCTTCTGGCCGGGTGCGTGGGCAATCCGGTCATCCCGACCGAGGTCCGGGTGCCGGTGCCGGTGTCGTGCGTGACCGAGCAGCCCGTCAAGCCGCGCATGCTCAGCAACGCAGAACTTCGGGCCCTGGACGACTTCAAGCTGCCGATCGCCCTGACTCTGGACCGCGCGCAGCGGATTCAGTACGAGGCCGAACTTGAGGCCGTGCTGGCCGGGTGCTGGATTCCGAAGGCCGGCGGGCTGTGATCATGCCCGAGGGCACCCCCGACAGCCTGCTGTGCATCCTGTGGGCTGCGGGGCTGTGCGGAGGGGTGTGGCTGGTCAGGTGGTGGCTGGGGTAGGTGTGCATTTTTGTGGCGTCCGTACCCGCTTTTCGGGGTGTTTCCGCTACTCTGCACGCTCTGTTCTCATAGGGCAGGCAGCGTCGCCGAAGGACTCAAAATCCGCCGACTAATCATCGTAAGGGTTCGAGTCCCTTTTCCGGCACCATAGGGAAAACAGGCAGTTACGCTGCCTTTGCCTTCTTGCCCCGGCTCGACCGGGTGTGCATTTTTCCGGCCTGCCCAATCCCGGAAAGCACCCTCTCCGCATGCTCGGTGACCAGGTGTGCATACCTCGCGCTCGAGGCCCAATGCTTGTGATGCAGCGCCGCTGATACGTCCGCGAGCGTGCCATTGTTCAACAGGATGTCCGTGGCCACGACATGACGCCCTGCATGCGGCACCAGGTCTGGGAGGCCGGACTTCTTCCGCGCGGCGTTGTAGCGGTCGTAGTAGTAGCGTGTCGAGTGCCTGAAGGGGAGGAATTTCAGCGTCCACCTTGCCTGCGGGGGAACGGGCACGAAGCGGGGTGTGCCGTTCTTCGTCTGGCCGACGACCAGCCGTACCCGGGCCTTGCCCTTGACCACCATGCGGCTTACGTCCTCGGGCTGGCGCGGCAGGATTTCGGAGGTCCAGCGGGAGCCCGTGTAGAACGCCAGGGTGAAGAGCGCCCGCGTCTCTTCGTCGTCGATCCGCTCCAGGTGGCGCTCGTACTCATCGACCGGGAGCATTACATCGCGCACGTTGTCCACGGCCGGGAATTCCATCTGTCCCGTTGGGTCGTGTGGCGTCAGCTTGTGCTTCTTGAAGGCGTAGCGGCAGGCGGCGCGCAGGTAGGCGAGGCGGTTGCGGATGGTGGCCGGCGCCAGGTCTGGGTTCTCCTTCGCGTATTCCCGGCTCACATCGGCGAGCATGGACATCGGACGCCCTTCGATGTACCCGGCAAGGTAGGCCAGCTCCTGGGCGATGCCCCTTCCGTCGCGCAGACTGGGAATGCGATGGTCGAGGTACAGCTCTACTGCCCGCTCGATCAGCGGTTCGGGACGCTCGACACCAGTTGCAACGGCGTAGAGGCGCGCTGTTTCTTCGCGGTCGTAGGCCTCGGCTTTGGCTCGACCCCATGCCGCCGGAAGCAGTTTAGTAGCCCGGTGCCGCTTGCCGCCAATGACACGGTTGAACGTGAAGCGCCAGCGTCTCTTTGCTTTGTCGATGTAGACCGGCATGCGATTCGGTATGCCTCAACGTCAGATTCTGCCCAGCGAGTGCGGCGCGCAGAAAGCGGGCTGCGCGGGATGGGCAGGGAGTATACCGCCCGCGGGGTGTCGGCCAGGCCCAGCAGGGCGGCGACCTCGGACAGGGTAAGGAGGCGACTCACGGGCTCAGGCAGCGGCTTCGGAGAGTAGCAGAAGGCTCACGCCTACAGCGCCCCCGCTTTCTCTGCGGCTTCGATGGCGGCGCGGAGTTCTGCAACGCATCGGTCGTGTTCATCCCACTCGGGCTGGGTTGGACTGGCGTCCACCGCGTCGCCTGCGTTCTTCTCAGCAACGGCCGCCTTCACCACATCCATCAGCTTCTTGTACCGGGCTGTGGTCAGGAGGGTGCACGGTGTTTCGTGCAGCGGATTCTGACGGTCGCGCACTTCTTCTACGGAGATTTTCCCGTTGTACGCCCAGCCGTAGCACTTCACCGGCTTCACGCTTGCAAGGTTCTTAGGCATGAGTCATGCCCTCGCCAGTTCGTGAGTGCGGGGAACGGTGAACCCTGCCGCGTGCTTGTGACCGCCCCCGCCGTACTGCTTGGCAATCTCCGAAACGTCCTGTCCATCATCGGTTGAGCGCAGACCAAAGATGCGCCCCTTCTCGGTGTCCCAATAGCAGGCGGCAAACGGCTCACCTTGCGCCATCTTGTGCGCTGCGTCGCTGACAAGGGTGTACGGCAGGCTTGCCACGGGAACGTCTACACCGCCGATCACCATGCGGCGCTGGCAGACCTTGAGCAGTTCAGCAATGTCCTTGTGGTGCTTGCGCTCGATAGCCGCCCCTGCGACAGTCATTTGCAGGAGTTCCGTCTGCCCTGCGGACATAAGCTTGTCCCACAGTTCAAAGGTGTACTCGTAGCTGAACACGTTGGCTTGAATCTCCCGCGTGCCGGGCAGCTTGAAGCGCCACAGGTCACGATCCTCGATGTGGCCTAGAAGCAGGGGGCGCGGCTCTCCGGGGAACAGGTAATCCCAAGCCAGCGTAGCGCCGGAGCGTTCCAAGTCGGTGAAATGCGCAAGCTGTTTAGGCTCGCCCCTCCAACTATCCTGCATGAACAACGGTTGCAGGTCGTCTATGGCGGTCTTGTGGTGGTCAATCAGCGTCACGCTCGCGGCCTTTTGGAGCATGCCGATCACGACCTCGCGCTTGTAGCTGAAGTCCACAAGGAACACATCGCGGTCGGTTACATCTGGCGGCGGAGTCTGGTACACGCCTGCAACGTAATCGGCCGCATCCCCGTACTTTTTCCAGAAGCACCACGCGGCGCTAAATCCATCTGCACAGTTGCCGTGGTAAATCACTAGAGTCTTAGCCATTGCCTTTCTCCTTCTCCATTTCAGCCCGGACGCGGGCGACAATTGCCGAAATGTTGCAATGTGTTGACGGCCATGTTCTCGGTTTTTGAGCGCGAATCTCAACCGCCTCTCCCACCCTCCGCGCCAGTTCGTCGGCCAGCGCCTTCTCGGTCTGATTCATTTCCACGCCTCCACCAAGTCGAGTCTGTCGAACTGCACGGCCACGAGATTTGCCCATCCGAGATAGACCATCGCGTGCTTGCTGTCCTCGCCGTGCGTCTCGCGTACTTTTGCGCGGAACTCGGGCAGCGTCCCGAGGAAGCAGCCGCAGCGGATCAGCGGCCCACACTCAACGTGGAGTGCGTAGGTCGTGCGGCCTTCACTTCCGGCGTAGCCTAGCGAGAAGATCGGTTTGCGTGTGATCGCGGTCTTACCTTCCAGAACGCACCGCTCTCCGAAGCCGCACTCTTCTCCGAAGCGGCACCACGCTCCGAAGCTGCACCGCTCTCCGAAGCGGCACCACGCTCCGAAGACGCACCCCTGTCCGAAGCTGCACCGCTCTCCGAAGTTGCACCGCGCCCCGAAGCGGCACCAC
>JBAYVV010000025.1:0-35492 GCA_041674465.1 Sterolibacterium sp.
AGCCGCCATGGAAACTGTCGCCTGGGTCTGCTGGTCAGAACTCGCGGTCAGATCCTGCGCCGCAGTGGCCAGTTGGTGCGAGGTGGCCATCACCTGCACGGCACTTTTCTTGACGTCGGACACGACAGACTGGATTTTGTCCATGAAGGCATTGAAGATTTCCGAAGTCTGGCCGATTTCGTCGTGATGCTCGATTCTCAGGCGACGTGTCAGGTCGCCTTCGCCAGCGGCAATTTGCGCGAGATTGTGGGATAGATGTTCAAGGGGTTTGGATACCGAGGTCTTTACGAAAAAAAAGATGAAACCGACGACGAGCACCAGCATGCCGATTGCGACACCAATGACTTTCATCGTCGATTCGCGTGCGGCCTGATTGATGCTGTCTAGGGAAATATTCATGCTGACCGCGCCGAGTACAGCGTCTGGCGCTGTTTCATGGCAAGAGGTGCAATCCTTGCCTAAGTAGCTTTTGTAATTCAGTGTCGGAATCACGGCACGCAGAATTTCGCCTTGCGATGTTTGCTGCACCTCATAAAAGGGCTTGCCGCTCGATAGCACCGCCGTCTCGACTCCATCGGGTTTGGCGTCACCGGATTTGCCGGCACCAAACTGTTGGTTGGTGCCCTCGCCGCGCACCAAGTGGAGTTCGCTGATGTTCTCGCTCTTCTGGATCTGGTCAAGGTACACGGCGCGATCTTTCATGTTGCCCTGGATCATCATCGCTGTCATCGCAGCAACCGTCATCTGATTGACACTGGAAGCAAATTCACGCGCCTGTCGGATCCCCATGGCCTGTTGTTGTGCGGCGACCAGCCACACAATTCCTGCCCAAGCTAATATCAACAGAGCAGCAATGCCCACGACGAGGCGTATCCATATCTTTATGCTGCGTAGATTATTCATCGTTAGTAGCTCCACCTATCCATAGATAATTGTTGGCTTCCTGGACACACACAAAAATGAGACTCTGTGAGGTCCTTACTGCAAGAGATTGTAAGTCTCCTACTGTGGCGGCCTACTTGATTTTAATCAGAAGTTTCAGCAAATATATGCAGGTTAATTGACCTACATGGATCATGGATAAAAAGTGGTTGTCTCGTATTTTTGACGTATCAGAAAAGGCACTACCACTGATTCGGCAATTCGGGAAAATGCCGCACAGATCCCGATCGATTCCTCTTGCACAGCCCTACCATTATAATCTCTCGCGGTTCTGTACAATCAAATCTAAGGGGCCGGAAATGGATATTAGAACAGCGGTTCAAAACAACATATCAACTATCTCCCTGAAGGGGCGTTTTGACTTCGCTGAGCATCTCGCCTTCTCTGTTGCGGTTAGGAGTTTGCCAGAGGATTCGACCATCACAGAGATTAAAGTTAATTTGAGCGACGTTGATTATCTCGACAGTTCTGCCCTCGGTATGCTTCTCCAACTACGGGAGAAAGCAAAGGTTGCCGGAAAGACTGTTTCACTGGCTGGTGCTACTGGTTCAGTAAAAAACGTTCTTAAAATTGCAAACTTCGAGAAGTTATTCCCCGTAAAGTAGCACGAAGAGTCACGTTCAAAATCAAGAGTATCGAATGAGCAGAACAGGCTGCAGACAATGTTAAAACAAGACCCTAAAGCCTATGGAGAAGGCTATCGGGCAAGGCAGCAAGGAAAGCCGCTCAGGGCTAATCCCTATCGGCTCAATAGTATCGAGGGCAGGTCATGGGATGCTGGTTATGTTGAAGGCAAGACTTCCCATAGCCACCACCATCCAGTAAATCATAAGGCCAAAAGTTAAATGGCTCAGTGCTTTGCTGCTGGAATGAATGATTTTCCGGTAAAACCTTTCAGACCTGACACACTTTTTTCAATTTTGCTGCGGTAAATCGAGCAGCGCAAAGATTAGTTGCATTAGTGCCGAACCCGTGCGGCGGCAATGTGAACTTGGAACGGCCAGCGCCAATTGATTTGTCATCAGGCCGCAGTGGGTCGGTTGCTGCGGTTCGCCAGCGTCAGCTAACAGGAAGCCAGTTTTCCGGAATCTCAATCTTTCTCCAAAATACACAGCAGTTGGCCTGCTTCCAACCTATCGCCAACTTTGACCAAGACCTCGCGAACATTTCCCGAGTACTGCGAAGGTATGTCCAGTGCCGCCTTTCCCGTCTCAAGAACTATCACGCAGTCATCAAGATTCAGCACATCTCCGGGATGGACGTTAACTTCCGAAACGAAAACGTCACCCTGTGCACAGTTGCCACAACTCTCCCAGCAGTCTGGAAACTTTGGCATACGGATTTCAACATGAGACAAGAGTTCAGCGTCCAACTTGATGGTTTGAGTGGCTGCGACCTTCGGGGTTGCTCGAATCAGTTACAACATAGGCGCCGGCTGCTATGGCGATCGCGCAGGCTGCCTTGATGACGGCGACGATCGTTTGGTTCTTATCGGGTTGCCAACCGCTGTGGCGCATAATCCAAAGAATCGCAGCATAAGTGGCGACAAGACCAGCCAGAACACTGAACAATTCAGCAAGCGACATCATTGTCGGAATATAGTCAGGACCGCGGGCTGCTCGAAAGCTCTACAATAACACTGCAACACATCACCAACTGCACAAATGTGTCCTCGCTTCAGCGTTCCTCCCGAAGAGGTCGAAATCACCGCGATCCGTGCCCAGGGTGCGGGTGGGCAGAACGTCAATAAGGTGAGCAGTGCTGTGCATTTACGCTTCGATATCCTTGCCTCATCCCTGCCGCTGACGATCCGGGAGAGGTTGCTACGGCTCGGCGATCAGCGCATCAGTTGTGATGGTGTCATCATCATCAAGGCGCAGGAATTCCGTAGTCTCGAGAAAAATCGTATCGAAGCCATGCGACGTCTGAATGAACTGATTGCCAGCATAGCCACACTACCGAAGAAACGACGCCCCACCCGGCCGACCAGGTCTTCCGTCGCACGGCGTCTGGACAACAAAGCACGCCGTTCAGTGGCAAAAGCGGGACGCGGAAAGATCAGCGAATAAGAGCCCGGTGTAGGCTAGGCTTTGCGCTCCAGTATGCTTCTGGATCCCGGCTTTCGCCGGGATGACTTACCTTCCATCAATTTACGCATGACTGGCCACTAGTTCTTGCGGAATGCGATTTGACCACATTTCTATTGAACCCAGAATAAGCCCTAAATTACCGCTTTCTCCTGCCCGTAAAGGCGAATAGGATTCCGGCAGGATGTCGCCCATTACCTTAATGGACGATGCCATGACGATAGATGAAGCTGACCTGCTGGATGACATTTTTCAGAATCTGGCTGAAAACGACGGGACACCAGACGCCGATATCCTGGATGCGCTGATTAATCTGTCAGCTTCAGGGAAAGCTGAGTTTGTTAGGCGAATGGATCAAAGGCATGGGATCACGCCACCTGTAATTCATTGAATGCAGTCCGAAGATTTGGAATTACTCGTGACGCGGATCATGCCGTTCGGTAAGTACAAAGGGCGATTGATTGTTGATCTTCCAGGGAATTATCTGACCTGGTTTGCACGCGGGGGATTCCCGCAAGGAGAAATTGGTCGGTTGTTGGCGCTCATGCATGAAATGGATCACAACGGCCTGAGACCATTGTTGGAGCCGCTGAGGGTGAAACCATAAGTCGTGTCGAGTCTGCGCCTACATTTAACCTGTATCAACTCGCTCCTGACCGCTTAAATCCGCGGCGACTTGTCGGTGCTCCAGGAAGTTCAGCTACAACCAGGGCGCCAACCAAAATTACCCCCCACGATAGATAGAGCCAGAGTAAAAAAATAGGAATGGCGGCGAATGCGCCATAGATCACAGTGTAGGTTGGGAGCTTGGCAACAAAGAGGCCAAACAGTCGTTGCATCACAGCGAAGCCAGCCTACTGGACATAGGACAACGACGATGCAGCGTCGCTATACTAATCTGCGTGGAAATTACTTTGGTGAGAAGATGTTGCGATTTATCCATCCGTCATTCTGCAAAGGCGAAATGCCCCAATAAAGACGTGGTAGTTGAGGGCGGGGAATGGCAGTATTTGTAGAGAAAAAATAAGCTATATTTTCAATCTATTCAGGGCAATAGCAGCGTTTTCCGTTAGAATGCCGATTTGGCGCGAAGGAAAGAAGATGCGAGTACTCAATAAGGCGCTGACATTTGACGATGTCCTGCTGATTCCTGCCCACTCGACCGTATTGCCCCACGAAGTCAGTCTCAGCACGCAGCTGACACGCAGAATTCAATTGCACCTGCCGCTGGTGGCTGCCGCCATGGACACGGTGACCGAGTCACGCCTGGCGATCGCATTGGCTCAGGAAGGCGGCATCGGCATCATCCACAAGAACCTGACGCCCAAGCAGCAGGCCGCTGAAGTGGCCAAGGTCAAGCGTTATGAATCCGGTGTTCTCAAGGATCCGATCACCATCCCCCCTTCGATGAGCGTGCGCGAAGTGATGGCACTGACGCGGCTGCATCGATTCTCCGGACTGCCGGTGGTTGAGGGCAAGCGAGTGGTGGGTATCGTCACCAATCGTGACCTGCGTTTTGAAACCAACCTCGACCAGCCCGTGCAGAACATCATGACGCCGCGCGAGCGGCTGATCACGGTCAAGGAGGGCTCCTCCCCGGATGAAGCCAAGGAACTAATGCACAAGCACCGCCTCGAGCGCGTGCTGGTGATCAACGACGAGTTCGAGCTGCGCGGTCTGGTGACGGTCAAGGACATCCTCAAGTCCAGCGAATACCCGTATGCCTGCAAGGATGAACTCGGCCATCTGCGCGTCGGCGCCGCCATTGGCGTCGGACCGGGCACCGAGGACCGTGCCGCACAACTGGCCGAAGCCGGCGTCGATGTCCTGGTGGTGGATACTGCGCACGGCCATTCGCAGGGCGTCTTGTCGCGCGTGGCCTGGGTCAAGAAGAATTTTCCCCAGGTCGAGGTGGTGGGCGGCAACATCGCCACGGCAGAAGCGGCCAAGGCCCTGGTGGATCACGGCGCCGATGGCGTCAAGGTCGGCATCGGCCCCGGCTCGATCTGCACCACACGCATCGTCGCCGGCGTCGGCGTGCCGCAGATGACGGCCATCGACGATGTTTCCCGGGCTCTGGGTAGCAGCGGCGTGCCGATGATCGCCGACGGCGGCATCCGTTTTTCGGGAGACATCTCCAAGGCCATTGCCGCCGGCGCCAACACGGTCATGCTCGGCGGTCTGTTCGCTGGCACCGAGGAAGCGCCGGGTGAAACCGTGCTGTTCCAGGGACGTTCCTACAAGTCCTATCGTGGCATGGGCAGCCTCGGGGCGATGAAGGACGGGGCGGCGGACCGTTACTTCCAGGACAGTGATGCGAATCTCGAAAAGCTTGTGCCGGAGGGGATCGAGGGTCGGGTGCCTTACAAGGGGCCGGTTCTTGCGGTGATTCATCAACTCATGGGCGGTTTGCGCTCATCGATGGGCTATGTCGGCTGTCGCACCATCGACGAAATGCGCGCGAAAGCAGAATTCGTCGAAATCACTGCGGCCGGCATCCGCGAGTCTCACGTTCATGACGTTCAGATCACCAAGGAAGCACCGAATTATCACGTCGATTGATAGCGGCTACTTGGATTGCGGGCGGCGGCAAGCCGCCCTTTTTTCTTCAAGGCGATAAACCCATGGCACACCAGAAAATCCTCATCCTCGATTTTGGCGCGCAATACTCCCAGCTCATCGCCCGCCGTGTGCGTGAGCAGCAGGTGTATTGCGAACTGCATCCCAACGATGTTTCCGACGATTTCATTCGCGCCTTTCAGCCCCAGGGCATCATTCTTTCCGGCGGACCGAACTCGGTCTATGACGATGAAACGCCACGCGCGCCACAAGTAGTCTTCGAGCTGGGCGTGCCGGTGCTGGGCATTTGCTACGGTATGCAGACCATGGCAGCGCAACTCGGCGGCAAGGTCGAAAACGCCCAGAAGCGCGAGTTCGGCTATGCCGAGATCCGTGCGCGCGGTCACTCCAAGCTGCTGGAAAGTATCCAGGACCGGGGCAATGCGGCGGGACATGGTCTGCTCGACGTGTGGATGAGCCATGGCGACAAGGTGACCGAGATCCCGCCGGGCTTCAAGCTCATCGCCAGTAATGACGCCACCCCGATCGCCGCTATGGCGGATGAGGCGCGCGGTTTTTACGGCGTGCAGTTTCACCCTGAAGTCACCCACACGCTGCGCGGCAAGGATATGTTTGCCCGCTTCGTGCGCGATATCTGCGGCTGCCGCGGCGACTGGAACATGCCCGACTATGTGGCTGAGGCAGTTGCCAAGGTGCGCCAGCAGGTGGGTAAGGAAGAAGTCATCCTGGGACTTTCCGGCGGCGTCGATTCGAGCGTAGTGGCCGCCCTCTTGCATCGGGCGATCGGCGATCAGCTGACCTGCGTCTTCGTCGACAACGGGCTGTTGCGCCTGAATGAGGCCGAGCAGGTGATGCAAACCTTCGCGCGTAACCTGGGCGTCAAGGTCATCCATGTGGACGCCACCGAACAATTCATGGGACATCTCAAGGGCATCAGCGATCCCGAACAGAAACGCAAAATCATCGGTCGCGAGTTCGTCGAAGTATTTCAGGCAGAGGCGGGCAAACTGCCGCAGGCCAAATGGCTGGCGCAGGGCACGATCTATCCGGACGTGATCGAATCGGCCAGTGCCAAGAGCAAGCGCACCCACACCATCAAAAGCCACCACAATGTCGGCGGCCTGCCGGAAACTTTGCACTTGAAGCTCCTGGAACCGCTGCGCGAGCTGTTCAAGGACGAGGTGCGCGAACTGGGCATCGCACTGGGCCTGCCGCATGAGATGGTGTATCGCCATCCTTTCCCCGGTCCCGGCTTGGGTGTGCGCATCCTCGGCGAAGTCAAACAGGAATTTGCCGACCTGCTGCGTCGCGCCGACGCCATTTTTATCGACGAGCTGCGTCGCGCCGACTGGTACGAAAAAACTTCGCAGGCATTTGCCGTTTTCTTGCCGGTGAAATCAGTGGGCGTGATGGGCGACGGCCGCACCTACGAATATGTGGTGGCCTTGCGTGCCGTGCAGACCCAGGACTTCATGACGGCGCACTGGGCGGAACTGCCACACAGTCTGCTGGCCAAGGTTTCCAACAGGATCATCAACGAGGTCCGTGGCATCAATCGAGTGGTCTACGATATTTCAGGGAAGCCGCCAGCGACGATTGAGTGGGAATAAGCCGATTCCAGTTGGTCCAACTCGTTCCGATAATACATCGCCACGCGCGGGTTCATGATACGTCGCCAGAGTGGCGGTACCAGTGCCAGCAGAAACATGGTCGCATAGCCGCACGGCAGTTGCGGGCTGTCATCGAAATGGCGCAGTACCTGGTAGCGGCGCGCCGGATGCGCGTGGTGGTCGGAATGGCGCTGCAACTGGAAAAGAAAAAGATTGGTCACCAGATGGCTGCTATTCCAGGAGTGCTGATGCGTGGTGCGCTCGAAGCGCCCATCGATGTCCCTGCGGCGGTGTAGTCCGTAGTGCTCGATATAGTTGATGACTTCCAGTTCGGTGAAGGCAAGGAAGCTCTGACCCAGGAAAAACACCAGACCGAGCCAGCCGTACGCCCAGGCCATCGCAGCGGCGATGAGCAGGCTGATGCCGTACCACCAGATCAATTCGTTGCGCCAATGCAGCGTCGGCAACCCGCGCCGCTGCAGAAGTTCCGCTTCCAGACGCCAGGCGTTGAGAAAATTCCATTTCCAGGCATGCGGCAGGAAACTGTAGAGAGACTGGTCGTAGCGTGCCGATGAGGCATCACGCGGTGTCGATACATGCACGTGGTGGCCGCGCACATGTTCCACCTTGAAACCCGCATAGCAGACCAGTGACAGCAACAGACCTCCCGTCCAGGGCTCCAGGCGGCCGTGTCGATGCACCAGTTCATGACCGATGTTGATGGCGTTGATGCCCGAGACGACACCCATCGATACCAGCCAGCCCAGTTGTCCCCAGAAGCCAAAGCTTTCATGGGTAAAGACCCAACCGCACCACGCCAGCAGCAGTGCCTGGATGGGCAGTGCGAGCAGGGTCAGTATCCGGTAATAGCGCTGATTCTGCATTCTCGGCGTTTCAGTCGTTTCTTCGGGGTTGGCCGTATCGCGGCCAACGGCGTAATCGATCAGGGGAATCATGATAAATATCCAGAATACCGGATACCAGGCCAGCAGATCCGGCATGCCGGTCTGGTGGCCCAACGCCCAGGCGGCGGGCATCAGTGTCGGTGTCAGGAAATGGAGCAGGTAGCCCGCTTTGCGGATGGACAGGGCACGTTGCCGGTCAAGCGTGTCGCTCATCGAACATTCTCCTGCAAGTGCCTTGAACGACCAGGTAGCGCTTTTCAATCCCGTGTCGGTGCCAGCGGCCATTGTGCCAGCAAGTCGAGAATCTGCTCCGGTTGCGTGACGATGGCATCAGCCTGCCAGGTATCCGGCGTGGAGTCGCAGCCGAGGTAGCCATACGCTGCCGCGACAGTTCCCAGTCCGGCGCTGCGCCCGGCAAGGATGTCGCGCAAGTCGTCGCCGACATAGAGGCTGTGCGCCGGTGCGACTTGTGCGGCGATGCAGGCGAGCCATATTGGTTCGGGATGCGGTTTGCTACGCGGGGAGCTATCACCGCTGACGATGCATGCTGCTCTGCGACGCAGGCCGAGGCCATCCACCATGGGCAGGGTGAAGCGTTGCATCTTGTTGGTGACAATGCCCCAACTCACGCCGCGCTCATCCAGAGCGGACAGCAGTTCCAGGATGCCCGGGAACAAGGTGGTGCCTTGGCAAAGGATGTCTTCGTAGTGATCGAGAAAGCGCTTCGCCAAAGCGGCGTAGTTCTCGTCGCCGGTGGTGATGCCGAAACCCACGCCGAGCAAGCCGCGTACGCCGTTGGATGTATGTGGCCGGGTCAGCGCCAGAGGCAGCGGCATGCGGCCTTCTTCGTCGAGCAGGAGGTTCAGCGCAGCACCCAGATCCGGAGCGCTGTCGGCGAGCGTGCCGTCGAGATCAAACAGGACTGCCTCAATCATCGAGGTATTCTTCGCAATGCGCGTGAGCGAAGGTCAGTTAAGTTCACGCAAACTCGCGTGTGGTTCGCACCAGGTAGTTGACGCTGACATCGCGGCCCAGCCAGAAACGCTTGGTGAATGGGTTGTAGCTCATGCCGCGGATTTCCTCGACACGCAATCCGGCGTTGCGGCAATCGTGAGCAAGTTCGGCCGGGCGCACGAAGCGGGCATAGTCATGGGTGCCGCGCGGCAGCAACCGAAGAATGTATTCGCCGCCGATTACCGCAAACAGATAGGCTTTCGGGTTGCGATTGATGGTTGACATGAACACCTGTCCACCGGGTTTTACCAACGTCGCGCAGGCGTTCACGATGCTCTGCGGGTCGGGAACATGCTCAAGCATTTCCATGCAAGTCACGACATCGAAACTGGCGGGCAGTTCTTCGGCAAGGGCCTCCGCCGAGATCAGCCGGTAGTCGACCTTCTGTCGGCTTTCCAGCAGGTGCAAGCGTGCTACGCCGAGTGCCTTTTCACCCAGATCGATACCGGTTACCTGCGCGCCGCGAGCGGCCATGCTTTCAGACAGTATGCCGCCGCCGCAGCCGACATCCAGCACACGTTTTCCGTTGAGGCTGACGGATTTGTCAATCCAGTCGAGACGCAAGGGATTGATGTCGTGCAAGGGTTTGAACTCAGAGTTCGGATCCCACCAGCGATGTGCGAGTTCGCCAAACTTGTCGAGTTCGCGCTGGTCGGCGTTGACAGTAGATGCATCGGCCATAAGGATCTCCTGCGAGGAGAAAAAAAAGCCCTGCAACGCAGGGCTTTTTCGGTCATGTTGCGAGCTTACTTTTGTTTGGTGCCGATAACTTCGATTTCAACGCGACGGTCGGGCTGCAGGCAGGCGACGAGTTTCTTGTTGCTGCGGTGATCCTGTCCCATCTTCTGGCACTTGTCGCCAGTGACCGGCTGCTTCTCGCCCTTGCCTTCGGTGTACACGCGATTCGGCTCAAGCCCTTTGCTGACCAGATAGGTCTTGACCGCAGCTGCGCGTTTTTCCGAAAGGGCCTGGTTGTATTTGTCGGAGCCAATGCGGTCAGCGTGACCGACGGCAATAATGACTTCCAGCTTGATGCCTTTGACCTTGCCGAGGACATCGTCCAGCTTGGCCTTGCCTTCGCTGCGCAGATCGGCCTTGTCGAAATCGAACAGGGCATCCGCAGCCAGGGTCACCTTCTCGGCAGCCGGCTTGGGTGCTGCTGCTTTAGGCGGCGGTGGCGGCATCTCGCGCGTCTTGGGTGCGGGTGGCGCTTCCTTCTTGACCAAGTCGGGATCGCATTCCGCGATCGCCATGGCCGGGGTCCAGCGATTGGTTCTCCAGCACAATCCGGTTCCGCTCTTGACCACGTTACCGCGAGTGTCGTAGAGGTAACCCTCGTTCATGTCGGCCGCCAGCGCCGCAGTAGAGCACAAGCCGATAGTGGTTATCAGCGCGATTTTGGGGAGATGTTTGATCATGATGTCCTCTTGCAGTTGCACGAATGTTAAGGTTGGATTCACCGAGGTTCCGTGGATGGAACTGGCTTTGTCCGTATCAGAAACTGGTCCTATTGTGCCACAAATTGGCGATGTCAAGCAACTCTGCAGGCTCCAGATTGAGCAGTTTGCCGTTGGTGACGCGGGCCTCTCCGCCAACCCAGACATGGCTGACCTGCTCGCGACCCGCAGCGTGCACGAGATGTGAGGCAGGGTCGAAACAGGGCACCAGACTGGCATCGTCGAGCGCTACCGCACAGATGTCGGCAAGCTTGCCCAGCGCCAGCGAACCTATGCATTTGTCCTGGCCAAGGGCGGCAGCACCGTTGAGCGTGGCCATGCGCAGCACGGTATGGGCATCCAGGGCAGTGGCATCGCCGCTTGAAATCTTGGCGAGCAGGGCGGCGTGATTCATCTCGCGGAACAGGTCCAGGCGATTATTGCTGGCAGCGCCATCGCTGCCCAGCCCAACTTTGACGCCGCGCTGCGCAAGGCTGGCGACGGGCGTGATACCTGTCGCCAGCTTCATGTTGGAGGTTGGACAATGCGCGATGCTGCAGCATTGCTCGGCGAGCAGGGCAATTTCGCTGGTTGCGAGATGCACAGCATCCACTGCGATCATGGCGGGGCCAAGCAATCCCAGGCGGCGCAGTCGTTCCAGCGGCCGTACGCCATGCCGTTGGATGCTCTCCTCGATTTCATGGACGGTTTCGTGAAGGTGGATATGGATCGGCAAGTCAAGCTGGGCGGCGAGCGTGGCAATACGCTCGAAACTTTTGTCGGAGACGGTGCGTGGCGCATGCGGTGCCATGCAAAAGGAGATCAGGGGTTGATCCAGCAAGGCATCGCGAGCAGCCAAACCCTTGCTCAGGTAGTCGTCGGCATCGGCGGCATAGTTGCTGGGAGAGTCCATCGTCAGTATTCCCAGGGCGGCACGCATGCCAAGACGCATTGCCGCTTCGGCGGCCTGCCCAGGGTAAAAATACATGTCGCTGAAGCAGGTGACGCCGCCGCGCAGCATCTCGGCACCGGCCAGCAGGGTACCGTCACGGACGAAGGCAGGAGAAAGCAGTCGGGTCACGGCAGGCCGGATGCGCTGGTTGAGCCAATCCGTGAATATGCTGTCATCCGCATAGCCGCGCAGCAACGCCAGGGCGGCGTGCGTATGCAGGTTGATCAGGCCGGGCAGCAGCACGTGGCTGGGCAGGGTCAGCTTGCTGCGGGGAAGGAATTGCGTCTTGGCCAATTCGGTTGGCGCCAGTCCGACAATGCGACCGGCATCGATGGCCAGGGCATGGTGCTCGAGTGTGACGCCGCCGGGTTCAATCGGAATGATCCAGCGCGCTTCGATCAGTAGATCAATTTCTTGCATGCCTAGTTTGTCTGTGTCAATAAATACGACTGAAAAAAAACCCCGCCGACGGGCGGGGTTGGATAAATCGAAATGATGGTCCTTACTTGGCCGGTCCCTTGACTTCAACCACGACACGGCGATTCGGCGCCAGGCATTCAATCATTTTCTTGCGTGGCAGATCGTCGGCGCACTTGGGCACGCCTTGAGCCGGCTGGGTCTTGCCAGCTCCCATGGTATCCGTCACCTTGGCATCGACACCTTTGCTGACCAGATATCCCTTGACCACATCGGCACGCTTTTCAGACAGTTTCTGGTTGTACTGTGCGGAACCAAGACGATCGGTATGGCCGGTGATCATGACCAGGCGCACCGAGGCGCAAGTACCGAGTTTGCCGAGAACTTCCTTGTCCAGTTTGGCCTTGGCCGTGGGCGTCAGGACCGCCTTGTTGAAGGTAAAGGTTTCATCGCTGGTGAGCGTAGCGGAAAAGTCGCATTTCTTTGCTGCCGGCGGCGGAGCTACGGGCGCCGCCGGCTTGGCTTCAACCGGTTTGGCAACTGGAACCGGCTTGGGTTCTTCTTTCTTGACCAGGTCAGGATCGCACTCGCTGATTGCCATGGCAGGCGTCCAGGAATTTGTGCGCCAGCACAGGCCGAATCCGCTGCGCACCACGACGCCACGCTGATCGACGGCATAGCCCTTGATCGAATCCTTCAGGACGATGTCCTTGCTTTGTGCATGCGCTGCGGAAACACACAGCGTTGAGCCCAGGAGGGCCAGCAGCCCCAATTTTGCATTGTTGATATTCACAGTCACACCCCCTTAAAAACCCTGCCGAGCGGCCGAATCGGCCACCGCCAAATGCCCTCGAATTTAAGCACAAAATTGGCGCAGGTACAATCCCAGCACCATTCCGGCAACATCGATCCTGGCAGAATACCTGCAACATTCTGTCGCGGCTGGCAATGCAAAAGTGCCGCCAAATTAGCATTCAAAAGGTGGGCGGGTTAAAATGTGCATCTCCGTCGCACACTCTTCTCGATCCCTGATATTTGATGCGGAATTTATCGTTAATGTCCTGGCGAATTTTCATTCTCGCGACTTTTATGTGCCTGTTTACCGCCGGAGCTGCAGCAGCAGAGCTGGTGGTCATTACCAATCCCAAGACTGGCATAAGCAGCATGACGCGCGAGGAAGTCGTGAATATTTTTCTCGGCCGCTTTCGCCAGTTTCCTTCCGGCCTTTCGGCGCAGCCTGCCGATCTTCCCGCGGCTCAGCCGGAAAAAGCCCTGTTTTACCGTCTGCTGGTGAACAAGGACTTGGCGGAAATCAACTCTTACTGGGCGCGGCTGATATTTTCCGGACGTACGGTGCCACCCCGACAGACACTCAATAATGAGGACCTGCTGAGCTTCATCGGCAAAACCCCCGGCGCCATCGGATACGTAGAGAAAACCAAAGTCGACTCCAGGGTCAAGGTGGTCCTGGATCTCGCGGAATGATCCCTGCCCCTGCCATGCAACAAGGCTGGCGGCAAAGCATTCTGTATCGCGCGGTCGTCGCGGTTGTGGGCAGCGCAATGTTTGTCGGTGTCCTGTTTATCGGCATCACGGCGTTTCTGACCAACGACCGGGCCCAGCAACAGTCACAAACGCGTCTTACGGAACTTCTGGAAACCGTCGAGGATACGGTCAGCATTGCCTGTTTCGTCGAGGACAAGAGCCTGGCGACCGAGGTGGCGCACGGCCTGCTCAAGAACGGCGAAGTGCTGGGCGTCGTGATCCGCAGCAAATCCAGCGAATTGGCAAAGCGCTATCGCACTGATGCCCCCCAACTCGATGCCGAGCGGGTCAAGCGCGGACGCCAGACACGCAAGATCATGTCGCCGTTCAACCGAGAGGAGGTGATCGGCGAAATCATCCTGGATCCGGATCCCGACAGCTTCGACCGTTACATCGGGCAGGAAGTGCGCTTTGTCGGTTTTCTGCTCTGGATTCAACTCGGCGGTGTGGTGCTGGCGATCGTGGTGGTCATGCTGCGTTTGATTGTGCGCCCGATCAAGGGCATGTCAGATCGGTTGCACCACATGGACGCGACGCGTGGCGATCGCCTGAGCGTGCCGCCAGGCCATTCCGGGACAGAGGTCGGCCGTCTGGCCGATGACATCAATGGCCTGGCCAACCAACTCGTGACATCGCTTGAAGATGAGCGCAGGCTGCGGCTGCAGCGCGAAATCGACGAGAAGAAATACCGCGCGATTTTCGATAATGCCGAGACCGGTATTTTCATCGCCGACCGTTCGGGTCGGATCGAATCGCGCAACCCGGCTTTGGCGCGATTTGTTGAACTGCCCGCCGAGACCGCGGATGTTGAAATCATGCTTTACCAACTCCCCTGGAACGAGCAGCAGCGATTGTCGCAAACTGTTGGTGATTGCATCGACGGCAATGTTGTCAGCTCCGGCGATTTCGAGTTCACCCGGCTCGATTCATCGATCTGCTGGTTGAATGTCCTGCTGAGTCCGATTGGCGGGGGGCATGTCCAGGGTGTTGTGGTCGATGTGACCGAGCGCAAGTTGGCGGAGGATTCCGCAAAGCGGCAGGCGATCACCGATCCTCTGACTGGCGCTGCGAATCGCACCGGACTTGAGCAGAAGGTCCTGACCTTGATTCGTCAGGGTGATGGACAGGCCGGTGCGAATTTTTGTCTGATGCTGGTCAACCTGGACGGGTTCAAACCGGTCAATGATGCCCTCGGTTTGCCAGTCGGCGATCTGGTTCTGAAACATGCCGTCGAGCGTTTGCAATCCAGTCTCAAGACCTCCGACATCGTCGCTCGCGTCGGTGGTGACGAGTTTGCCCTGGTGCTGCCGCTGGTCAGGAGCGAAGAACTGGCCGGCAACATCGGCGAGCGCATTGTGCGCAGCCTCGGGCGCAACTATGAAGTGCATACCACGCCGGTTCAACTCGGCGCCAGCATCGGCATTACGCTCTATCCCAACGACGGCAAGGATATTCCGACCCTGCTGCGGAATGCCGAACTGGCGCTGGATCGAGCCAAGGTCAGCGGCGGCAGCCGCTATTCATTTTTCGACCCGGCCATGGTGGAAGCTGCGGAGCGGCGTCGCGCGCTTGAGTCCGACCTGCAACTTGCCCTGCGCCACAAGCAGTTCCGCCTGTTTTGTCAGCCTATCGTGGATTTGCCCAGCAATCGACTGGTCGGGGCGGAGGCACTGATTCGCTGGGAGCATCCGCAAAGAGGCCGGGTACCGCCAGATGCTTTCATTCCCGTCGCCGAAGAAACCGGACTGATCGTGGAACTTGGCATCTGGATCGTCGAGGAAGCCTGCCGGCAATTGATTACCTGGCGTGATGCGGGCAGGGACTGGTACCTCTCGATCAATATTTCAGGCCGACAGATACCCGAAGGGCTGACGCCCGCCAAAATTGCCGAAGTGGTGCAGCAGTTCGGCGTCGATCCGCAGCGACTGGTCCTGGAAATCACGGAAGGCGTACTGCTGGCCGATGTCAGCAAGGCGCTGGATTGGCTCACGCAAGTCCGTGCGCTGGGTTTTGGACTCTATCTCGACGATTTCGGCACGGGCTATTCCTCGCTTTCCTATCTCAAGCGTTTCCCGGTGGATACCGTGAAAATCGACAAATCCTTCGTCCATGACATGGGCGTCAACCAGAGCGATCGCGCCCTGGTGGCGGCCATCATCGCCATGGCGCAGAGTCTGGGTCTGCAGGTGGTTGCGGAAGGCGTGGAAGATGAGACGCAGTTGAACTTGCTGCGCGACATGGGCTGTCGCAGAGTCCAGGGATATTATTTCTCCAAGCCGGTAGCGGCGGAAGAGTTTGATGAGGTTGCCTCACGCATTGAAGGAATGCTGAAATGAAATTGCGCTTAAACGGTACCACTGCCTTACTGCTGCTGGCTGCATTGGTCATGCCGAACGCATGGGCGCAGACCGGCATCGACTTTTCCACATCCGGATTTCTGACGGTCGGGCTGGGCAAGGTGCTCAAGGGCGATGCGCCGCAGGACTTCCAGGGCTACGCCACGCCGATGTTTGTCACCGACTATGCCCAGGCCGGCATCTACGAGAACAAGGGCTGGGTATTCCGGCCAGACACCAAGCTCGGTTTGCAGGGCACTGCCGTTTTCAGCCCGCAATTTTCCGCCACCGGGCAAGTCGTTGCGCGTGGCGCGCGGAATGGCGAAGTGGATCTGGAATGGATCTACGGCAGCTATCAGATCGATGACAAGCTCACCTTCCAGTTGGGCCGTAAGCGCCTGCCCCTGTTCTATTACTCGGAAACCCAGGACGTCGGGTTCGCCTATCCCTGGACTCATCTGCCGCCGGGACAGTATGGCTGGGAGATCGTCAATTACAACGGCGCCAACATGATTTACCGGGAAAGATGGGGCGACTGGTCGAGCAGCATGAACCTCTTCGCGGGTGGCGAAAAGCGGCGCGACAATCCCTATCAGAAAATCTACAGCGGCCAGATAACCACCAGCGATTCCAGGTGGAGCAACATTCGCGGTGCCGACCTGACTCTGGCGCATGACTGGTTCGAGGCGCGCCTGGCCTACATCCAGTCCGACATCCAGACGCGCTACGAAGACTTGACGGTCGCGCCTCCCTACGAGTATTCGCCCAAGGCCAAGCAGAAGATTTATGCGCTTTCGTTCAGCATCGATCATCCGCGCTGGGTGGTGCGCAACGAATATCTCTATACCGATCGCAAGTCGCAGGGCGACGAATTCTTGTCGACGTTGCTCGGCGTCGGTTACCGCTACGGCAAGTTCCTGCCCATGCTTACCTACAACCGCTATCGCGAGCGCCTGACGCCCGGTTATGCCGACCCCGCCGTGGCCGATCCGGCGGAAATCGATGCTGCATCTTACGAAGGATTCACCACCCTGGGATTTTCCCTGCGCTATGATCTGACACCAACCAGCGCACTCAAGTTTCAGTTCGACCGCTGGCTGGACAAGAGCGGTCCGAACTTCAACCTCAACGCCAATGGGACCAGCGTAGGCTATGGCAATGCGCGCCTGATCACGTTCAGCTACGACCTGGTGTTCTGACCTGGTTCAGCGGTATTCAGGGAAGATTTTCTCGAGCAGCTTCACCAGCGTGAACTGCTCTTTCTCACTCAGATTTGCGGCAAGCCGTTGCTCGTGCTCGGTGACCAGGCGCTGCAGTTTTTTCAGCAGAGTCTTTCCTGTGGGCGTGAGTTGCAGTGCATTTGAGCGACGGTCGCTGGTGGCGCTGCGCCGTTCGACCAAAGTGCGGCGTTCCAGATTGTCGACCAGCGAGACCACGGTGGAGCGGTCCAGATGCGTGGCCCGGGCCAACTCGGTCTGCTTGAGTCCCGGGTTGGCATCGATGATGACCAGTGCGCCGAACAGGCCGGGACTGATCTCATACCTGCCCAGGGCCTGCGCAAAATCGCGAAATATCGCGATCTGCGCCAGGCGTAATTGATAACCGATCAGGTCGGGCAGGGCGCCGAAAGCGATTTCCGCAGCCGGGTCGCGCAGTTTGGTTTTTGGCGGCATCAGGTGCTGGATATCGTTGGATGTCAAACAGTATGCTATCAAGCAATGTAGCAGGGAGCAAGCCGGCGGCTGAAATACGCGTATGGAAGTTGAGCCAAGCGCGACCAAATAGGTTATGATTTGCTGATGTTTTTGTCGGCTGACGCTGGTTGGCCTGCGAGACTTATTCAACAACATAGCGAGGAGGACACTAATGAACAACAACAACTTCAATCGGCGGGATTTTCTTAAAACCGGCGCGGCGCTTGCGGGCTTGTCCGGAGCGGGACTGGCCGGTACGCTGTTGCCGGCATCCCTGGCCCAGGCGCAGGCTGCGGCCGGCAAGATCCGTGTCGGCCTGATGCTGCCCTACACTGGCACCTACACGCCGCTGGCTGTGGCGATCACCAACGGATTCAAGCTGGCGGTGCAGGAGCATGGCGGAAAATTGGGCGGACGCGAGGTCGAGTATTTCGTTGTCGATGACGAGTCCAACCCGGCCAAGGCCCCCGAGAACACCAACAAGCTGATCCAGCGCGACAAGGTCGATGTCCTGGTCGGCACGGTGCATTCCGGTGTTGCTCTGGGCATGGCCAAGATCGTGCGCGAAGCCGGCGTGATCTGGATCAACCCGAACGCCGGCGCCGACGAAGTGACCGGCCCGTTGTGCGCACCGAACATTTTCCGCACCTCTTTTTCCAATTGGCAGAGCACCTATGCGCTGGGCAAGGTGGTCAAGCAGCGCGGGCACAAGACCGCAGTGTTCATCACCCACAAATATGCTGCCGGCGACCAGATGATGGCCAGCTTCAAGGATGGCTTCGAGAAGGAAGGCGGCAAACTGGTCAAGGAGCTTTACCTGCCCTTCCCGCAAGTCGAGTTCCAGGCCTTGCTCACCGAGATCGCCAGCATCAAGCCGGATGCCGTTGCGGCATTCTTCTCCGGCGGCGCTGCGGTCAAGTTCATCAAGGATTACCAGGCGGCAGGCCTCAAGGGCAAGATCCCGCTGTTCGGGCCGGGCTTCCTCACCGACGGCGTGCTCGAAGAGGTCGGCGATGCTGCCGAGGGCATGGAGACCACGTTGCACTACGCCGACGGCCTGAACACGAAAAAGGACAATGCTTTCCGCCTGTCCTATGTCAAGGCCTACAAGCTGCAGCCCGATGTCTTTGCCGTGCAGGGCTACGATGCGGGGCAACTGCTCGCCGCTGGCCTGGATACCGTCAAGGGTGACGTCAACAACAAGGCGGCCCTGATCAAGGCCATGGAATCGGCCAAGATCGACAGCCCGCGTGGCGTCTGGACACTCTCCAAGGCGCACAACCCGGTGCAGGACATCTACCTGCGCAAGGTGGTGGGCAAGCAGAACAAGGTCATGAGCATAGCCGCCAAGGCGCTGGCCGATCCGGCGCTTGGCTGCAAGGCCTGACGCTATTCCCCGGAGCGGAACGGCGGCAGGCTTCTGCCGCCATTTTTTTGGAGCGCGTGCCGCTCGCTTCACTGAAACAGGCGCCTGATGGATTTTGCTTTTGTCCTCATCCAGTTGCTCAATGGCCTGCAATACGGCCTGCTGCTGTTTCTGGTAGCCAGCGGGCTGACGCTGGTGTTCGGCATCATGGGCATCGTCAACCTGGCCCATGGCAGTTTTTACATGATCGGGGCGTATCTCGCCTGGTCGCTCGCCGGCATGATGGACAGCTTTGCCGCTGCCATTCTGCTTGGCGTTCCGCTCACGGTGATCCTTGGCATGGGTTTGGAACGACTGCTGTTCCAGCACCTCTACCATCGCGACCACCTCTATCAGGTACTGCTGACCTATGGCCTGATCCTGGTTTTCGAGGAACTGCGCAGCGTACTGTGGGGTGACGATGTCCATGGCGTCTCTGTGCCGGCGCTGCTGTCCGGTTCGATTCCGCTCACCGACAACCTGTCCTACCCGATTTACCGCCTGGTCATTTCGGGTTTCTGCCTGCTGCTTGCCGCCGCCCTGTATGGACTGATCCAGAAGACCCGTCTGGGCATGATGATCCGTGCTGGTTCAAGCAACCGCGAGATGGCACAGGCGCTCGGCATCAACATCAAGATGCTGTACACCCTGGTGTTCGCTCTTGGCGTGGCGCTGGCCGCCTTTGCCGGGATGATTGCGGCGCCGGTGTCGTCGGTCTATCCCAACATGGGCGCCCAGGTACTGATCATCTGCTTTGTCGTGGTGGTCATCGGCGGCATCGGTTCGGTCTGGGGCGCCTTGCTCGCCTCGGTCCTGATCGGCATGACCGACACCTTCGGCAAGGTGTTGCTGCCCGAATATGCGGGCATGTCGACTTACCTGCTCATGGTGCTGGTGTTGCTGTGGCGGCCCGAGGGCCTGTTCAAGAGGGGCTGACCGGTGCGATCCAAACTCACTCCGTTGCTCCTGCTCGTTGCCGTGGTCCTGCTTGCGGCATTTCCGTTCGTGGGCGAGAAGTTCTACATCCAGCTCATCGCGAAAGTCATGATCATGGCGATTTTTGCCATGAGCCTCGATCTGCTGGTGGGCTATACCGGTTTGGTCAGTCTCGGTCACGCGGCCTTTTTCGGTCTAGCCGGTTACGTGCTGGCCAAAGCGGCGCCGCAGTATGCGGCGGCCAATTTGTGGACCACCCTGCCGCTGGCGCTCGGCGCCTGCGCCGTGTTTGCCCTGCTCACCGGTTTCCTGGTGCTGCGCACCAGCGGCATCTATTTCATCATGGTGACCCTGGCCTTTTCCCAGATGCTGTTCTTCGTGTTCCATGACACGCCTTTCGGGGGCGGCTCCGACGGCATCTACATCTATGCCAAACCGGAAATCAAGATCGGCGCGACCGCTCTGCTGGACCTCGAAGATTTCAAGGTGCTGTACTGGTTTATCCTGGGCCTCATGACACTGGTTTATCTGTTCCTGCGCCAGGTGCTCGATTCCAATTTCGGCCGTGCCCTCATCGGCATCAAGACCAACGAGCACCGTTTGCGCGCGCTGGGATTCTCCACCTTCCGCTACAAGCTGGCGAGTTACATGCTCTCCGGCATGCTGGCTGGATTGGCCGGTTACCTCGCGGCGCTGCAGTTTGGTTTTGTGAACCCCGAGATCCTCAGCTGGCACGTTTCCGGCAGCGTCCTGATGATGGTGATCCTCGGCGGTATGGGCAGTCTGCATGGCGCGGCGCTCGGTGCCTTCGTCTTCATCCTGCTGCAGGAAACGCTTTCCAATCAGTCCTGGTTCGGTCCCATCGCCAAGCACTGGCAGCTGGCCATGGGCATATTCATCATTGCCGTGGCGCTGCTCTTGCCGCACGGTCTGGTGGGTCTCGGCAGTACGCTCGGGAATCGGCACAAGGAAACAGGCGGACATGACTGATCCCGTCCTGCGCGTCGAGAATCTCAGCAAGCTGTTCGGCGGCTTGGCCGCCGTCAATAACGTGTCACTGGAACTGCACCTGGGGCAGGTGCATGCGGTGATCGGCCCGAACGGTGCCGGCAAGTCGACCCTGACCAACCTGATTTCGGGCGAACTCATGCCGACTTCGGGATCGATCCGTTATCTGGCACACGGCGAGGGCGAGTTCGAACTGGCCGGCCTATCCTCCGACCGCATCTCGCGACTCGGGATCGGCCGCAGTTTCCAGAAGACCAATATCTTCCTGCCCTTCACGGCTTTCGAGAACTGCCGTCTTGCAGCACAGTCGCGGCTGCAGCGCGCCTGGCGTATATTCCGTGGCGCCAGCCGCTATGCCGACGTCAATGTGATTGCCGAGCAATCGTTGCAAGCTGCGGGTTTGTCTGAGCGTGGCGAGGTCGTTGCGGCCATGCTTTCCCATGGCGAGCAGCGCCAACTCGAAATCGCCATGTGCCTGGCGACGCAGCCGCGCATCCTGCTCATGGACGAACCGCTGGCCGGCATGGGTCCGCAGGAATCGCTGCGCATCGTCGCACTGATCCGGCAACTGGCTGCCGAGCATGCCATCCTGCTGATCGAGCACGACATGGACGCGGTATTTGCGGTGGCGCATTGCCTGACGGTGATGGTCAACGGTGAAGTCATCGAATCCGGAACGCCACAGGCGGTGCGCGCCAGTGCGCAGGTGCAGCAGGCTTATCTCGGCGATGCGCACGGAGACACCCATGGCTGACCTGCTCCAAGCCAGTGGTTTGCACACCTACTATGGTGCAAGCCATATCCTGCATGGCGTCGACTTCCGTATCGGCTCGGGTGAAGCGATCGGCCTGATGGGCCGCAATGGCATGGGAAAGACCACCCTGATCCGTACTCTGCTGGGATATGTGCGGCCACGCCAGGGACGGGTGAGCTGGCGCGGCGAGGATGTGGCGCATGCCGCACCGTACCGCATTGCTCGGCTGGGTGCGGCCTACGTCCCGGAAGGACGGGGCATCTTCCCCAATCTTTCGGTCAAGGAAAACCTCGTCATGGCCGCGCGTTCCGGACCGGACGGGCGGCGCGAGTGGACTTACGACCGGATCATGGACACTTTCCCGCGTCTCACGGAACGTCTCGATCACATGGGCGGGCAGCTTTCCGGCGGCGAGCAGCAGATGCTCACCATCGGCCGCGCGCTGCTCACCAACCCGCAACTGCTGATTCTCGACGAGGCGACCGAAGGACTTGCACCCCTGATCGCCCGCGACATCTGGCAAATCATCCGAACCATACGCGCTACAGGCATCGCGACGGTAATCGTGGACAAAAATTTCGGTGCGGTGCGCGATCTGGCCGACCGTTGCGTGGTGATGGTCAAGGGCAGCGTGGTGTTCGACGATCAGGCGGAGCAACTCTCCGGCGAGATTGTGCAAAAGTATCTGGGCGTCTAAGGAGCTATTTTGCAGGCACAAACCCAATTCGTACGCGCCGGTGGGCATCAGCTTGAATGCGTGCTGTATCCGGCACATCAGGTGAATCGCCCGACCCTGGTGTTTCTGCACGAGGGACTGGGCAGCGTCGCGATGTGGCGTGATTTTCCCTCCCGCGTCGCCCAGGCCAGCGGTTGCCGTACGCTGGTTTATTCACGTTATGGCTACGGGCAATCCGACTTGCACGAAACGCCTTTCACCCCCGATTACATGCACCGCGAAGCCCAGCAGACCCTGCCCGAAGTGCTGGCGGCGCTGCAGATCGAGAACCCGCTCTTGATCGGTCACAGCGACGGCGGCTCGATTGCGCTGCTCCATGCCGGCAGCGTCGGCGCAGAGAAGGGCGTCGCCGGCATCATCGTCATAGCGCCGCACTGTTTCGTCGAGGATGTCTCGATCAGCAGCATCGAGGCTGCCAAGACCGCGGCCCTCGAAACCGATTTGCTCAAGAAGCTCGGGCGCTATCATCGTGACGCGACGAAGACTTTCTGGCGCTGGAATGACATCTGGCTGCATCCCGACTTCCGTGACTGGAACATCGAAGACTTTCTCCCGGCGATCCGCTGCCCGATCCTGGCCATCCAGGGCGAGGACGACGAGTACGGCACCTTCGCCCAGCTCGACGCGATCCGGAACCAGGCCGTCAATTCACCGCGCGTGGATATCCTCAAGCTGGCCGACTGTCGCCATTCCGCGCACAAGGACCAGCCCGAGGCCATGATTCGTGCCATCGTTGATTTCATCGAAGCCGGATAGCGAGTCGTAGCGTTTGCCGCTGGATCGGCATAAGATGAGCATGCCAAGGAAAGGTTGACAGTCAGTCTGTACCGCTAACAGGATCAACAAGAACATCCTGGAGGAGACGCGTGAACACAAAAATTCAGCGCCATGACGTCCGGCTCAAGAATCTGGTTGGGGCGATGGAAGCGGCGCCGATGGGCGTCAGCATCATCGACCGGGATCTGCGCTTCATATTCTGGAACCGGGCGTTTCTCGATATCCTCGATTTTCCCGCAGCGATCATGAAGAAGCCGCTGCTGCTGGAGACGCTGTTCCGCTTCAATGCGCGTCGCGGCGACTACGGTCCCGGCGACGAAGAAGAACAGGTGCAGTCCCGCCTGGCGTTGGCACGACGTTTCGAGCCGCACGAATTCATCCGCACCCGCAATGATGGCTGCATCCTCAGCGTGATCGGGCGTGTGTTGCCGGACGAGTCCGGCGAGCCCGCCGGCTTTGTCACCTTGTACCAGGACATCACGCGCGAGAAGAGCTACGAAAAACAGCTCGAGGCGAAAAACGCAGAGCTGCTCAAATTGCAGCAGGAGGTCCTCAGGGCCAACAGCGAGCTGCGTACCAACGAGGGCCGGATACTCGAATTGATGCGCACCGATCCATTGACCGGGGCGGCCAACCGCCGCTGGCTGGCGGAGAGCCTGGTCGACGAACTGGAGCGTTCGCGCCGCACCGGCCAGAGTTGCAGTCTGATCCTCGCGGACCTCGACCACTTCAAGAACATCAATGACAGCTACGGTCACGCCGTCGGCGATGCCGTGCTGCGCGGCTTCGTTACGCTGGCCAGGGCCACGGTGCGTCCTTACGACATCGTGGCGCGCTACGGCGGTGAGGAATTCGTGCTACTCATGCCGGGATGCAGCCTGCCCGAAGTGACGGCGGTCGCCGAGCGCTTGCGCGAACATCTCGAGTCAACCCCCATGGCGGGTGTGCCGCATCCGGTCACCGCCAGCTTCGGCATCGCCTGTTCCGCATCGGCGGATACGCCGGATGGCTTGTTGCTCTCCGCCGACAAGGCGATGTACGAAGCGAAGCACCAGGGACGCAATCGCGTCGTGTATATCCCGCCGCCCAAGCTCGGCTCAGCCTGAATTGGCAGCTATTGGCGGCTGAAATCGAAGGAATTGGTCAGGTCGCCGGCTTTGGAACGCACGCCCGGCAAGGGATCAAGCTCGAAACGACGGGTGATGAATTTGATGATCGAGGTCGTGTCGTAGAGCGTCGAATCGATACTGGCTTTTTTCGCATAAGGTGAAATGACGATCAAGGGGACCCGCGTGCCCGGTCCCCAGCGGTCACTCCAGCCTGCGCCACTGGGCGGTGCGGCATGATCCCAGAAGCCGCCGTTCTCGTCGTAGGTGACGAAGATCGCCATGCTGCGCCACTGCGGGCTGGCCTGGAGCAGCGCCACAAGCTGGGCGATGTGGGCGTCGCCCGTGAGGACATCGGCATAGCCGGGATGTTCGTTGAGGCTGCTCTCGGGTTTGTAGAACACGACCTGCGGCAGCTTGCCGCCCTGGATGGCTTCGAGCAGTTCGTTGCCGTCGCGCAGATGTCTTTCGCGATCCACCGAACCCGGTGCGAAGCGCGCGAAATAGTTGAAGGGCTGGTGATGCGCTTCGAGGCTGGCGGAGCCAGGCTTGCGCGAATAGATCACTTCGCGCTGCACCGGTGTGCGGGCGCCGTCGGCCTGGGCGGCACGCCAGGCCCCGGCATACCAGGCCCAGCTGATCCCTTTGGTGCTCAAGGTATCGCCGATGGTATGAAATTTCTGCGGCGGCAAGGGATGTCTGGCCGGATCGGCAAAGCGCGAATCGCCACCCGCGGCCGGCGCGATGCCGCTGGGCTGGAAGCTCGGCTGCATGTTGTTGACCGCATAGCCATCCGGCGTCAGCTCGCCATCGAGAAATTTGCTGGGGCCGGCCAGAGCGCTGGCAGGTGAGTCCTTGTCGCGCTTGAGTTTGCCTGATCCATCGAGTTGCACCTTGAGCCTGTCCGGGGCATCCGGATAAAAGGGCGTGCAGGCGCAGATCAGCCAGAAGTGGTTGAGGAAGGAACCGCCGTACGCCGCCATGAAAAAATTGTCGGCCAGCACGAATTCCTTGGCATAGGCCCACATTTTCATTCTCGATCCGTCGTAATAACCCATCGTGAGGCCGCCGGCACCCGACAGTGCGGCATAGCGATCGAGCTTGCCACCGTTGATTTGTTCGATATTCTGGTAAAAGCGGTGGGTCAGATCGGACGTCTTGTGCTCCAGCCCGAGATGGATTGGCGCTCCGTCGATGCGGAAGGGACGGTTGGGCAGGTCGGACTTGAAGTGTCCGGCCTTGTCGTTCCATACCCGGGGCAGTTGCGGCAGGACCTCGCCGTTGTGATCGGTCTGCGTCCATTGCGCCGGATTCGCCCGGGTGATGCCGTTGGCCCCGGGAAACAGGCCATACAGATTGTCGAAGCTGCGATTTTCGGCAACGATCACCACGATGTGCTCGATCTGTTGCAGCGCCTTGTCCAGGGCGGGCGCAGGCGCGGCGGCCAGACCGGGAACAGCCTGGCAGAGCAGGGAGAGGAGGGCGGTGGTCCGCTTAAAAATGTTCGTCATCGCACAAATACCGCCATTTGCCGGTCGGCAGATCGCCGAGCTTGACCTTGCCGATGCGCACGCGCTTGAGCCCGAGCACCTTCAGCCCGACCAGTTCGCACATGCGGCGAATCTGGCGCTTTTTCCCCTCCTGCAGAATGAAGCGCAGCTGGTCCGGATTGAGCCAGCTCACCTGTGCCCGGCGCAGCGCCGAGCCATCCAGGCTCAGGCCGAAGTTCAGCAAGGCCAGGTCGCTGTCCGGCAGCGTGCCGGAAACACGCACCAGATATTCCTTTTCGATTTCCGTGTCCTGGCCGATCAACTGTTTGGCAATGCGCCCGTCCTGGGTCAGCACCAGCAGGCCCGTCGAGTCGATATCCAGGCGCCCGGCCGCCGCCAGCCCTTTCAAATGCAGCGGGCTGAAACGCTGCGGCGAGCGGTCGCCGGCATGGCGTGAGCCGGCATCGATCAGGGTGTAGGCAGGCTTGTGCTGGTGTTCGGCCTGGCCGGAGACATAGCCGATCGGCTTGTTGAGCAGCACCGTGACACGCGCCTGTTGCGTCGATTGAGCCGCCTTGCTCAGCGTGATGCGCTGGTTCGGATAAGCGCGGGTGCCCAGTTCGGTGACCGGCTGTCCGTCGAGAAACACCCAGCCGCGCTCGATGTAGCTGTCTGCCTCGCGCCGCGAGCAGAGGCCCTGTTCCGACATCAGCTTGGAGATGCGCACTGGCTCCACTTTGGTTCGGACCTAGAACAGTTCGATTTTCTTTTCGCGCGGCGTGCTGGGGCCGGCCAGAGAATTTTCGTAAGCGACTTCCTGTTTTTCCACCTCGCTGGAAATCGCCTGCGTTGTCGGGATGCGCTTGCAGAATGCATCGCCCGTGTCCGGTGCGAACACCACCTTGCGCGCCCAAGGACCGCCGAAGTCGGAGGAGATCAGCGGGATGCCCTCGCGTTCCAGCCAGTCCCGGGTGAAGCTGATGTTGCCGTCGCCGATCGACTTGCGCAGCGAACTGACCACATTGCCGCCACCGAAAGCCTTGGCGATCATGCGCTTCTTTTGCGCGCCCTTGCTCAGCATGGCGTTCACCAGCACTTCCATGGCGTAGTCGCCGCGCAGCAGCGAATCGACTTCCTTGTCACTGCTGCGCGTGCGCACCGGCAGCATGAAATGGTTGACGCCGCCGAAGCGCAATTTCGGCTCGAACAGGCAGACGGCCACGCAGGAGCCGAGCAGGGTGGCGATCGGCTTGCTCTCTTCCACCGCCCATTGTCCGGGGTGGATGTTCTTGGCGAGCACCTCAAGGTCTCTGCTTGTTGGAGAAGGCGCAGTAATCATGATCAGTGGGAACGTCGTCGCGTTGCGCCCTAAGCGTAGGCGAGAATCTCGCGTGCCACCAGCTCGAGCGCCACGATCTTGTCGACGCCACCGAGTTTGATGGCTTCCTTGGGCATGCCGAAGACCACGCAGGTGGCTTCGTCCTGCGCCACGGTTTTTGCGCCCGCCTGATGCATTTCGAGGAGGCCGCGCGCGCCGTCGTCGCCCATGCCGGTCATGATGATGCCCAGGGCATTTTTTCCGGCGACCTGGGCCACCGAGCGGAACAGCACATCGACCGAAGGCTTGTGGCGATTAACCAGGGGGCCGTCGGCCACTTCGACGATGTACTGGGCGCCGCTGCGCCTCAGCATCATGTGGCGGCCGCCCGGCGCAATCAGCACGCGGCCGGGGATGACGCGGTCGTTGTTCTGCGCTTCGCGCACCTCGACCTGGCACAGTGTATTCAAGCGATCAGCAAACAGGGCGGTGAATTTTTCCGGCATGTGCTGGACCACGACGATGCCCGGGCAGACCGCCGGCAGCATGGTCAGAACGACTTCCAGGGCTTGCGTGCCGCCGGTCGAGGTGCCGATGGCAATGATGCTTTCGGTGGTTTTCGACATGGCCGTCGATGCCGCCGCGCGCGCCGCCAGCATCGCATCGGCGGTCAGCTTGGGGGCAGGCGTGGCCAGGCTGCGGTTGCTGGGATGGATGTTGCGTACATTGGAGCGCGCCGCCGTGCGGACCGCGGTGACCAGATCGTTGGAGGCATCCTGGAGAAACTGTTTCACGCCCATCTTGGGCTTGGTGATGATGGCCACGGCGCCTGCCGCCAGCGCTTCCATGGTGGTTTCGGCACCTTTTTCGGCGAGCGAGGAACAGATCACCACCGGGGTCGGATGCTCGGACATGATCTTGCGCAGGAAGGTGATGCCGTCCATGCGCGGCATTTCGACATCCAGCGTGATCACGTCGGGCCAGTCATTCTTCATCCGCTCCAGCGCAAACAGCGGATCGGCGGCCGCACCAATCACCTCGATGTCGGCTTCGCGATCGAGATTCTCCCGGATTACCTGGCGGACCACGGCGGAGTCGTCGACGATCATCACGCGGATTTTAGCCATGCTGTTTTTCTTTCGTCTTATCGGCAAAGCGGATCTGCACTTCGCCCGTGGCGAGGTCGAAAACCAGTTTGCGGTGGCCGGCGCCGCCGGCATGCTCGGCCAGCAGCGGAATGCCGCGCTCCTTGAGGAGCCTGCGGGCGGCCGTGATATTCCGTTCGCCGACATCGATGCTCATGTTCATCTCGGGAAACATGTTACCGCCACCGAACAGCTTGGCCTGGAACTCTTCCGGACGGCTGCTGCGCTGCTGCAGCGCCAGGTCGAACAGGGCAAAGGCTTCCTCGGCAAAATGTCCGTCCAGCGCCATGCCGGATTTTTTCGAACGGCTCGGCACCAGAAAATGGCACATGCCGCCGATTTGCCGGCGCGGGTGCCAGAGTGTCACCGTGACGCACGAACCGAGCAGGGTGGCCAACTGCAGGGGCGCCTCACCGAAATGAAATTCGCCGGCATTGAGGAAGACGCGGAACTGGGGCGGGTTGGTGGCGGGCGGTGGCGTAGCAATCCGGAGGTGGTTCATGACAGCTGATAAATCGTCGGCTGCACCGCCTTGACGCAATCGGTGATGCCGTTGAGGCTTTCCGAATGGCCGATGATCAGGTAGCCGCCGGGCAGCAGTTGCCGCACCAGCCTTTCAACCACATTCTTCTTGGTCTCGGCATCGAAGTAGATCATGACATTGCGCAGGAAAATCACATTGAACTTGCTCATGACGGGCAGAGTCGTGTTCAGATTCACCTGCATGAAGCTTGTATGGCTGCGCAGCTCCGGAGAAATGATGAAGCTGCCCTCGTTTTCACGCACGCCCTTCAGGCAGTATTTGCGCAGATATTCCTTGGGCAGGCCGCGTGTGCGGTCGAGCCAGTAGAGGCCGCGTTTCGCCACCGCCAGCACCGACTGGCTGATGTCCGAACCGGTCACCGACCAAGTTGCGTTGATGCCCAGCTTGTCGGCCAGCACCATGCAGATGGTATAAATTTCCTCGCCCGTTGAACTGGCGGCGCTCCAGACGTCGAACGGCCGGCCGGTCGGATGCTTGGCGAGGATGGTGTTGGCGAGGTATTCGAAATGCTTTTCTTCGCGAAAGAAATAAGTCTCGTTGGTCGTGAGCAGGTCCACCATCGCTTGCAATTCATCTTCCGCGCCGGGACTCGAAACCATCCGGTAATACTCGGCAAAGGTGCTCAGTTCGTAATGTTTGAGTCTGCGGCCGAGGCGGCCCACCAGCAGCACCTGCTTCGAGTCCGCCAGGCTGATACCGGCAATTTTGTAGATGAGTTTCTGGAATTGGGCGAACTCTGCGTCAGTGATATTGGGACTGTCGATCATGATCGGATGATTATACTGTGTGAAGTCGCGCCCGATCTACACAGTCCAGGGACTGAGACCGAAAATCGCGGTACATCCAAGTCGGCTTCTGGTCAGCCGGCGCGCGGTGATTAAGGTGGATGTGCCGCGCGCCATTTCAAGGAAATGCACGAGTGACCGAGACTGGTTCGTCAGGCCGGTCCGGGTCGCAACAGAGACAGGATCGGCATCACTTGAAGCGCCAGGTCACTCCTGCAGTCAGGATGTTGGTGTTGGTGCCGGGATGGGTACGCTGGTTGTAATGCACAAAAGCGAAAGCGAAATCGAGATCCTTGCTGGGCGAGTAAATGGCGCCGAGCTCGAAAAAATAGGCGTGCGTCGTATCCCCAGCGGCACGCTCCCATTCGACGCCGATGTCGGATACTGCCTTCCAGTGCTCCTGGAAATCCCAGACTGGCGCGACCGATGCACGATACATCGTTGAATTCGGATTGGCTGCGGTGTTGCTGTTGCGCGTCCGGTCCGCAACCAGGTTGGCATGCACTGCGCCGAACCAGGTTTCCTGCGTCATGATGCCGGTGACGCCATAGGACGTGCGGCCGCTGCCCAGCCCCACGGCTTCCTTGTTCTCGTCAAGCGAAAAGCTCAGGATCGGCTTCAGCGCAAAACTGAGCTTGCTTGCCTCGTTCTCGTAAAAGCGCCATTTCACGCCCACCGCAGGATTGCCGTTGCCGTTTGCGCTATCGACGCCGGGCTGCCCCGATGAAATGCGCATGTGGCTGACGCTGACGAAGGCGTCCAGCGTGTCGGTCAGCCCGCGGGTGAAGGTGCTTCCGACGATGCGCGTGGTGTCGGTGAAGCCGGCCTGTTTGGCGCGGTCCCTTTCGTAGGAAAATTCCAGCTGGTTGCCGCCCTGGCCCTGGGTGCCGGTGTCATCGGTGATCAGTGGCTGGTAGCCCCAGGCGCTGGCAGCCGAGGCCGCCAGCAGCATTCCAGCCAACAATTTTGAGGCTTGCATGATGCTATCCTTTTGTCATTGAGCTCATTTTTGTGTTTATGCCGCTGCGGCAGCGCCTTCGGGTACATCGTTCGTCCCGCCGACAGTCGCCAGATGCGCCATCTCCTCGACGGAGAGGACGCGCTGGATGTCGAGCAGGATGACGAACTTGCCATTCACCTTGCCCATGCCGGCGATGAAATCGGCGCGGATCTTGGCACCGAAAGCCGGCGGCGGCTCGATCTCCGTACCGGGAATCTCCAGCACCTCGGACACCGCATCGACCATGATGCCGAGGTCCTGCTTGGTGTCGTCCTGCTGCATCTCGACGATGACGATGCAGGTACGCTTGCCGATCGACGACGCCTGTCCGCCGAAGCGGGCCGCCAGATCGACCACCGGCACCACGGCGCCGCGCAGGTTGATGACGCCGCGAATGAAGGCCGGCATCATGGGGATTTCGGTGAGGTTGCCGTACTCGATGATCTCCTTGACGTTGAGGATGCCGACCGCGTACATCTCGCCGGACAGGGCGAAGGTCAGGTATTGATGCGCCTCGCCGGCCGCTGCCAGATGGCGGGCAGCGGTCAGCGCCTGTTGTGCACTCATCTGGGTAACTTGTCCCCCAGGAGGACTTCCTGCGGGGCGTGCTTGAACTTGGGTTCCCATGGTTGGCTCCCCGGATCAGAAACGTTCGAAATCTTGCTCGTTGACCGGTGCGCTGGTTTTGCCTGCCCTGCTGTGGACGGGCGCGGGTGCAGCCATTTTGGTGCGGGCGGCACTGGCCTTGGTTGCGGGTCGCGGGGCGGGTGTTCCGCCGCTGTCCTGCTCGAGCCGGAAGAAGGACATCAGGGAGGTGAGTTGGGCTGACTGGCCGCCCATTTCCTCGGCGGTGGCGGCGAGTTCCTCGGAAGCACTGGCGTTCTGCTGCGTCGCCTTGTTGAGCTGGCCCATCGCGCCATTGATCTGGCCGACGCCGGCACTCTGTTCCTGCGAAGCCGCGGCGATTTCCTGAACCAGGTCGGAAGTCTTGCGGATCGAGGGCACCATGGTGTCCAACAGTTTGCCGGCCTGCTCGGCCATGTTCACGCTGCTGCCGGCGAGTTGCCCGATTTCCTGTGCCGCCACCTGGCTGCGTTCGGCCAGCTTCCTGACTTCGGCGGCGACCACCGCGAAGCCCTTGCCGTGTTCGCCGGCACGGGCCGCTTCGATGGCGGCATTCAGGGCGAGCAGATTGGTCTGGTAGGCGATGTCGTCGATGATGCCGATCTTGCCGGCGATCTGTTTCATGGCTTCGACGGTGTTCTTCACGGCGGTGCCGCCTTCGGCGGCTTCGGTGGCAGATTTGCTGGCCATGCCGTCGGTGACCTTGGCGTTCTCGGTGTTCTGGTTGATCGAAGCCGTCATCTGTTCGATGGATGCGGTGGTCTCTTCGACCGAGGCGGCTTGCTCGGAGGAGGATTGCGACAGGGACTGGGCGGTCTGCGAGACTTGGCCAGCTGCGTTGTTGAGGGCTTCCGAGGCAGTGTTCACTTCGCCGATGATCTGGTTGAGTTTTTCGATCAACCCCTGCTGTGCCGAGAGCATGTGGCCGATCTCATCCTTGCTGCTGCTTTCGATGCGCACCGTCAGATCGCCTTCGGCCAGGCGCTGGGTCACCCCCAGCGCTTCGTTCACGGGCTGGGTGATGCTGCGTGTGATCAGGTAGGCGAAAGCCAGCGTCAATAACACGGCCACAGAGGAGAGGATCAGCACCAGGCGTTCCGCTGCACCGGCCTGTTCGTCGGCAGCCTTGCCCATGTCTTCCATCATCTTGGTCTGGAAGTCGACCACCTCGTTAATCGCGCCAACGTAATCTGCTTGGGTCTTGCGCATTCCGCCTTGCAGGAGGACGACGATCTCATCCCGCTTGCCAGCCTTGAGGAATTCCAGGAATTGGTCCATAGAAGCCACATAGGCCACGCGGGCGGCGCCTACTTTCTTCAGGATCTCCTTGCCTTTCTCGCTGGTGATGGATTTTTCCAGCTTTTCGAGACGATCGGAAATGATCTTCCTTTGTTCCGGGATCTGATCGAGCGCCTTCTGCTGTTCAGCGCCCGTGTAAATGTAAGCGTTGCGCAACAGACGGCCGATGACATGGATGGCGTCGAGCATGTCGTTGGATTGCACCACCTTGGGAAAATCAACCAGTACCATGTCTTCGATTTCGGCATTCAGCATCGCGAGCCGCGAATAGCTGACCACAGAGATGGTAATCAACAAGGCAAGGGTGACGGCGAAGCCGATGCCTAAACGGACGCCGATCTTCAGATTGTTCAACATGGTTTGCTCCCTTTCAGAAAGGTAAATCAGTTGCGCGTGCCGGTGGCGGCAAGCGCGTGTTCTTCGGCACCGGCGGCAAGATTGGCCAGCGCCTGCACATCGAGAATCAGGGCGACATCGCCGCTGCCGAGGATGGTGGAACCGGAAATGCCGCGCAGATGGCGGAACAGCCCGCCGAGCGGCTTGATCACGGTCTGGAATTCGCCTTGCAGCACATCCACGACGATGCCGGCCTTGCGCCCGCCGGCTTTGACCACCACCACGTTCTCGCGCCCGGGTTTTTCGCTGCCGACTTCAAACAGTTCGCGCAGTCGCACGAAAGGCAACACCTCGCCGCGCAGGTTGAGATAGTTGCGGTCAACCGTGGCATTCTGCAATTCCATGCATTCCACCACCATCTCCAGCGGAATCACGAAAGAGGAATTTTCCACGCCGACCAGGAAACCGTCGATGATGGCCAGGGTCAGCGGCAGGCGGATGATGAAGCGCGAGCCGATGTTTTCTTCGGAATGCACTTCGACCGTACCGCGCAGCGCCTGGATGTTGCGTCTGACCACGTCCATGCCGACGCCGCGTCCGGACAGGTTGGTGACTTTCTCGGCGGTGGAGAAGCCGGCCTCGAAAATCAGGTTGGCGATCTCCTGGTCGGAGAGGGACTGTCCCTCGGAAATGATGCCCTTCTCGATGGCCTTGGCGCGGATCTTGTCCTTGGGCAGGCCGCCGCCGTCGTCCACCACTTCGATGACGATACTGCCCGAATCATGGAAGGCGTTGAGTTCGACCCGTCCTGCGGCAGGCTTGCCCTTGGCGATGCGTGTGGCGGTGGGTTCCAGGCCGTGATCCATGGCATTGCGCACCAGGTGCATGAGCGGGTCGCCGATTTTTTCGACCACCGACTTGTCGAGTTCGGTCTCGGCGCCGGTAATCACCAACTCGATTTCCTTGCCGATTTCCTTGGCGGTGTCGCGCACCACGCGGTTGAAGCGGTTGAAAGTCTCGCCGATCTGCACCATGCGCAATTGCAGGGCCGAGTCGCGGATGCTTTCGACCAGCCGCGAGAGCACCGAAGTCGCCTCGACCAGCACGGTCTGGCCGCTTTTCTGGGCGAGCAGGTTGGCGCTGGCGCCGGCGATCACCAGTTCGCCGACCAGGTCGATGAGCAGATCGAGTTTGTCGGCATGGACGCGGATCAGGCGGGCTTCGTCGGCTTTCTTTTCGGAAACCTGTTTCTGTTTGGCGACCGCGGCTTCGACGATTTCCGGCTGGACCATATGGCGGTCGACCAGGATTTCGCCGAGTTGTGGCGCCGGTGCGCCACCTTCAGTCTTGGCTGCGGCGGCAGCGCCGGCCTGCTGGCGCTGCAGTCCCTCGTCGAGTTCCTCCTGGGTCAGGGCGCCGCTCTTGACCAGGATTTCGCCGAGCCTCATGGTTTCTTCGGGCAGGTGGGCGATCAGGTCGAGGTAATCGGTGATTTTGCTGAAGGGCGGTAGGATGTAAAGGTCGCAACCGTCGCGCACAAAATCGAAGACTTTATCGATGGCGGACTTGTCGGCGTGGCTGCGGAAGTTGATCTCGAATCCGAGGTAGCAGGATTCGGGATCCATGTCATGGGCTTCGGGCAGGGCGTCGCTGATGGTGGTGATGTGCACGATCTCACCCAGCGATAGCAGATAGCGCAGGATGGCTTCGGGGTCCATGCCGTTTCTCAGGACATCGCGGCCGAAGCGCACCGAGATGTGCCAGCAGTCGTTCATGGTCTTGCCGCCGCCTTCGGACTCGACCTCTGCGGCGGTTTCGGTTGGTGCAGTGGTCGCGCTGGGGGTGACTGCGCCACCCAGGAAGCCGCGCAGTTCGTTGGCCAGCGCGTCGCCCTTGGCCTGGGTTGCGCTGTCGGCTTCGCGGACGTCATTCTCGGCGAGGTCGAGCAGGGCGTTGAGATGGTCGCAGCAATTCAGGATCGCGCTGACGAGTGCGCTGCTGACGCTGATCTCGTTGTTGCGCAGCTTGTCCAGGGCGTTTTCGACGACGTGGGTGAATTTCTCGATCATGCCCAGTTCGACCACGCCCGACCCGCCCTTGATGGTGTGGGCGGCGCGGAAGATGGCGTTCAGGGTTTCCGGATCGTGATCGCCTTGTTCCATGCGCATCAGACCGGCTTCCATGTCGGTCAACTGTTCACGGGCTTCCTGGATGAAGACGCTGAGGATTTCTTCCATGATGTACTCTCTGTACTGGTTGTATTTGGATTGCCGGCTGGCGTTCAGGCTGAATCGCGGGCGGGGATCACCAGGGGGTCACCGAAAAAGCCGGCGATATTGAAGAAGTCCATGAGTTCATGCACCCGGGGACTGTGGGCGACGATGCGCAGGGTCTTGTTCTGCTTCTGACATTCACGCTTGGCCAGCATCAGCAACTGGATGCCGCAGGTGTCGATTTCAGTGACGCGGGAGAGGTCCAGTTCAATGACCTGGTTCTGCTCGACACTGCCCATGAGTTCGGCCTTGAGCGCTTCGGCCTGGTAGATGGTCATGTCCTGTTCAATCGCCAATCTACCGGTGGGACTGCTTGCGGAGGCATTCATGTTTTTATTCTCCCTGATCAGACTGGTTTCAGAATAATTCGATCTTCGGTCTGCCCTCGTCGGTGCTCGTCTTGGCATTGCCCAGGGAGGCCTGGTGCGAATCGCGTTG